>NZ_PDHT01000019.1:0-112720 GCF_002917135.1 Methylobacterium sp. V23
CGGCGCCTCCTCCACCCAGAAGGAATCACAGACACACCTGCTAAGCCAAACTTATCGGTCCAGAGCCTAGTATTGCTCCATACATCCCGGATTTTCACCGGACCGGTGGGACGACATCATGTCTATAGGTTCACGAAACCTATCCACCGCGCTCGTATCGAGGGGCTTCCGTCCTGATCTGGGACAGTCGCTTGCCGATGAGGCGACTATGCCCGGTCCGACTTAGCAGGAGCTTAAGGCCGATCGCCCGGGCCTGTCCCGGATGCACCGAATGCCAGTCTGGGTTGTGCTGCGGGCCTGTTCTCAGTCCTGCGTCAGGAAGGTCACGCCGGCGAAGTCGGCGCGCTGCCAGCGCAGCTGGACCGCGACGGTCCGGAGCTCGTGGCCGGCGATGACGAGGTCGAAGCGCTCGGGCAGCGGGGTCGGGCGCGGCAGGCGCAGGCTGGCGCCCTTCGGCGAGAGGTCCCGGACGATGCAGGCCACGAGCCGTTCCGGGCCGAGGACGATGCGGCCCTGCTGCATCACGCGGAAGCGCTTCGGCGCGGGCGTGCGCGCGGGCCGGTCTCCCCGGGCAACCGCCTCCTGCCAATCCGCCATCGTCCCGCTGTCCCGTCTGCAACCTGCGCGCAGGCTTAACAGCGGGTGTCCGGACTGTCGATCCAGGCCGAGTCTTAACGCTTTGGTAACTATAACCTGGGAGTGTTCAGTGACGTCCGCCCGCTTCCTCTTGCGATGGCCATGACCACGACCCTCTCCCGTCGCGCCGCCACCCCGCTCTCGCCGCGTCCCGGCTACACCCGTCCCTCGGCCGGGGCCGAGGTCCTGCGCCGGTCCCGAGCCGCCGCCGTGGAGCGCGCCGCCATCGGCATCTGCCTCGGCCTCGCCGTCGTCTCCGGCACCTTCGCGGCCTACGCGATCACGGGGGCGACGAACACCTACTCGGTCCAGCCCTTCCTGCCGGCGGTGGGTGGCGGCTTCGCCTGGAAGCGAACCGTCGCCCCCACCCGCGAGGCGGCCCTCGATCTCGATCCGACCACCACCGGCGCGCTGCCCGATCCCGTCCCGCCGCCCTCCGACGAGGAGCGGAGCGAATCCCCCGCGAAGGCGCGCGGCTACGTCCTGCGCCGGGTGACCGAGGGCGCGGCCCTGGTGGAAGGCCCCGAGGGCCTGCGCCAGGTCGTGCCGGGCGCCGTCCTGCCGGGCGCGGGCCGCATCCTCTCCATTCGCGCCACCGGGTCCGGCTGGGTCGTGATCACCTCGGAGACGATCATCGGGCCGTCCCCGCTGTGACGTCCGGGCGAGGCCCTGCCCCGGCACCAGCCTGCCGCAAGCCATGCGCTCTAGAGCAAACGGGCGCCGCCCTGGCTCCGCTGCCAGGAGCCTTCCCGGGCCGGCCGTTTCCGCCCTCATCCTTCCATCCGGCGATGCCACCGCGCCGCACGAGCGATCGCGTCCTGCCATGACGAGCACCTTCACGAGCTACAGTCTGCTCGCCCGCGACCTCGACGCGACCCTGGCGCGCAAGGCCGCACAGCCTGACGTCGCCCGCGAAACCGCCTACTACAAGGCCAAGATCGGCGACGTGAAATCCATCGACGACTTCCTCGGCGACCGGCGCCTCTACACTTATGCGATGAAGGCCTATGGCCTGGAGGACATGACCTACGCCAAGGCCTTCATGCGCAAGGTCCTGACCGAGGGTGTTACCGACGGCAAGGCCTTCGCCAACCGACTCGCGGACGACCGCTACGTCGCCTTCGCCAAAGCTTTCGACTTTAACACCTATGGAGCCTTCACCACGACGCTGCCCGCCGCCACCTCGGAGACCACCACCGCCTACCTGCGCCAGAGCCTGGAAACCGATGCGGGCAGCGAGGATTCCGGCGTGCGCCTCGCCCTGTACTTCGCCCGCAAGGCGCCCACCGTCTCCTCGGGCTACGGCGTGCTGGGAGACCCGGCCCTGTCCCAGGTGGTTAAGACCGTCCTGGGTCTGCCCGATAGCTCCAGCGCGGACGGCATCGCCAGCCAGGCGGCGATCATCGAGAAGCGGGTGGATCTGGCGAGCTTCAAGGACCCGGACAAGTTGCAGCGCTTCGTGCAGCGCTTCACCGCGATCTGGGACGCCCAGAACAACGCCGCCTCGGCGCCTGTCCTCAACCTGTTCGCCGATTCGTCGACGCAGGGGCTCGACGCGAGCCTGCTGCTCAGCCTCCAGCGCATCCGAACGGGGAACTGAGGCGCCATGCAGAACGCCCTCTACGTTTCGCTCTCCGCGCAGATCGCGATGGACAAGCGGCTGAACGCGGTCGCCAACAACGTCGCCAACCTCTCCACCAGCGGTTACCGCGCCGAGGACACCAAGTTCACCGCGCTCCTCGCCCAGGCCACCAAGGGCGCCATCGCCTTCGCGTCCTCCGGCGACACCTACATCTCCCAGCGCGCCGGACCGACGATCAAGACGGACAGCCCCCTCGACGTGGCGGTCCAGGGCGAGGCCTGGTTCGCCGTGCGCGGTGCCAAGGGCCCCGTCTATACCCGCGACGGCCGCATGACGATGGATGCGCTGGGCCAGCTGCGCAACCTCACCGGACAGCCGATGCTGGATCCCGGCGGCGCGCCGATCCTGCTCGATCCGCAGGCCGGTCCGCCCACCATCGGGCGCGACGGCAGCGTCTCGCAGGGCATCAACCAGGTCGGCGCCATCGGCCTCTTCACCCTCGACCCGAAGAGCACGCTCACCCGTGCCGAGCCAAACGGCGTCAGCACCAGCCTGCCGGCGACCCCGGTGCAGGACTTCACCCGCATGGGCATGGTCCAGGGCTTCGTGGAGGGCGCCAACGTCAACCCGGTGCTGGAGATGACGAAGCTCATCACCATCCAGCGCGCCTTCGAGAGCGCCGCGACCCTCAGCTCCGAGACCGAGACCACCTTCTCCGGGGCGATCCGCTCCCTGAGCCCGCAGGGCTGAGCCGATGCCCGATGTCCTCGACCGCCTCGGCGCGGCCCTGGCGACGGGCCGCGAGGCCCTGCCCCTGGTGCGCGTCGGCGGGCCGATCCAGGAGGTCACCGCCAGCGCGGCCCGCGTCGCCGGCGTGGCGCCGTTCATGACCCTCGGCGACCGCATGGGCTTCCGGGCCAATGGCCGCGAGCAGATCGGCGAGGTCGTGCGCGTGGATGCCGGCGGCGTGACGGTGAAGCCGTTCGATGCCCGGATCGAGGCCGGGATCGGAACCCTGGCCTATCGCCTCGGCGACCCGACCCTGCGCCCCGATCCGAGCTGGAAGGGCCGGGTGATCGATGCCCTCGGGCGTCCCATCGACGGCCTCGGCGATCTCGTCCCGGGCGCCCGCGCCGTGCCGCTGGAAGCCGCGCCGCCGCCCGCCATGGAACGGGCGCGGGTGACGCAGCCCCTGCGCACGGGGGTTCGCGCCCTCGACCTGTTCACGCCCCTCTGCCTCGGCCAGCGCATCGGCATCTTCGCCGGCTCCGGCGTCGGCAAGTCGACCCTGCTGGCGATGCTCGCCGGAGCCACCGGCTTCGACAGCGTCGTCGTGGCCCTGGTGGGCGAGCGCGGCCGCGAGGTGCGCGAATTCCTGGACGGGGCGATGGCGCCCAACCGGGCCCGGGCCGTCATCGTCGTCTCCACCGGGGACGAGAGCCCGATGATGCGCCGGCAGGCGCCCAAGATGGCGCTCGCCATCGCGGAATCGTTTCGCGACGCCGGCGAATCCGTGCTGCTCATCGTGGATTCCGTGACGCGCTACGCCCATGCGGCCCGCGACGTGGCCCTGGCGTCCGGCGAGCCGGCGGTGGCGCGGGGCTATCCGCCGAGCGTGTTCTCCGACCTGCCCCGCCTCCTCGAGCGGGCCGGCCCCGGCCTCGACGGCGCCGGCACCATCACGGGCGTCTTCTCGGTGCTGGTCGACGGCGACGATCACAACGACCCGGTGGCGGATTCGATCCGCGGCACCCTCGACGGGCACGTGGTCCTCGACCGGGCCATCGCCGAGCAGGGCCGCTATCCGGCAATGCATCTCCTCGGGTCGATCTCGCGCCTCGCCTCCGAGGTCTGGACGCCCGAGCAGCGCGAACTCGTCCGGCGCCTCAAGGCCATGATGGCCCGCTTCGAGGAAACCCGCGACCTGCGCCTGATGGGCGGCTACCGCGCCGGCGAGGATGCCGAGCTCGACCAGGCCATCCTCCTGGTTCCGCGGATCTACGAGGCCCTGCGTCAGGAACCCGGCATGGCGGCGAGCCAGGACGCGTTCCTGGAGCTCGCGCAGTCCCTGCGGACGTGAGGGGGATCATGCCGCCCGCGGCCCCCTCCGCTCCGTTTCCTCCCGTTCATCCCCCGCGCGCGGCGACCCAGCCCCGCGCAAGCCTGTCTTCCTTTAGTGCCCGCCGAACCGCCGCGCCGCGCCGCGGCCCCCGATTTCGAGGTGACGTCATGAGTCTCATCAGCGTTTTGCGCACCGGCGTCTCCGGCATGAATGCGCAGTCGAACCGCATCTCCACCGTCGCCGAGAACGTCCAGAACGCGAGCACCACGGGCTACAAGCGCTCGGCGGCCGAGTTCTCGTCCCTGCTGATCGACGGCGGCTCCACGGCGAACTACACCTCCGGTGCGGTCGAGACCACGATCCGCCGGTCGATCGGCAGCCAGGGGCCGGTCACCTTCACCTCGTCGAAGACCGACCTCGCCATCCAGGGCAACGGCTTCTTCGTGGTGCAGGACGATAACAAGGCGTCCTACCTGACCCGCGCCGGCAACTTCGTGGTGGACGGTCCGACGGGCAACCTCATCAATTCCGGCGGCTTCACCCTGATGGGCTACAGCCTCGTCGATGGCCAGGATCCGACGCCCGCCCTGAACAGCACCGACGGGTTGGTGCCCGTGAACATGGCGAGCCTCGGCCTGCGGGCGACGCCCTCCACCAAGGCGACGATGGGCGGCAACCTCGCCGCCGACACGCCGGCGCTCGGGGGAGCCCTGTCGCCGACGAACTATTCGAAGAAGACGTCGCTCGTCACCTACGACAAGCTCGGCAACAGCGTCACCCTCGACATCTACCTGAAGCACGCGCCCGTCGATCCGGCCGCTACCCCTCCGGTCCTCCCCAACACCTGGACCGCATCGGTCTACGCCCCGGACGGGACCGCCCTGACCGCGCCGCCGGTGACGCTCGCGTTCGACGCGAACGGCAAGCTGACCGGCCCGACCACCACGAGCTTCACGATTCCCGGCGGAGAGCCCTTCTCCCTCGACATGAGCGGCATGACGCAGCTCGCCGGTGCCGACGCCCTCAAGGGCACGGCCAACGGCAAGGCGCCCTCGGCCGTGACCGGCACGGAGTTCGGCTCGGACGGCCTCGTCTACGCCACCTACGCCGACGGCACCCGCCTCGCAGCCTTCAAGATCCCGGTCGCCGAGGTGAAGAGCCCCGACAATCTCGAACCGCGCGCCGGCAACGTCTACCTGCCCTCGCTGAACTCCGGCGACCTCCAGATCGGCTTCGCCGGCCTCGGCGGCCTCGGCACCATCAAGGCGAGCGCGCTGGAGCAGTCCAACGTCGACGTCAGCTCCGAGCTGACCTCGATGATCGAGTCGCAGACGGTCTACACCGCCAATTCGAAGGTGTTCATGACCGGCAACGAGTTGCTCGAGACCCTGATGAACCTCAAGCGCTGAAGCCAGACCGGACTTCGGCGCCCGGGCCTCCGGGCCCCGTCCGCCGCGCCTCCCGGTGCGGCGGCTCCTGTCGCCCACCACCCGCCCCCTTTCCAGGATATCCCCGATGGGCCTCGCCCTCGCCCTCAACTCCGCCCGGACCTCGCTGCTCGCGACCTCGGCGCAAATCGCCGTCGCCGCGCGCAACACGGCCGGGGCGAGCGATCCGTTCTACAGCCGCAAGATCGCCAACCTGGTGGCGGCCGGCGGGGGCAGCGCGGTCTCGATCCAGCGGGCGACCGACGTCGCCCTCTTCGACCGAAAGCTCGCCGGGACCTCCTCCGTGGCCGCCAGCGAGGCCGTGCTCGGTGGTCTCACCACCCTCCAGGGCACCATCGGCGACACCAGCGACGGCACCTCTCCGGCCGCGCGCCTCGGCGCCCTCAACGCCGCCCTGAAGGCCGCGGCCAACCAGCCCGACGACGTGGCGCTCGCGCGCGACGCGGTCGACCGGGCGCGCGACCTCGCGACGAGCCTGAACAACAGCGCGGCCGCCGTCGAGACCGTGCGCATGCAGGCCGACGCCGACCTCGCCGAGTCGGTCTCGCGCATCAACGACCTCCTGTCGCAGTTCGAGGCCGCCAACCAGGTCGTGACCCGCGGGACCGCGAACGGCAGCGACGTGACCGACGCCCTGGACGACCGCGACCGCATCCTCGCCGGCCTGTCCCAGGAGATCGGCATCTCCACGGTCGTGCGCGCCGGCAACGACGTCGCGATCTACACCGACAGCGGCGTCCCGCTGTTCGAGCGCGCCGCCCGGCGCGTCTCCTTCACGCCCACACCCGCCTTCTCGGCCGGCACGACCGGGGGCGCCGTCATCGTCGACGGCGTGCCGGTCACGGGCGCCAATTCCCCGATGCCGGTGCAATCCGGCCGCATCGCCGGCCTGGCGGAACTGCGCGACGGCGTGGCCACTCGCTACGAATCCCAGCTCGACGGGATCGCCGCCAACCTCGTCGACGCCTTCTCCGAGATCGGGACAAGCGTCCTGAACCAGTCCACGGGCCAAGTGAGCGGCCTTTCCGCCCTGGCGACGACGGAAGCCTTCCGCCCGGGTGCCGCCGCGGGCACGGCCGGGACGGCGGATCTGAGCGGCGCCAAGGAAGTGGCGTTCTCCCTCGGCCTCGCCGACGGCTCCGCCGTCAAGATCGTGCTGAATGCGAGCACGATGGTGGGTGCGGCGGCCGACCTGTCCAAGGTGACGCCGGCCGAGCTCGTCGCGGCGATCAACGGTCGGATCGCCGCCGATACCGCGACGCCCTCGCTCGCCGGCAAGGTGACCGCCGGCCTCGACGCCGCCGGGCGCCTCACCTTCACCACCGCGGCGGCCACGGGGGCCGCCGCGCGGCTCACCGTCCAGAACATGGCGCCGACGTCCGGCAGGATGCTGGTCGATGTCGGCTTCGGCGTCGCGTTCGGTGTCCCGCCGCGGGCGGCGGGCCTGTTCGTGGCGGATGCCGGCGGATCGGTCCCCAGCGGCCCCTTCGCCGCGACCGGGCTGGCGGCCCGGCTCCGGATCAACGCCTCGGTCGATCCGCAGCGCGGCGGCGACGTCGCCCTGCTGCGGGACGGCGGCATCGCGGGGCCCGGTTACCGGTCGAACCCGGCGGCCACGGGCGGCAACGCCTTCGCCGACCGCCTGCGGACGCTGGCCTCGCTCGTGACGGCCGACCGCTCCTTCGACGCTTCCGCGGGCCTTCCCACCCGCGGCAGTCTCCAGGATTTCGCGACCGCCTCCGTGGGCTGGCTCGCGGGCAAGCGGCAGGCTGCCACCGCGGAGTCGAACTACCAGTCGACGCTGCTCGCCCGCGCCTCCGATGCCTATTCCAACGCCACCGGCGTCAACACCGACGACGAGACGGCGTCCACCCTCGCGCTCGAACGGTCCTACACGGCCTCGGCCAAGCTGCTGACGCTCGTGAACGATCTCCTGAAAACCCTGATGGATGCGGTGCGATAGACCCCATGCGGACCAACGCCCTCTCCACCCTGAGCTTCTGGAACACGCCGCGCATCGGCCTGGCCCGGATGCAGACCGACATGGCGCAGGCCAACCAGGAGATCGTCACCGGCCGCTATGCCGATGTCGGCCTGACGCTCGGCAGCCGCACCGGCCTCGCCGTCGGGCTGCGCCAGAAGATCGCCGAACTCGCGGCCCTGCGCGACAGCAACGACGCCGCGAGCCTCCGGCTCGGCACCTCGCAGGCCGTCCTCAAGCAGATCCAGGATGGGGCCGACGCCACCCTGAAGGCGCTAACGGGCGTTCCCGAGGACAAGCGTGCCGGCGTCCTCAAGGACATGGCGGCGAACGGGCTCGGCACCCTGACCGCGCTCCTCAACACCTCCGCGGGCGGCCAGTTCGTCTTCGGCGGCGCGCGGACCGCCGAGGCCCCGATGACCCCCTACGCGACGAGTCCGGCCTCCCCGGCGAAGACCGCCGTCGACGCGGCCTTCCGCGCGGCCTTCGGGATGTCGCAGGACAACCCCGGCGCGAGCGCGATCTCGGCCGCCGACATGGCGGGCTTCCTCGATGGGCCGGCTTTCAAGGGCCTGTTCGACGAAGCCGCGTGGGGGACGACCTGGTCCGCTGCCGGGACCGCGCCCCTGGTCAACCAGATCTCCCTCAGCGAGACCGCGGAGACCTCGGCGAGCGCCAACGCACCCGCGATGCGCAAGCTCGCCATGGCCTACGTGATGGCCTCCGACCTCGGGTCCACGAACCTCTCGGCGGCGGCGCAGACCGTCCTGACGACCCGGGTCGCCGGCCTGCTGGGCGAGGCGAGCAAGGGCCTGATCACCCTCCAGGCCGATCTCGGCCGCTCGCAGGCCGCCATCACCTCGGCCAACACCCGGCTCGAGTCGCAGACGGCGCTGCTCGATTCGCAGATCGGCGACCTGGAGGGCGTGGACCGGGCCGAGGCCAAGACCCGGGTCGACCGCCTGTCGACGCAGGTGCAGATCTCCTACGCCCTGACCGCGCAGCTGCGGCAACTCTCCCTCGTCAACTACCTCTAGCGCGGCGCGGGGCTCCGGCCGCCGAGCCCCGTCACGACCCGGCGGCGGGTGCCTTCCCCGGAAGGCCTGCCGGCCCCAACGGCTCATCGGTCCGATCCGCGCCCCGGCGCGGCGGACCGCGGATACACGGGACAGGACCGATATGTACCAGTTTTCCTATGCCGAGATCCTGGAGGAGGCCCCGGCCATCGCGCGTGAGCGCGAGCGCGCCGCCTTCGACCGGGCCCTCGACCTGATGCGCATCGCCGACCGGCCCGATGCCCAGCAGGCGGATCGCGCCATGGCGGCCGGCTTCCTGCAGAGCCTCTGGGGCGTGCTCATCGAGGACCTCCAGAGCGAGGAGAACGGCCTGCCGCCGGACCTGCGCGCCGACCTCGTCTCCATCGGCCTGTGGAGCATGCACGAGGCCAACGCGGTCATCGCCGAGCCCGACCGCACCCTGTCGGCGCTGATCGCGGTCAACACCTCGATCCGGGATGGCCTGCGGTGAGCCGGACCATGCGTCTGTCCCTGCGCGCCGGCGAGCGCGTCTACGTGAACGGCGCAGTCCTGCGCGTCGATCGGAAGGTCTCCCTGGAGCTTCTGAACGACGCCACCTTCCTGCTGGAGACCCACGTGCTGCAGGCGGAGGCGGCGACCACGCCCCTGCGCCAGCTCTACTTCGCGGTCCAGGCGCTGGTGATCGATCCGGCCAACGCGGACCCCGCCCGCGAGCTCTGCCGCAGCCTCCAGGCCGGTCTCCTCGCCGTCGTCGCCGATCCGGAGATCCGCGAAGGGGTCCTCGGCGCCGGCCAGCTCGTCGAGGCGGGCCGGCTGATCGAGGCGCTCAAACTGATCCGCGGGCTCTACGCGGCGGAGGCCGCCCTCATGGCTGCCCCCATGGCTGCCCCCATGACCACCCCCATGACCGCCCCCGCCCCGGGGGATGCGCTCGCCCCGGTGCGTCGGGCCGTGCCCGTCGAATCCCCCGTCCACCCGGCCTGACCGGGCCATCGAACCAGGAGGCCCGCCGATGAGCGTCGCCAGCGTCCCCAGCACGGGCACATCCCAGACGGCCGCCACCGCGGCCGCCACCAAATCCGCGACCGGCGTCGCCGCCTCGATGAACGCCGACACCTTCCTGACCCTGCTGATGACGCAGCTGAAGAACCAGGATCCGACGAAGCCGATGGATTCGACGGCCTATGTCAGCGAGCTGGCGACCTTCTCCCAGGTGGAGCAGGCGACCAAGACCAACACAAAGCTGGACTCCCTGCTCTCGTCGAGCTTCCTGTCGCAGGCCGACCAGATCATCGGCCGGACCATCACCTCCTCGGACGGCACGGTCACGGGCGAGGTCCAGTCCGTGAAGATCACCAGCGAGGGCGCCCTGGCCCGCCTGACCAACGGCCAGGACGTGCTCCTGTCGCAGGGCATTTCCCTGTCGCGGTGACGGCATTCCGGCGTAGAGTGGACGTGAACCCCCCCAGGACAAGGCCGCTCCCCGGATGAACGAGGTCGACGCCCTCGAACTCGTGCGCGCCGCGATCTGGACCGTGATCGTCGCGGCGGGACCGGCCATCGGCGCGGCGATGCTGATCGGCATCGCCGTGGCGCTGCTGCAGGCGCTGACGCAGATCCAGGAGGTGACGCTCACCTTCGTGCCCAAGATCGTGGTGATCCTGCTGGTGCTCCTCGTGACCAGCTCCTTCATCGGGGCGCAGATCTACACCTTCGCCGAGGCCACCTACGGGCGCATCGTCACCGGATTCTGACCGAGGCCCCGCAGGGTGATCCCGGCCGCCTCCAGCCGCGCCCGCACCGCCCGCGCCATGCCCACGGCGTGCGCGCTGTCGCCGTGCACGCAGACCGAGTCGATCCGCGTCGGCAGCAGGGTGCCCTCGGCCGTGAGGATGCCGCCGGCCTGCACCATCGCCAGGACCCGGTCCGCCGCCGCCTCGGCCGCCGTGATCAGGGCGCCGGGCTGGCCGCGCGGGATCAGCTGGCCCGCCTCGGTATAGCCGCGGTCGGCGAAGATCTCGGCATGGATGGCGAGGCCTGCCGCCTCGCCGGCGGCGACCTGCTCGGTCCGGGCGATGGCCAGGAGGCCGAGGTTGGGATCGACCGCGCGCACCGCCCGCGCGATCGCATCCGCCACGTCCCGCTCCGCCGCTGCGCGGTTGGCCAGCGCCCCGTGCGCCTTGACGTAGGTCAGGCGATGGCCCGCCAGGGCGGCCAGCGCCTGCGCGGCGCCGACCTGGTAGGCGACCTGCCGCTCGATCTCGGCCGGGCCGAACGGCATCGGCCGGCGCCCGAAGCCGGCGAGGTCGGGAAAGCCCGGATGCGCGCCCACGGCGACGCCCCGCGCCCGCGCCAGGGCGAAGGTCTCGGCCATGATCTCCGGGTCGCCGGCATGGAATCCGCAGGCGACGTTGGCCGAGGTCACGAGGGCGAGCATCGCCGCATCGTCGCTGCAGCGATAGGCGCCGAAGCCTTCCCCCAGATCGGCATTCAGGTCGATAGTCGGCATCGGCGTGCATCCGGCAGCGACGCGGTCCTGCGGCCGCGGGAGGGGCGATCCTAACCGACGACGCCGTCGATGAGGTTGGTCCCGAGCAGGAATTCGGAGGGAAATTCGGTGCGCAGGACGGGCTCGCGCCGGATGTCCGGGACCAGGGCGTCGCGTTCGGCCCGCCGCGCCGCCACCGCCTGCGCCAGGTCGACGGCGGCGAAGCGCAGCGCCGTGCCCGCCTGGGCCTGGGCCAGACGGCCGAGATCGGCGCCGATCACCGTGGCGATCTTCGGATAGCCGCCGGTGGGCTGGCGGTCGGCCATGAGCACCAGGGGCTGGCCCGAGCCCGGGACCTGGATCGCCCCCATGGCGATGCCGTCGGAGACGATGTCGTGGCTCCGGGCCTGGAGGGACGGACCTTCGAGGAAGCTGGCCATGCGGTCGCCGCGCGGACCGATCCGCCAGGGACCCGCCAGGAAGGCGTCGTGGACGGACGCCGCGAAGAGGTCGTCCTGGGGCCCGAGGACGACGCGGATCACGTCCGGCGGCCGATGGAGCCAGGGCGCCGCGAGGCGGCAGGGGTCGCCGACCGAGGCGCGCGGAGTCCGGATCGCGAGGGTGTCGCCCGCAAGCAAGCCGCGCCCGTGCAGGCCGCCGAGCCCGGAGCGGGTGTGGGTCGCCGTCGAGCCCAGCACCGGCGCCACGGCGATCTCCCCGGCCACCGCGAGGCTGCACCAGGCCCCGCCCCGGCCCGCCCGGAGGGTGAGCCGCGCGCCCGGCCGCAGGGTGAGGGCCACGGCGCCGGGCAGCGCGCGCCCGTCGAGGTCGATGCGCAGGTCCCCACCCGCCAGGGCGACGTCGACGGCGGCCCCGGCCGTCGTCAGCGACAATCCGCCGAGGGAGACCTCGATCAGGGTGGCGCCGGGGGGATTGTCGAGGGCCCGGTTGGCGGTGGCGTGGGCGAGGGGATCCATCGGCCCGGCCGGCGTGATGCCGTAGCGCAGGAAACCGTGCCGGCCGGCATCCTGCAGGGTGACGCCGCCCCCGGCCGCGAGGATCCGGAGCGTGGCCTGCCCCGTGCCGGCTCCCTCGCTGATGGGCTCCTCCCGCATGGGCTCCTCCCGCATCGGCTCCGCACTCACGGACTTCTCCGCGCGAGGATTTCCCCCTGCGCGGCCCGGGCCTCGAGGGCGGCGAAGGTCGCCGCGTCGATCGGCTCGAAGCGGAGGCCGTCGCCGGGTTCGACGAGGAAGCTCTGCGGACGGTCCTCGGAATAGAGCCGCTCCGGCGTCCGTCCGACGACGTACCAGCCGGTCGGCATCGGAAAGGTCGCCACGGCCGCGAGACCGCCGCCCACCAGGAGGGCGTTGGCGGGATGGGGCGGGCGCGGCGTCGGGCGACGGGGGATCGCGAGGGCGTCCGGCAGGCCGCCCAGATAGGCGAAGCCCGGCGCGAATCCGTACATGTAGACCCGGTACGTCCCCTGGGCGTGGCGCGCGGCGACGGCCGAAGCGGGCAGGCCGGCCCAGTCGGCGACCGCCGCCAGATCCTCCGCGAAGGCCGGATCGTAGCAGCAGGGCAGCGTCCAGGTGCGGCCGGCGCGCGGTCCTGCCGGAGGCCGATCGAGGAGAGCGCCGACCCGGGCCGCGAGAGCGTCGCGGTCGAGCCTCAGCGGGTCGTAATGGATCATCAGCGAGCGATAGGTCGGCACCGTCTCCAGGATGCCGGCGACCGGGTCCCGTCCGAGGGCCGCGTCCAGGGCGAGCACCCGTGCATTCAGGTCCGGGTCGACCCGCGCGCCGAACTCGACGACGAGCGCCGCCTCGCCGGCATCGCGGAACCGGACGGCATCCCGATCGGTCGGCGTGCTTGCATCTGCCTGCGACACGGCCTGATCCTGCTGCGCGTCGGCCTGGACGCCGGCGACGCGGGTGGTCGGGAATCCGGTTCGGGATCCGATCCGGAAGCCGGCTTTCGGGCTGGGCCGGCCTCAGCGCGTGGATTTCTTCTCACGCTGATAGGTCCGGATCGCCCGGGCGCAGTCCGGCGAGAGCTTGCGCAGGTTCTGCCGGAAGCAGGCCTCCACCTCCGGGCCGCCGGGCGGATGCATGCTGCAATGCTCCAGGTAGTCTCCGGTGCAGGAGAGCTTGAGCAATTCGCGGATCGGCGTGGGTTCGGCGGCCGCGGTTCCCGAAACCAGGAGAGCACCGAGGAGGGGGAGGGCGAGGCGAAGATCAGGCATGAGGCAATCGAGTCTTTCGAAGAACACAACGCGGACGCTGCGGGCTGGGTCCGAAATCCCAACGTACGGCGCCGATGCAGACAATGATCTTAGCACGCACGCACCCGCAGGGTGGAATCGACATCCCTTCAACGCGCGCCGCGCCCGTTCGGTCGCTTCGCCGATGCCGCGGCCGGTGCCAGGCGACCCTCGCACAAGCTTGCGGCGCGACAAGCCGGTGTTGATTCACGGGGGTTGAGTATCCGCCATGGCGGCAAGCGCCACGATCGCAGGAGAGCGCCGGTCCCAGAGGGACATCGGTTTCGCGGCGGGCATCGTCGCCATCCTGGCGATCCTGTTCCTGCCGGTGCCGGCGATCCTGCTCGATATCGGGCTCGCCTTCTCGATCGCCCTGTCGGTGCTGATCCTGATGGTGGCGCTCTGGATCAAGAAGCCGCTGGAATTCTCGGCCTTCCCCACCGTCCTGCTGATCGCGACCCTGCTGCGCCTGGCCCTCGGCATCGCCACCACCCGGTTGATCCTGGCCAACGGACAGCACGGCGTCTCGGCGGCCGGCCACGTGATCCAGGGCTTCTCGCAGTTCGTGATGAGCGGCGACTTCGTCATCGGAATCGTGGTCTTCCTGATCCTGATCACGGTGAACTTCCTCGTCATCACCAAGGGCGCCACCCGCATCGCCGAGGTGGGGGCGCGCTTCACCCTCGACGCGATCCCCGGCAAGCAGATGGCGATCGACGCCGATCTCAATGCCGGCCTGATCGACGACAAGGAGGCCCAGCACCGCCGGCGCGAGCTGGAGGAGGAGAGCGCCTTCTTCGGCTCCATGGACGGCGCCTCGAAGTTCGTGCGCGGCGAGGCCATCGCCTCGCTCATCACCATCGCCGTCAACGTGTTCGGCGGCATCATCATCGGCACCACCCGCCACGGCATGCCGCTGGGCCAGGCGGCCGACGTGTTCACCAAGCTGTCGGTGGGCGACGGCCTAGTCTCACAGATCCCGGCCCTGATCGTCTCGCTGGCCGCCGGCCTCCTGGTCTCGAAGGGCGGCACGCGGGGCACCGCGGAGCAGGCGGTGCTGGGCCAGCTCGGGGCCTATCCCCGCGCCCTCTCGGTGGCCGCGGCCCTGATGTTCATGTTCGCCCTGGTGCCGGGCCTGCCCTTCGTGCCCTTCATGGTGCTCTCCGTGCTGATGGCCTTCACCGCCTACGCGATCCCGAAGAAGCTCGCCGCCCAGAAGGCGATCGTCGATGCCAAGGCGGAGGCCGACGAGGAGAAGAAGCAGGTCGCGCTGCGCGAATCCGTCAAGGAATCGCTGAAGACGCCGGAGATCGAGCTCTGCCTCGGGCGCCAGATCTCGGCCCAGGTCCAGGGAACGCAGTCCGAGCTGTCGCACCGGGTCGCCAAGATGCGCCGCAAGTTCGCGCGCCAATACGGCTTCGTCGTGCCCGACATCAAGCTGACCGACAGCCTGGCGGTGCCGCCGAAATGCTACCAGATCCTCATCCACGGCACCGTGGTGGCGACCCAGGAACTGCGCCCCGGCGAGCTCCTCGTGGTCACCGGAGACGGCCCCGTGCCGGACGTGCCGAGCGACGAGGTCCGCGAGCCCGCCTTCGGCATGAAGGCGCGCTGGGTCCTCGACGCCTATGCGGGCGAGGTGCGGCGCGGCGGGTTCGAGCCCATCGACGGCTCCTCGGTGCTGCTGACCCACCTCTCCGAGGTGATCCGTAACAACCTGCCCACGCTCCTGTCCTACAAGGACATGCGCAACCTGCTGGACCGGCTCGACCCCGAGTACAAGCGCCTGCTCGACGAGATCTGCCCCTCGCAGATCTCCTATTCGGGCCTGCAGGCGGTGCTGAAGCTCCTGCTCTCCGAGCGGGTGTCGATCCGCAACCTGCACCTCATCCTGGAGGCCGTGGCCGAGATCACGCCCCATGCCCGCCGGGCCGAGCAGATCGCCGAGCACGTCCGCATGCGCATCGCCCAGCAGATCTGCGGCGACCTCGCCGAGAACGGCGTGCTCGCGGTGCTGCGCCTCGGCAGCGCCTGGGACCTCTCCTTCCACCAGAGCCTCAAGCGCGACGGCAAGGGCGAGGTCATCGAGTTCGACATCGACCCGCGCCTCGTCGAGCAGTTCGGCACCGAGGCGTCCGAGGCGATCCGCAAGCAGATGCGCGAGACCCGCAACTTCGCCCTGGTGACCGCGCCGGATGCCCGCCCCTACGTGCGGATGATCATCGAGCGGCTCTACCCGACGCTCGCCGTCCTCTCGCACCTGGAGATCGCGCGCGGGGTCGAGATCCGCTCCCTCGGGACGATCTCGTGACGGCGCCGCTCCTGGCCGTGCTCGGCCCCGAGAGCTTTCTCGGGGTGTTCCTGATCTTCTGCCGGGTCGGCGCCTGCCTCCTCATCGTGCCGGGCTTCTCCAGCCCCCGCGTGCCCGCGCAGGTCCGCCTCCTCATCTCGCTGGCGGTCTCCCTGGCCCTGACCCCGATGCTGCTGCCCCTGTTCCAGGGCAAGCTCGCGGCCCAGGATCCCGGCGCCACCTTGGGCTGGATCGTCACCGAGAGCCTGACCGGCCTCGTCCTCGGCTTCCTCGGCCGGGTCTACTACGTGGTGCTGGAGACCGTCGTGAACGCCGCCGTCACCATGGTGGGCTTCGGCGGCATGCCGGGGTCGGTGGCCGAGGGCATGGACCCGGTCCCGGCGGTGGAGGCGATGATCATGATGGCGGCGGCCGCGCTGCTGTTCGCCGCCGACCTGCACTGGGAGCTGTTCCGCGGCCTCGTCGATTCCTACGGCCGGATCCCGCCCGGCGAGGGCATCGGCTCGCAGGCCGCCCTGGTGCGCATCGTCGACCAGGTCACGACCGCCTTCGTGCTGGGCCTGCGCATCACCTCGCCGTTCCTCGTCTACGCGGTGGCGGTGAACCTCGCCGCCGGCTTCGTGAACAAGCTCGTGCCGCAGATCCCGGTCTACTTCATCGCCACGCCGTTCATCATGGCCGGCGGCCTGCTGCTCCTCTACGCCATCAGCAACGAGTTCATGATGCAGTTCGTCATGGGCTACTTCGACTACCTGCGCCGGGGCTGAGCCGATGACCACCCGCCTCCGGCTCCTCCGCGCCCAGCGCCTGCTCAAGGTCCAGGAGCAGATGCGGGGCCTGGCCGAGCGCGACCTCGCCGCCAACCGCGCCCAGGTCGCGCGGGTCGAGGCCGACCGGGCGGCCATGCTGTCGACCCTGGCCGGCGAGACCATGCACGGCCTGTTCCTCGACGCCGCGGCGCGGCGCCTGCGCGCGCTCGCGACGGAAGCGACCGAACTCAGCGCGACCTCGACACGACTGTCTGACATACTGAAGGCCCGTGGCCTCGCCGAGAAGCGCGCCGAGCGCCAGGCCGACAGCCTCCTGAAGCGGCGCGACCACGAGCGCGAGCAGCACGCCCTGCTCGAACAGCTCGACCTCATGACCGCACGCGGGCCAAGGCCTCCGGACTGATCCCCGAGGCCCCCGAACCAATCCCCAGGGCCACGATGCAAGCCTGCCGAGAAGCAAGCCTGCCGAGATGCAAGCCTGCCGAGATGCAAGCCTGCCGAAAGCCAGGGGGCCTATGCCTCCCAGGGACCGGCTCCCCGAACCCGCTGAAGCGCCTGCCATGAGCATCTCGCCTCCCTCCGACATCGTCCTCGATGTGGCCCGCGCCGCCGATCCCGGCCGCGTGCAGGAGGCCGCCGCCAAGCTGTCGGCTCCCGGAACCGATCCGGCGGCGTTCGGCGATGCCTACCGCATGGCCGGCGCCTCGGTGCACATGCCCCTCGACGCCCGCGGAGCCCTGACGGCCCTGCAGACCGACAACGCGATCTCGGGCGCCGGCAAGGCCGGGGATCCCTACAAGCAGTTCGAGGCCTTCGTCCTGCGCCAGTTCGTCGAGACCATGATGCCCTCGAAGGCCAGCGCCGTCTTCGGCAAGGGCAATGCCGGCGGGATCTGGAAGTCGATGCTCGCCGATCAGGTCGGGACGCAGGTCGCCAAGGCCGGCGGTGTCGGGATCGCCCGCATGCTCGAGGCGGCGCGTCCGCTGAACCCGCCCGCGGCGACCGTCGCGCCGTCGGCCAAGACCTCGGAGAGCTGAGACCCCATGCTGCTCGCATCCCTGAAGCGCCTGGAAGCCACCGTGACGGCGGAGACCGAGGCGCTGCTCGCGCATCACCCCGTCGACCAGGAGGCGGTGAACCGGCGCAAGAGCCAGAGCCTCCTCGAACTGACCCGGCTGACCCGCGACCTCGACCCCGCCGAACTCGACGGGCCGGTGCGCGACCAGCTGCTGCGCCTGCGCGGTGTCCTGGAGCGCAACCAGGACGCTGTCGGCCTGCACCTGCGGGCCGTTGAGGAGATCTCCGGCATCGTCGCGGAGTCCCTGCGCGAGGCGGAATCCGACGGTACCTATTCCGGCCACGTCCGGCGCTGAGGCTCGCTCCCCGCCATGCGCATCCTCGTCACCGGCCTGTGGATCTGCGGCCTCACCATCCTGTCCTGCTACGGCGCAGTGACCTGGGGGGCGGGGCTGTTTTCTAAGAAGACCGAACCCTACCTCGAAGGCCTCCAGTACCAAAAACTGCCGCCCATCAATGTTCCGATGGTCGTCGACGGCAAGGTGCAAGGTTACATCGTCGCTATCTTGGTCTTCACCGCCGATGCGCGGCTGATGCACACGCTCTCGGTGCCGCCGAACGCCTTCGTGGTCGATGAGACTTTCCGGCAGATCTACACGGACCCGGCGATCGATTTCAAACGCCTGTCCCGCTACAACGTCACACAGCGCCTTGCCGAGATCCGCAAGCAGGTGAACGCCCGCCTCGGCTCCGATGTGGTCAAGGACGTGCTGGTCGAGGAGTTCAACTTCGTCGCCAAGCGCGAAGTCCGTTCTTGAGGACGTACCCTACGCCTCCGTCAGCAGGCGCTCGAAGGCAGCCTCGCCCAGCAGCGCGGTGAGCCGCCGGTCGGCATCCGCATCGGCCGCGAGGACCAGGCCGCCGCAGACTGTGCCCGCACCCGCGAAGGCGTAGCCGAGCACGCTCGTCGGCTGCAGGCCCCCGGCCGCCGCGGCGACGAAGCCCCGCAGGGCGCCCGGATGGGCATTGCAGCCGTTGCGGAGGGTCAGGCCGGCGCAGCGTCCACGCACGGCCAGGGGGGATAGCGAGAGCCGGTGGCGCCCGGCCTGGGCCATGGCCCGGCGCGGACCCGCCAGGGCCAGCAGGATCTCCGGCGACAGGTGGACCGCGCCCTCGAAGCTGAGGCTGCCCGAGCCGCTGAAGCGGTCGAACACCGCCAGTCCCGAGAGGTCGTCGAGGACGAGAAAGACGCGCCGGTGCGCGACTTCGGGACCGTAGGCCTGCGTGGCGAGGCGGTGGGCGGTGGCGCCGATGAGGCGCTCCGCCCCGAGGGAGAGGGCCGGGCCCGCCATGGGTTCGCGCTGGTCGAGGGCCGCCACGTTGTGGCCGGCTCCCGAGAGGAGGTGATGGCGGGCGGCGCCGGTCTCGACCTGGCTCGAGCCGCCGGCCTCGACGATCCAGCGCACCCCTTCGCAGGCGTAGACGAAGGAGCCAACGTCCCGGTGGCCGGACCCGGGACCCTGGCCCTGGCTGGCGAAGGTGCAGGCGAAGTGGCCCCAGCCCCGACCGGGGGCGTCGTGGCGCTGCGCGATCATGCCCGAGGACGGGTCGACGCGGCCCGCGGCGGGCTCGAGAGTGACGCGTGGTATACTGGGACGGTCGCGTCGCGGTCGCGCGTCTCCGGACCAGCGCTCGGCGCTGAGCGCGCGACCCGCCTCCGCGCCGAGACGCCCGATCCAGCCGGCGGCATCCTCGCCGGCGGGGGCGTCCCCGAACGGCGGCAGGCGCCCGGACGGATCGAGGAGACCGGCGACCGCCGGGAGCCCGGCCGCCACGAGCCGGTCGAGGCGGGACTTGAGAGCCGACTCGGCGGGGTCCTCGGCATCGAGCCCGAGCCCGAGGGCGCGCAGCAGGGTCAGGAGTTCGAGGCGCGGATGCAGGGCGGGGTCGGAGAACCGTCCCTCCGTATCGAGGAGCGGCGCGAGGCCGGCTTCGAGGGCGGCGTCGGCCAGGGAGCGCCAGTGCGTCGCGAGCGGCAGCAGCGGCAGGGCCCGGGCGACGATGCGCAGGACCGCTGCCGCCTGGAGCTGGTGGATCGAGCGGCCGAAGGTGTTCTGACCGAGAATCTCGGCGAGGGCGAAGCCGTGACGCACCGCCTCGCCCGTGAGGGTCAGGGAGGCCGGGCCGCCGGGCTTGCCGGCCCGGGCGAGGAGCCGCACGACGGTCTCGGTGCGGGCGGCGAGGGCCGCCGGGTGCAGGGCGAGGCCGTCGGTGGGCGCCCCCCAGGGGTTGGCCCGCGACCAGGACAGGGCGAGGCCGACGGCGGTGGCGGCGCCGCCCGGTGCCTCGGCCAGCGCCCCGAGCCAGGCCAGGGACTGGTACTCCAGGCGCCAGGGCACCGAGCGGAACGGATCCTCGGTCCAGTCCGGCGCCTCCGGCAGGGTCCAGGCGGGCTGGCCGGCGAGGCGCAGGGTCCGGTCGAGACCGGCGGCGCGGTGGCCCTCGCCGCGCTGAATCGCCCGGGCGCGCGCGAGCACCGCCGGCACGGTGGCCACCGCCTCGGGCTGTGGACACCAGCCGGAGAAGGCGGCCCCGGGCAGGGACAGGCGCTCGGCCAGGCGGGCGAGGAAATCGGGGGCGGCGAGGAGATCGTCGGCGCAGAGGCTCTCCAGCCGCATCCGGTCCTCCAGGGCCACCTCCGGAGGGACGAGGAGTTCCGCCTCCGGCCCGTCCGCCTCCCAGGTGGCGAAGCCCACCGCCACCTGCGCCGCCCCGGCGGGGGGCTGGAGCTCCAGGGTGAAGCGGCGCGCCTGCTGGTGGGCGGAGAGGTCGACGAGGGCCCCGAGCCCCGGCACCGAGATGGTCCCCGGATAGGGCGGGTCGAGCGCCGCGCCGGAGCGGTCGCGGTAGACGATGCGGGCCAGGGCCGCGTGGGTGCCCGGATGCGGCGTGTGGAGCTGGCCGCGCAGCACGAGGCCGCAGCCCGGCACCAGGGCGTGGTCGCGCCAGGCCGGCTCCGGCCCGAGGCGGTGCCGCGTGCGGGGGATCAGGGAGGCGGCGGGCGGCAGATCCGTCCCCTGCGTCAGGCGCGCCTCGGCGACCGTGAACGCATGGGTGTTGCGCCAGGAGCGGAGCGTCACCGTGATCCGGGTGGCCGGGGCCGGCACCTGGAAGGCGAGCTGGAGGCGCCCGGCCCGCGCGCCGTGCGTCTCCGGCGGCAGGGCGGACGGGCCGGCGATCCAGGTCCCGTGCGGGTCGAGGAGGGTCCGGTCGAGGCCGGGCACGTGGTCGAAGTCGAGGCTCGACCCGTCCTCGGCCAGGAAGTCGATCCCCACCAGGGCGAAGTCGAGGGCGGACCCGGCGGCCTCCTCCGCCGCCCAGGCGAGGCGGAAGCCGAGGCAGCACCAGGCCTCCGGCACCAGGCCTCCGAAGGGCAGCACCACCCGCGACCAGCGGTTCTTGGCCGGGATCCAATGCTCGTTCTCCCCCGGCCCGACATGCGCCCCCCCGGCATAGCGGGCGGCCTCCGGCAGCAGGACCCGAAGGCCGGGCGCGCTCGGTTCGCTCACGGGGCGGACCGGGCGGAGGCGGGGGGAGGGGACATCGGCAGGGCGGGGTGCGGAGCGGGGGTAAGTCGGCCGGGCCGACGTCGTGGTGGAGGGCGCCCCGGTGTCGGCGCGATGGGAGCACTGAGGCGGTCGGGTCGCTCCGTGTCAAGCATCCTCCGGCCTCCAGGGGCCCCGAAAGCCGGCGCCCGGAACCGACCGGCGTGCGACGGAGTGCCGGATCTTGAGCGGGCGCTGTTGCGGGACCCGGATCACCGCCCGGTCCGCTTCCCCGAGGGCCCGATATCGGCCCTGCCGTCGTGCCCTGGGGAACGCCAATGAGACCGATCGTATCACGCCGATGGTCTATTTCAGTCTATCACCCGTCAAAGTGGCAATCGTAAGGAATGTTTCATGTGTTGTCGGCGATATAAGACGAGAAAATAGTGTCAAATTTCCTTTTGCATTAGTGTTTGTTATGCCTGTCATGACTATAGGGCGTAAGCTTATTCTCTCGTCTTCGGTGACGGCGCTGTTCGCCCTCGGCGTCATGGGCTACCAATGGAACAGTAATCACCAAATCTCCGACGCGATCGAGGCTGTCGCGCGGGAGCAGACCATTCTGTCGGGGATCTCCCAAGCACAGGTCGCCTTGAATCGCATCCAGCTCAACTTCAAGGACGTGGATCTGTCGCGAACGAAGTCTGAGGTTGATGCCGCCGCTGCCAGCGCCGTGAGGGACGCTGAGCGTGCCAAGCGCGGGCTGGAACGACCCATCGCGCTGGCGCTGAAGCCCGAAGTCCTGCGCGAGAGCGGGACGGCTCTGGAGAACCTCGCCGCCGCCGTGGGCCGGTATGCCGTGATCGGGCGCGCCGACCTGCGCGGCCAGGGGGTCGATGCGAACACCGCCGGTGCCGCCCGAAAGGCGATCATGGACCAGATCGTCCAGATCGAGGGGATCATCGACCAGGCCGTGGCCAACGCCCGCGGCTTCACCGATCAGGCGATGCAGAGCAGCGCCGAGCAGGTGAGCGGCGCGCGACAGGTCGGTCTGCTCGCCGGCGCCGCGATGCTGATGAGCCTGCTTGCGGCGGCGATTCTCCTGATGCTCAACATCCAGCGCCCGATCACGCGCCTCGTGGCGGTGCTGGAGCGCATGGCGGCCGGTGAGATCGAGGCCGAAATCCCGGAGAGCCGGCGCGGCGACGAGATCGGGGCGTTGGGCCGCGCCGTCGACAACATCAAGGCCATGGTGTCGCGCAAGGCGGCGGAGGAGGCGGACCTTCGCCGGGTCGCCGACACGGCCGCGGCGGCGGAACGTCGGCGCACGATGGTCGAGTTGGCCGACAGCTTCGAGCAGGCGGTCGGGGGGATCGTCGGGCTGGTGTCGTCGTCGTCGACCGATTTGCAGGCGACCGCCCAGCAGATGACGGTCAATGCCCGGCAGACGGCCGTCCAATCCGCCACGGTCGCGGCGGCGGCCGAGGAAGCCGCCGCCAACGTGGGCACGGTGGCGGCTGCCGCGGAGGAACTCGGGACGTCCGTGCAGGAGATCGGCCGGCAAGTGGCAAGCTCGGCCAACCTGGCTCAGGCGGCGGCGTCGGAGGCCGATCAGACGACGCAGCTCGTGCGGGCGCTCAGCCAGGCGGCCGAGCAGATCGGCGCGATGGTGGGGATGATCTCCAACATCGCGGGCCAGACCAATCTCCTGGCGCTCAACGCCACGATCGAGGCGGCGCGCGCCGGCGAGGCCGGCCGCGGCTTCGCCGTGGTGGCCGCCGAGGTGAAGGAATTGGCCAACCAGACGGCGCGCGCCACCCAGGAGATCGGCCAGCGCATCGGACAGGTCCAGGGGGTCACCGATCAGGCCGTCTCGGCCATCCACGGCATCACGGGGCGGATCCGCGACATCAACGACGTGGCGGCCGGGATCGCGGCGGCGGTCGAGCAGCAGAGCGCCGCGACCCAGGAGATCGTGCGCAACGTGGCCCAGGCCTCGAGCGGCACGGCCGAGGTGACCCACAACATCGCCGGTGTGGCGCGCGCCTCCGACGACACCGGGACGGCTGCGGCCCACGTGCTCACCTCCGCGTCCGAGGTCTCCCGCCAATCCGAACACCTGTCCGGCGAGGTGCGGCGGTTCCTGACGACCGTTCGGGCGGCCTCAGCGCGCCGTCCCGGATCGGAGCGGGTCCGGTCGATGCCGTCGGCCTCTTGCGCGCGGACCCCCTCTGCAGGACGGAGAGGGGCCCGTTCAGACCCGGGTCGCCGACCGGGTTGGACCGGAGGCGGTCTCGCGCGACACGGGGGACGGCGCAGGGCGAGCGGGTCTGAGGCCGCGCCCGTCATGGGGGCGGACCGGCTGGGTCGAGCGCCGCCCCGGAACGATCGCGGGCGGCGCGGCGGGCCGGGGCCGTGTGGGGTTCCAGCCGCGGCGCGGAGACTTGGGCGCGGCGCGTCGATCTGGCCGTGCCCCACGAGGCCGCAGCCCGCGCCGGCCTCCCGAAGGGCAGCCCCTCCCGCACGACCGGCGGTTCTTGGCCGGACCCCGCGGCTCGCTCTCCCGCGGCCCGACATCCCCCGCCGGACCTGTGCACTCCGGGGCGGTGGCGCGCGGCGCCCCGAAGAGACCTCACAGGGCCCTGACCGGACCGCGCGGCCGCCGCCCTCCACGTCGGGCTGGGTTACGCGCTCCGGGCCTCGATCTCTCGCCGACGCAGGAACCGGGCGCGGCGGGCGCGAAACGGCTGGTAGAACGTCGGCCGCCCCGGCTGGTCCGGGACCGGCCCCCCGTCGCGGCGGCCTGAGCCGCCGACCCGTCACCCGGCGGGCGCCCGGGCGACCCGAGTGCCGAGGAGGAACAGCAGGGCGACACCGAGGGCGACGAGGGCCGGGGGAACCGCCGCGGCGAGGCCGCCGGCGAGCGCCGAGCCGGCGACGTCGCCGAGGTTCATCGCCGCCATGTAGATCTGGAACTGCGTGGCCGAGGCCCGTCCGGTGCGGGTCGCCAGGAGCACGGTGGGCAGCAGGGCGACGTAGAGGAGAGCCGGCACGACGTTGGCGAGGCCCAGGATGACGGGCCCCGTGACGGCCTCCAGCCCGGCCGCGATCAACCCGGCCGCGATCCCGAACGCCACCGCGCAGGCGACCAGGAGGGCGCGCAGGGCCGGCCCCGGACCGAGACGGTCGACGGAGGCGCCGATGCCCGCGGCTCCGAGGGTTCCGCCCAGGAGGGCGAGCAGGGCCTGCAGGCGCGAGAGGCCGCCCGCGTCCCAGCCATGCGCCTGCACCAGGGCGACGGCGAAGGGCACCTGGAACAGCGCCAGACCGAAATCGATGGCAAAGCACAGCGCCAGCAGGCGCGCCGCGTCGCGGCTCCGGAAGCCGTCGGCGAGCGCGCGCACGAAGGCGGTCGCCGCGGCGATCCGGCTCGCTCCGGCCGCGCGGGCCGGCCCGGGCCGCGGCCAGGCGAGGAGCCGGTCCCCCGGGACCTCGCGCACGAGCGCGGCCGCCAGGGCGATGGGGGTGGTCAGGCCGAGGAGGGCGCCCGCCGCGGCGGCGAAGCCCCCCGCCTCCAGCACCCAGGCGAAGAGCGCGGTTCCGGCGGCGCTGCCGAGCACGAAGCCCGCCCGCGTGGCCGCGCTGGTGCGTCCCAGCTCGCCGGCCGGGACGCTGTCGGCGATCAGGCGGTCGGTGGCGGTGTCGGCCAGGGAGGCCGCCAGGCTGTGCAGGAGGAGGACGAGGCTGACGGCCGTGAGGCTCGGGGCGCCGCCGAGAAGGAGCAGGCCGGCGAGGCTCGCCTGGGCGCCCGCCAGGGCGAGGACGAGCCAGCGGCGGCGTGGCCCCATGCGGTCGGGCGTCGCCCGGTCGATCACCGGTCCCCAGAGCAGGGGCTGCAGGACCCAGGGCAGACCCACCACGGCGAGGTGACGGCCCACCTCCGCGGTGGAGGCGCCCATGGCGGCGAAGTGGTTGGCCAGCGCCGTCAGGGCAAAGCCGGCGACGAGCCCCTGGTAGAGGTAGAGCAGGGTGAAGAGGCCGACCCGCCAGCGCGCGTCCTGCAGGCTCGGCGGCCACGGGGGCATCGGTTCCGGTCCTCGTTCACGCCGACGGCGCGCCACGGTCCGGGCCGCGCCGGCCCCGTGCTTAGCCGACGCGGCCGGCCGGCGTCACCCCGTGCGGCGGGATGCGCGGCCGGCCGGGCCGGACGGGTCCGCGAAGCGGCTCCGGGCAAAGCCGGAACCCCGCGCGGACGATGAACGGCGCCGCGGGTCTCGGACCCGCCCGGAAGCGCTCAGTAGCGCGGGCCGCCAGAGATGTTGCCGCGCTGCTGGGCGTAGCCGGGCAGCATCGGATTGCGGGCGTTCGGATCGCCATGCATCAGGCGGTTGCGGGTGTGGTGCAGACGATGGGCGCGGGACTGATGGATCGCGTCATGGCCATGGCCGCGATGGCGCATGTGGTACTTGCGCGCCTTGTAGTTGCCCGCATGGCCGATGGACGAGCTGGCGCGCATCCGCTCGGCCTGGGTCAGGCCCGGGGCGGCCGAGGCGGAGCCGAGGGAAAAGCTGGCGAACATCAGGCTCGATGCCAGAACCATTGCGAGGGTTTTCATGTTTGACTTCCAGTCATGTGCTCACGAGCGGCACAGTGCGGCTGTAAGTCTATCCTGGCTCGCATGTTCCGCGGTGTTGCTTGACTTTATTGTCATGGATTATCAGGCTTGGCCTGGACGTGGACTTGTCGAGTTCAGAAAGAATTCAGTATACCACGCACGGGCAGCGCCTATCGGCCGGCGAGCCGGCCCGGACCCGCGACCGGCCGGGTGGGCGCGGCGGCGTTGGTGCTCTCCTTGTAGATCGGCACGATGACCCGGAGCCAGCCGCGCGTCTCGCGTCCGCCGTACCGGCGCTCGACCACGTCCTGGGTGACGTAGGCCTGCAGGTTCACCGGGCCGAAATTGTAGCCGACGAGGCCGCCCACCGCGATCTGGCCCTGGCGTTGGTAGCCCGGAAACCGGGTCGGCAGGTCCGTGGAGGCGAAAGCCACGGGGCCGACCTCCCACTTCCCGAACTTCCTCGTCGCGGTGAGGTCGAGGTTGAGGTAGTCGGGATAGACCCCGCCCTGCGGTGAGACGGGGTCGAGGAAGATCCCGTAGAGCAGGTTGGCCGTGAGGTTCAGGCCGTCCCCGGTGTAGCTGGCGGCGAAGCGGTGGCTCAGCGACGCGTTCTGCGTCAGGAAACGGGTCTCGATCGGCAGGTAGCCGCCGAAGAGGTAGCTGACGCCGAAGTTGTTGCCGAGGTCCCAGGCGAGCTGCCCGGCGAGGAGCGGCTGGCCGATGCCGCTCTGGTAGGGCGTGCCGCGGGGACTCGACGCCACGACGGGTTGGATCGCGATGAGGTTCAGGCGCGCCCCGAGCAGGTTCCAGGGCGTCGCCCAGACGAAGGCCGGCAGGTTGACGTTCGAGTCCGAGTCCAGCGGGCGCGTGTCGCGCACCCCGAAGCTCGACGTGTTGACGAAGTAGAGCCCCACCGGGAGCTGGGCGCCGGCCGGCAGGCCGATGGTCTGGCCCGGCTGGGCCGCGGAGCCCGCCCGGGCCGGAGCCGGTGCCAGGAGCGGGAAGGCCACCAGCGAGGAGGCCATCAGCCAGGAGGCTACGCGTGAGGAGGCCACGCGTGAGGAGGCCACAAGGATCTTGCCGCCGCGCAGGCGGCGGGTGGACCGACGGAGGGCCTTAGCGATGGTGCGGATCACGCATGTCTCCCTGGCTCGGCTGCCCGGGGACAGGTGCCGCCGGTCGGCGGCCGGCAACCCAGCGTCTTCCTGTCAGACGATCGCCCGCCACGCTTTAGTCCGGCGGGCACCGGGCCGACCGGCGCGGGGAGAGCGCCGGCAGGACTAACGACGGCTTTGTCCAAGATGTATTCATGATGCATCGAGACTTGATCAGACCCTCATCTCAGGCCCCATCGTTTAATCCTGCCCTCCACGTGCCTGGACGCACGTCATGGATGAGATCGAGGCCCCATATTCGGTTCAGACAGATGAAGCGAACCAAGAAAACCGGTTCGCACTGTATAGGAGCCTGATAGCCTTAATGAAGACCCGTATCGCCGCCCTCGCCGCCGCTCTCGTCCTCGGCGTTGCTCCGATCTCGTCCGCCATGGCTTTCGAAAGGCCGTCCCGTTACACTGCTTTCTCGCCCTACGAGGTCGAAACGACCGGTTCGCTCGAGTTTCGTGGCGGCGTGCCCCTGCGAAACCCCTATAGCTGCCCGATGAGCTCGGCCGCCGAGGGCAACGCCAACCAGCAGAACTTCCCCACCCAGCAGTACGGCCAGACCTCGGGCGGTAACCGCTGCTGATCGGACCCGCGAAGGAGACTCACATGCTGCTGAAAGGCTTCTCCTACGCCATGGTCGCGGCTTTTGCCGGCGGCCTCGTCTTCACCATCGTCGGTTCGGCCCAGGTTTACCTCAACCTGTAAGCCGTGCCTGGACCGACAGGATCCCCCACCGACCCGCCCGGCCTCCGCCGCGGCGGGTCGCGCCGTGTCCGCCCCGACGCGGCGATGTCCGACCGCCTCGCCCTCGTGCCGATCGCCGGCCCGGGAACACATTGACCGCAGGGACGTCACACCCGGTCACAGCGGGACCGGAACGGGCAACACAGAGCGATGGCGCACAGGGCGGGGCGAGGCGAACGGCAAGGTGACCGGCAAAGTGACGGGCAAAGTGACCGGCAAGGTGACCGGCAAGGTGACCGGCAAGACGGTGAACCGGTCGGCGGACGAGGCGACCGGCAAGCGAAGGGACACGACGCGGCCGGCACCGCGACGGACCTGCATCCGCGCAAGTTCGATCTGCTCAACCTCAGCCTGGTCGACGTGAACGGGGGGCTGCGGCCCTACCTCAACGTCTTCCTGCTGGTACACCGCGAGTGGAGCGCGACCACCGTCGGCCTCGTGACCACCCTGGCGGGCCTCGTCGGCGTCGGCCTGCAGGCACCGCTCGGGGCCGTGATCGACCGCGCGCGCGACAAGCGCCTGGCCATCGTGGCCGCCCTGATGGCGGCCTCGGCCGGAGCTGTGGTCATCGCGCTCTGGCCGCAATTCTGGCCGGTGCTCCTGGCCTTCACGGTCCTGACCGCGGCGGGCAGCAGCTTCACCCCGACCATCGCGGGCCTCACCCTCGGCATCTTCCCGAAGGCCCGCCTGTCGCGCCGGATGGGTCGCAACAGCGCCTGGTACCGGGCCGGCAACGTCGTCATCGCAATCTTGATCGCGCTGGTCGGCTACGGCTTTCCCGACCGGGCGGTGTTCTTCCTCGTGCCCGCCCTGTCGTTCGCGGCCGCCGCGGCCGTCCTGTCGATCCCTCGCGACATCGTCGGCCGCGAGCTCGCCGAGGGGGTGAAGCCGAAGCCGCGCTCGGGCGCGGCCTTCAAGGTGCTCCTCGACAACCGCCCGCTCCTCGTCTTCGCCGCGTCGATCTTCCTGTTCCAGCTGGCCAACGGGCCGATGGCCTCCCTGGTCGCGCAAAAGATCTCCCTGGCGCACGAGAACTGGTCGGCCGCCATCACCTCGACGACCATCGTGGCGGCGCAGGCGGTGATGCTGCCCATGGCCATCCTGGTCGGACGCTTCGCCGACGGCTGGGGGCGCAAGCCGATCCTCCTGTTCGCCTTCGCGATGCTGCCGGTGCGGGCGCTGCTCTACACCGTGTCGGACGACGCCCTCTGGCTCTTCGCGGTGCAGGCCCTGGAGGGCGTGAGCACCGGCCTCTACAGCGCCATCAAGCCTCTGGTGATCGCCGACCTGATGGAGGACAAAGCCCGCTACAACCTCGCCTCGGGGGTGGTGGCCACCGTCCAGGGCGTCGCCATCGCCCTCTCGAACGTGCTGGCCGGCAGCCTCGTCGATGCCAGCGGCTTCACGGCGGCGTTCCTGGTGTCGGCGGGCATCGGCCTGGGCGCAGCCCTGCTCCTCACCCGCATGCCGGAGCCCTCGGCGCAGCGGGCCTGACGCCGTCCCGTCGCCGCCGGGGGCGATGCGCCAAACCTCCGGGACGCGAGCCCCGGAGTCGCCGCGGCGAGGCTCAGCGCAGGGTCGCCGACTCGCCGGGCTCCAGCGGGCGGTCCTCGTCCGGCCCGCTCACGGCGTTCAGGCGCTGGAGATGCTCGAAGACATGGGCGAAGGCGTCCGTGACGGCCTTCTCGAAGCTGCCGTCGGACCGCCCCTGGGCGGCCTTCAGGGCGCTGAGCAGGGCTTGATGCGTTTCGGTGTCACGCGACATGGCTGTCCTCCCGGCCGGACGGATGACCCGTCCGGGAATGCAAGCGCCGGCATGGATCGCCGGTTCCGAGGGCCCGGACGCGCGCGGTCCCGAAGACCCGATCGGCGCGGCGCGGCGCCTCGCGCATCTGTCATCGAACCTTGGCCGTCGGCATCCGTTATCCGCCGGCCCCTGCAGGCCGGAGACACCCCCTCGGCATGCGTTCCCGTTCCCTTCTCCTCGGCATCGTCGTCATCCTCGCCGCCGGGGCCGGCCTCGCCGGGTTCGGCCGCGTCAGCTATGCGCCGACGCCCTCGCGCGAGGCCCTCGCGAACCCCGACCGCTACCCGATCTCGACGGCCTACGACGTCCTCGGGCGCCGCATCGGCCGGGAGGAGGCCGCGACCCTGCGCACCACCGAGGCGGGGCGCCGGACGCTGTCGCCCGAGGCCGGCGCCTTCACCATCGACGAGGCGGTCATCGCCCGCGGGCGGGAGGCCTTCTACACCGAGACCTTCGGGAACGAGGTCTTCCTCACCGACGTGATGGGGATGCTCGACGGTGCCCTGACGCCCTACGAGGTCGCCCGCGCCGTGCTGCTGCTGGGCGGGAAGGCCACCAACAACCTCCAGGTCCGCGTCGCCCAGGACGTGCGGATCGGCGAGCGTCAGTGGGGCAAGGGCGACTTCGTCTCGACCGGGCTCGACGTCGAGGCGGGCGGCCTCGGCATCATCGGCCTGAAGACCTTCTACGACCGGGGCCACCTGCGGCTCGGCATCACCTGCGCCCTCTGCCACGCGGCCGTCGACCCCCAGTCCGGTAAGGTCGTGGAGGGCGCCCCGAACACCGACCTGAATGCCGGGCTGCTCCTCGCCCTCTCGGCCAACGCCTCCGCCTACTTCATGCACGGCAGCATCGACCTCGCGGCCCTCGCGGGCGATCCGTCACGAACCGTTCCGACCGCCGGCGGAGGGACCGCGGTGCTGCCCGACCGGGACAGGCTCGAGGCGGCGGCCAAGGTCGAGGTCGCGAGCTGGCCGCCGGGCAGCTTCGATTCCTCCGCCGACCTGGTGACGAACCCGACCTCGATCCCGTCGAGCTTCTCGGCCTACGGCGAGCCCTACAGCTGGAGCGGACGCGAGGCGGTCGGGCCCTTCCACGGCCTGTCGTCGTTGAACAACAACGTGCACACGGCCAATTCGGACACGACGCAGCTCGCGGCCGCCGCGCCCTGGCTGTTCGGCATCGATCCGGACCTCTACCTCGGCATCCTGCTCCAGGGGGCGGCGAACCCGGCCCTGCGCTACGATCCGCAGGCGGCCCAGCGGCCGAGCGCGATCCTGGCCGCCTTCGACCCGACGCCGGCCTCCCCCGGCCTCAACCGCTACGCCGTCCTGCCGAGCTTTCCGGCGACGAACTACATGACCGATAACGGGCTCTTCGCCTCCGCGGCTGGGGAGCCGGCGAACTTCGCCAACAACGCCATGTCGGCCTTCCAGAACCTCCTGCGTCCGCCGCCGGCGCCGAAGGCACAGGCCGAGGCCGGCCGCGCGGTGTTCGCGCGGGCCGGCTGTGCCGGCTGCCATGCCGGCCCGGCGCTGACCAACAACCGGATCGTGCCCGTGGGCGAGATCGGTACCGAGCCGACCCGGGCCCGCGCGGGGGCCAAGATGGAGGCGCACCTGTCCGCCCCCGCGATGTTTGCGACCGACACGCCCTTCCCGCTGCCGGCCGACCCCAGGATCGTGCCGATCCCCCTGGAGGGCGAGGCCCTGAAACAGGTCCAGCTCGGCTGGGCCCATGCCGGGACCGAGGGCGGCTACAAGGTCCCGAATCTCGTCGGCCTCGCCTGGTCGGCGCCCTACCTGCACGATGGCGGCGTGGCGGCGGGGACCGACCTCGCCGGCGCGCTCGGCGTGCCCGGCACCCTGGAGCGCGGTCGCGCGCCGGATCCGCGCAACAGCCTGCGCGCCCTGGTGGACCGGGATCTGCGCGGGCGGGTCGTGGCCGCCAACCGCGCCTCCGCCATGGCGCGCACGGCGCGGGTGACGGGAGAGGGGCACCGCTACTGGGTCGATGCCGCCGCCGGCTACGGCCCCGCCGACCAGGACGCGCTGCTGGGCTACCTGCTCTCCATCGACGCCCTGACGCAGGATGTGCCGGTGCCATGAGCCTGGCCGGGGACGCGCAACGGGAGACCACCATGCAGACGGCCGGGACCACCGAGGGGGCCCCGCGCCTCGAACGCAAGGCGGTCGCCGCCGTGGTGCTGGGCAACGCCCTCGAGTTCTACGACTTCACCATCTACGCCTTCTTCGCGAAGCCCATCGGCGAGGCGTTCTTCCCCTCGGAGAACGCCACCGACAGCCTGCTCGCCTCCCTGGCCCTGTTCGGCATCGGCTACGTCATGCGGCCCGTCGGCGGCATCCTCATCGGGGCCTTCGCCGACCGGGCGGGGCGCAAGCCAGCGATGCTGATCACCATCGCGCTGATGGCCATCGGCATGGTGATGCTGGCGGCCGCCCCCGGCTACGCCACCCTGGGGGGCTGGTCGCAGGTCATCGTCATCGTGGGCCGGCTCATCCAGGGGCTCGCCCTCGGCGGCGAAGTCGGCCCCTCCACCGCCTATCTCCTGGAGGCCGCCCCGGGACAGCACCGCGGCTTCGTGGCGAGCTGGCAGATCGCCAGCCAGGGCTGCGCCGCCCTGATCGCCGGCCTCGTGGCCTCGGTCCTGACCTACGCGGTCGGCGACGACGCCATGGCGAGTTGGGGCTGGCGGGTGATGTTCGCGCTGGGCATCGGCGTCGTGCCCGTGGGTCTGATCATCCGCAGCCATCTGCCCGAGACGGCCGGCGAGCGCGCCGACCCGGCCGCGGCCGAGTCCACCCTCGCGGTGGTCCGGCGCCTGGTGCGCGAGCACGGCCGGATGCTGGTCCTGACCTTCCTCATCATCGCGGCCTCCACCGTCTCCAACGCGGTGGGCACCAACATGCCGGTCTATGCCCAGGCCACGCTCGGCCTCACGGAGACGATCTCCACCGCCGTGCCCATCGCCCTCGGCCTCGCCTCCATCGCCTTCCCGCTCCTCGGCGGCTGGCTGGCCGATCGGTTCGGCCGGCGCCCGGTGATGATCTGGCCCCGCGCGCTCATCGTCGTGCTGACCGTGCCGGCCTTCGCCTGGCTCGTGCGCGACCCGACCGGCCCGTCGGTCTACGCCGTAACCTTCCTGCTCTCGGCCCTGTCATCGATCAACGCGGCGGCGATCATCGTGGCGATCCCCGAGGCCCTGCCGCGGGCGGTGCGCAGCGCGGGGCTCTCCATCGTGTACGCCTTCTCGGTCTCGATCTTCGGCGGCAGCACGAACTACGTCGTGAACAAGCTCATCGCCCTCTCGGGCGACAAGCTCGCCCCGGCCTACTACCTCGTGGCCTTCAGCATCGTGGGCACGATCGCGGCCTTCCTCATGCCCGAGACCCGCGGCCGGGACCTCGAGGCGAACGCGGAGGCCCGCTGAGGGGCGGCCCCGGCGCGCCGCCCCCGTCAGCCTCGGACAAGATTGGCTCCCTAAAGCTTCGGTCATGAATGATCGGGACCGGAGCCGACCGTGACAGGCGTCTACCTCTTCGACTTGGCCTCGCAGCAGGCGCGCTACCTCGCGGTGCGTCAGTCGACCATCGCGAGCAACGTCGCGAACGCCAACACGCCCGACTACAAGGCCCGGGACGTGGTGCCGTTCTCCGAGGTGATGGCGCGCACGGCCTCCGCCGGCATAACCATGACGGAGAGCGCCCACGTCACCTCCGGCGAGAACCGCATCCCGACCAAGCCGGTCGCCGCGGCCGACGCCTGGGACGCGCTCTCGACCTCGAGCTCGGTGAGCCTGGAGCAGGAGATGCTCAAGGCCGGCGAGGTCAGCCGCGACCACAACCTGAACATGGGCATCGTCAAGGCCTTCGACCGGATGCTCAAGGCGGCGGTGAAGTCCTGATGATCGACCCCCTCGCGGCCTCCACCCGTCTCGCCAGCGCCGGCATGGAGGCGCAGTCCCTGCGCCTGCGCATCGCCGCCGAGAACGTCGCCAACGCGCAATCCGTCGGCGACGCCCCCGGGGCGGACCCCTATGCCCGCAAGACCGTGACCTTCCGGGCCGCTCTGGACCGGGCCGCCGGCGGCCCCACCGTGGCCCTGCGCAAGATCGGCACCGACGACGCGCCGTTCCGCATCGAGCGCGACCCCGGCAACCCGGCGGCCGATTCCGACGGCAACGTGAAGATGCCCAACGTCAACGTGCTAGTGGAGATGGCCGACATCCGCGAGGCCAACCGCTCCTACGAAGCCAACGTCCAGGTGATCAAGCAGGCCCGCGCCATGGTCGCCAGCGTCATCGACCTCCTGAGAAGCTGAGACCCGCGATGATCGAAGCCCTCACCTCGCTCGCCGCCTTCGACCGGACCGCCGGCATCACCCGCACCGACTCGGCCGCGCCGCTGGCGCGCACGAGCTTCCCCGTGAGCCCGCCGACCGCCACGGCCGGTGCCGGCACCGATTTCGGGGACGTCATGGCGCAGCTCGCCAGCGGCCTGCGCACCTCCCTGCGCTCCGGCGAGGCCACCGCCATCTCGGGCATCCAGGGCAAAGCCTCGACGCAGCAGGTGGTCGAGGCGGTGATGTCGGCCGAGCAGAGCCTGCAGACCGCCATCGCCGTCCGGGACAAGGTGGTCGCCGCCTATCTCGAACTCAGCCGCATGCCGATCTGACGATCCGATCGCGTGAAACCCCCTGCTAAACGCTTCGACGGGACCGTGACACCATGAGAGCGCTCGCCATCGCGGCCACGGGCATGAACGCCCAGCAGATGAACCTCGAGGTCATCGCCAACAACATCGCCAACCTGAACACCACCGGGTTCAAGGGCGCGCGGGCCGAGTTCACCGACCTGCTCTACCAGGCCGAGCGCCAGCAGGGCGTGCCGAACCAGGCCGGCCAGGAGCCGGTGCCGGAGGGCGCGATGCTCGGCCTCGGCGTGCGCACGGCCGCCATCCGCAACCTGCACCGGCAGGGGCCGCTCGCCAACACCGCCAACCAGCTCGACCTCGCAGTGAACGGCCGGGGCTACTTCCAGATCACCAACCCGAACGGCGAGATCAACTACACCCGCGCCGGCTCGTTCAACCGCAACAACACCGGCCAGATCGTCACCCTGGAGGGCTACGCCCTCGACCCGGCGATCCTCATCCCCAACGGGGCCGTCGACGTGGTGATCAACCAGTCGGGCCAGGTCTTCGCCAAGGTGGACGGGCAGGTGCAGGCGCAGAACCTGGGCCAGATCACGCTGGCGAACTTCGCCAACGATGCCGGCCTGGAGCCCCTCGGCAACGGCCTCTACCGCGAGACCGCGGCCTCCGGCGCCCCCGTCACCGGCGTGCCCGGCGACCCGAGCTTCGGCAAGCTGCAGCAGGGCTACCTGGAAAGCTCGAACGTCGATCCCGTCAAGGAGATCACCAACATGATCACGGCCCAGCGCGCCTTCGAGATGAATTCGAAGGTGATCCAGGCCGCCGACGAGATGGCCGGCACGATCTCCAAGGGCATCCGCTAAGCGCGTCGGGCGGCGCCGCCGCCTGAGCCCCACACTCCCACCTCCGCGCGGCGGCTACGGGCGGCATCGGCTCTCCGCCGGGGCCGCGGCCGCCCGTCCGGGCATTCTCCAAGGGCGCGACCACGTCATGGGTATTCACCTTCCGGGCCTGTCCCCGCGCAGCCGGTGCCGCCTCGCCGCCGTCGGGCTCGCGCTGCTGGCCGGGCCGGCCGCGGCCGAGGACCTGCTGCTGCCGGTGCCGACGGTGACGATCTATCCCGGCGACACCATCAAGCCGTCGATGCTGCGGATGCAGGCCTATCCGGAGACCTTCAAGGCCCGGACCGCCGTGGTCGACGCCGCCCTGGCGATCTCTGGGCGCGTCGCGAAGCGGATGCTGCTGCCGGGCGAGCCGGTGCCGGTCAACGCCATCGACGATCCCCGCCTCGTCAGCCGGGGCACGCCGACGCAGATCGTGTTCGAGGAGCACGGCCTGCTCATCACCGCCGTCGGCGCGCCGCTCCAGAACGGCGGCCTCGGCGACGTCATCCGCGTGCGCAACACCGACACCAACCGCATCGTCCTCGGCACCGTGATGGCCGACGGCCGAATCCGGACCGGGGACCATTGATGCGCCGCCACCTTCCCAAGATCCCGGCGAAGATCGCAGCCAAGTTGGCGGCCAGGATTCCGGCGCTCGTCGCAGCCCTCCTCCTCGCCCTGCCCACGCCCGCCCTGGCCGGAACCCGGATCAAGGACATCGCCACCCTCAAGGGCGTGCGCGACAACCAGCTCGTGGGCTACGGCCTCGTCACCGGCCTGCAGGGCACCGGCGACACCCTGCGCAACGCCCAGTTCACCGAGCAGTCGCTGCAGTCGATGCTGGACCGCATGGGCATCAACGTCCGCGACGCCCGCCTGCGCACCCGCAACGTCGCCGCCGTGATGGTGACCGCCGACCTGCCGCCCTACACGGGCACCGGCTCGCGCATCGATGTCACCGTGACCTCGCTCGGCGACGCGACCTCCCTCAAGGGCGGCACCCTGCTGATGACGCCCCTGATGGGCGGCGACAGCCTGACCTACGCGGCCGCGCAGGGACCCCTCGCGGTCTCCGGCTTCAGCGTCGGCGGCCAGGCCGAGACCGTGACGCAGGGCGTGCCGACCGCCGGGCGCATTCCCAACGGCGCCCTGATCGAGCGCGAGGTGCCGGGGACCTTCCGGGACCTGCCCGAACTGGTATTCGAGTTGAAGAACCCCGACTTCAAGACCGCCACCATGGTGGCCGACGCTATCAACGCCTACGCCCTCGCGCGCTTCAACCGCCGGGTCGCGTCGCCGCGCGACCAGCGGGCCATCACGTTGCTGCGGCCGAGCAACATCGCCCAGACCCGGTTTGTGGCCGAGATCGGCGACCTCACCGTCAACCCCGACACCCCGGCCCGCGTCGTCGTCGACCAGCGCACCGGGACGGTGGTGATCGGCCGCAACGTCCAGATCTCCACCGTGGCGGTGACGCACGGCAACCTCACGGTGCGGGTGACGGAGGCCCCGGAGGTCTCGCAGCCGGCCCCGTTCTCGAACGGGCAGACGGCCGTGGTGCCCCGCACGGAGGTCGCGATCAACGAGCAGCCCGGCCGGATGGCGATCATCGGCGGCTCGGATCTCCAGACCCTGGTGCGCGGCCTCAACAATGTCGGGCTGAAGCCCAGCGACATCATCTCGATCCTCCAGGCGGTGAAGACCTCCGGGGCGCTTCAGGCGGAGCTCGTGGTGCAATGAGCGCGGTGACCGACCTTCCCCTGCCGGGCGAGGCAACCCGCCTCGTCGTGCGCCCGCCCGGCCCGACGCCGCCCACCCGCTGGCTCGCCCTGATGGCGCTGCGGGTCCTGCTGTTCGTCGGCCTCCTGGCGCTCGCCTCCTTCGGCCTCGGTCCGGCCGGCGCCCTCGAGGGCGGCCGCCCGGCGATCTCCGGGCTGAACCCCGGCCCGCTGCCGAAGGCCGCGCCGAAGCCGGCCGCGCCCCGCCTCGCCGTCGCGGCCAAACCCGTCGCCGGCGTGGCCGAGCCGGTCACGGTCGTGTCCCAGCCGATCGAGACCACGGGGGCGATCGAGGCCAAGGCGTCCGAGGTCAAGGCGTCCGAGGTCAAGCCGTCCGAGCCGGCACAGGTCGCCGAGGTCCGGGCTCCCGAGCCCGAGTTGGCGAAGCCCGCGCCGAAGCCGCCGGCCTATTGCGCCAGCATCGCGGACGCCGCCGCCGATGCGCGCTTCGCCTGGCAGAAGGAGCAGCTGGCGACCCTGGAAAAGCAGGTCGAGGAGCGGATCGCCGCCCTGGAGGCCAAGCGCGCCGAGTACGAGACCTGGCTCGCCCGCCGCGACGCGTTCCTGGCCAAGGCCGACGAGGGCGTGGTGGCGATCTACACCAAGATGCGGGCGGATGCCGCCGCTCTCCAGCTCGCCAACATGCCCGACGAGGGCGCCGCCGCGATCCTGACCAAGCTCAACGCCCGCACGGCGAGCGGAATCCTGAGCGAGATGGAGGCCGCGCGCGCCGCACAGCTGGCCCGCATGATGACCGAGATGGGCAAGACCGGCGCGTCCAAGATCGATCCGAGCGGCAAGACCGATCCAAGCGGCAGGACCGATCCGAACAAGAAGCCCCGCACGAGCGAGAAATCCTGATGCTTCCCAACACGTTCCGGGCCGGCCTGATCCTGGTGCTGGCGGCGCCCGCCCTCGGCGCCTGCAACACGCCGGTGGACCGGATCGGCCAGGCGCCGCTGCTGACGCCGATCGGCACCGGCCTGCAGCCGCCGCGCGAGGCCCTGCCGACCACCTACGGGTCCCTCGGACGGCGCACCTATCACTCGACCTGGGCGCCGGGCAGCGCCGAGATGTTCCAGGATCCGCGCGCCCGCAACATCGGCGACGTGATCACGGTCTCGATCCTCATCGACGACAAGGCCCAGTTCGGCAATTCGAGCGACCGCTCGCGCAGCCAGAAATCGGGCCTCGGCTTCGACTTCGGCTACGGCGTCTCGGCCCTGAAGGACACGGCCACCGCCGATGCCGGCATCCGCTCCTCCACGGAGACCAAGGGCGCGGGCAACATCGACCGCTCCGAGGTGCTGCGCCTGCAGGTCGCCGCCATCGTCACCGAGCAGATGCCCAACGGCAACGTCGTGATCAGCGGTTCGCAGGAGGTGCGGGTGAACAACGAGGTCCGCGTCCTCACCGTGGCGGGCATCGTGCGGCCGCGCGACATCTCGCGCAAGAACACTATCGACTACGACAAGATCGCCGAGGCGCGCATCTCCTATGGCGGGCGCGGCCGCATCTCGGACGTGCAGGCGCCGACCTTCGGCCAGCAGGTCTTCGAGACCCTGGCGCCGTTCTGAGATCGGGCGAGCGGGAGCGGAACCATGGCAGCCAAGGACGACAAGACGGGGGCGAAGAAGGGCGGCGGCAAGGGCTGGATCCTGGCCCTCGCCCTGACCAGCCTCGTCGCCATCGGCACGGGCGGCGGCCTGGGCATGTACCTCCTGTCCACCGTCGAGAAGGCGGTGGACGTGAAGAAGAAGGACGAGGACGACAAGGCGGTGAAGGTCCTGAAATACACCGGCGACGTGGCCCTGCGCAGCGTCGGCTCGGTGGTGACCAACCTCGCCGACAGCAACGATGCCTGGGTCCGCCTCGAATCCTCGGTCGTGTTCAAGACCGGCTCCGTGCCGAACCCGGACGTGGCGCTCGCCGAGATCCGCTCCGACATCGTCGCCTACCTGCGCACCGTCTCCCTGAAGCAGCTCGAGGGCGCCAGCGGGCTCCTGCACCTGCGCGAGGACCTCAACGAGCGGGTGGCCCTGCGCACGAAGGGGCAGGTCCGCGAGCTGATCGTCGAGATGCTGGTGGTGCAGTAGGGCGCCGTCGCCGGAGCCTCGTCACCCTCGGCCGCTGGAAAGAACCATGAAACCGCTCACCACCGCAGGCCTCGTCCTCGCCGCCGGCCTCGCCCTCACGGGGCCGGCGCTGGCCCAGTCGGCCACGGGCCTGCCCGCCCTCGATGCGCTGCTGCCGGCCGGAAACGGGGCGGCGAGCGGGCGCATCCTGCAGCTCGTGGCGCTGCTCACCGTGCTGTCGCTGGCCCCCGGCCTCCTCGTCATGGTGACGAGCTTCACCCGGTTCGCCATCGCATTCTCGTTCCTGCGCTCGGGCCTTGGCCTCCAGAGCACGCCCGCCAACATCTTCCTCGTCAGCCTGTCGCTGTTCATGACCTTCTACGTCATGGCGCCGACCTTCGACCGCGCCTGGAACGAGGGCCTGCGGCCGCTCACCGAGAACCGGATCTCCGAGACGGAGGCCATCCCCAAGCTCGTCGAGCCGTTCCGGGAATTCATGACCCAGCACGTCCGCCCGAAGGACCTGCAGACCTTCACGGACCTGGCCAGCCGCAACATCCCGAAGGCCGAGGGCGGGGAAAAGATCGACCTGCGCATCCTGATCCCGGCCTTCATGATCTCGGAACTGCGCCGCGGCTTCGAAATCGGCTTCCTGATCGCCCTGCCGTTCCTGGTCATCGACATGATCGTCTCCACCATCGTCATGTCGATGGGCATGATGATGCTGCCGCCCACCGTGATCTCGCTGCCGTTCAAGGTGCTGTTCTTCATCCTGATCGATGGCTGGAACATGCTGGTCGGCGGCTTGGTGCGCTCGTTCTTCTGACGGGGCGCTCGTCCGCCGGTCATGAACTGCGGAACGACTTGTCGCTCCGACCCAATAAGGGATCGCTTTGTTCCTTTAACAAGACTGAAATGCTGATCACCAGTACAGGGCCGACGCTCTGTTTTTCGTAATCCAAATCACCGGTATCCTGTATCGTGCACCCGTGCGGTTGGATTGCGGAGATGTTTGATGTTTCAGTCCTGTTCCTGTTCGGCGAACCATTCCGGCGACTGCACGGGACCGGACGACCTGGGCCGGCGCGCCTTCCTGGCCAGGGCCGTCGGGGTCGGGATGTCCCTGGCCGTGGCACCCGGCGCCGTTGCGCAGGCGGCCCCGGTTCCCCCCGGCCGGACGGCGTTCATGGAGGAGGCGACCCGGCTCGCGATCGAATCCGTCGCGAAGGGGTGGGGTGGGCCGTTCGGCGCCGTGATCGTAAAGGACGGGGAGATCATCGGGCGCGGCCAGAATCGCGTGCTGCTGACCGGCATTCCGGTCTTCCACGCGGAAATCACCGCCATCATGGATGCCTCTGCCCGGCTCAACCCGAAGGCCTTGCTCGGCAGCGATTACGGGGCGGGCACGATCCTGGAGATGATCCGGCGTGAGCCCGGCTCGCCCGATCCGGTGGCCGAGCGGGCCAAGATGCTCAAGGGCTGCGAGATCTACATCAACGGTGCGCCCTGCCCGATGTGCATGAGCGCCATCTACTGGTCGCGCATCGACCACGTCTACTTCGCGGCCAGCCTGGAGGACACGAGCAAGATCGGCTTCGACGACGCCTTTCAGTACGAGGATATCGCCAAGCCCTGGGATCAGCGCCGCATCCGGGTCAGCGAGAACTTCGAGCGCGAGACGGGGCTGAAGGCCTACGAAGCCTGGATGAACAAGGCGGACCGCCACCCCTACTGATCGCGCGGCGGCGACGGCGCAATCTCCGCGCAAGGCTGGCGGGCGATGGGACGCTATCGGATCGCGGATCCGTAGCGGAGCAGCCCACCGAATGTCCGGTCTTCAGCACGCCGAACGGCTCTGGAACAACATCCTCGCGCTCGGCGGCCGGCGGATCGCCGCCCTGTCGCTGATCGGCGTGGTGGTCTTCCTCGCCGTCGGCCTCGGCGCCTTCTACCTCAGCCGGCCCGCCCAGGAGACGCTCTACACGGGGCTGAGCCGCGAGGATGTCGGCCGCATCGGCAGCGTGCTCAAGGACGCCAACATCCCCTTCGACGTCAGCGCCGACGGTGCGGCGGTGCTGGTCGCCTACGGCCACACGGCCCAGGCCCGGATGCTGCTCGCCGAGAAGGGCCTGCCGCAGAGCTCCAAGGCCGGCTACGAGCTCTTCAACGATCTCGGCTCCCTCGGCATGACCTCCTTCATGCAGGAGGTGACCCGCGTGCGCGCCCTGGAGGGTGAGATCGCCCGCACGATCCAGGGCATGAAGGGCGTCAAGGCCGCCCGCGTGCACATCGTCCTGCCCGATCGCGGCTCGTTCCGCCGCGACCAGCAGCCCCCCTCCGCCTCGGTGGTGGTGCGGACCGAGCCCGCCGACGACGTCAGCGGCGCCCAGTCGATCCGCCACCTCGTCGCCTCCGCGGTGCCCGGCATGAAGCCCGACCGCGTCACCGTGATCGGCTCGGACGGCTCGCTTCTGCTCTCGGGGGACGATGCCAACGCAGTGCCCACCGGCAAGATGGCGACCCTGGAGAAGACCATCGGCCACGAGGTCCAGGACAACATTCGCCGGACCCTGACTCCCTATCTCGGCGTCGGCAACTTCGAGGTCAGCGTCGCGGCGCGTCTGAACACCGACAAGACCGTGCAGAACGAGACGATCTTCAACCCCGACCAGCGCGTCGAGCGCTCGACCCGGGCCGTGCGCGAGACCGAGAACTCGCAGAACCGCAACGCCGCCCAGCGGCCCACCACCACGCAGCAGAACCTGCCCGACCAGCGCGCCCGCTCGGATGGCGGCGACACCGCCAGCAACGAGACGCAGAAGCGCGAGGATCTGACGAACTACGAGATCTCCTCGAAGACGATCCAGACGGTGAGCGACGGCTACAACATCAAGCAGATCTCGGTGGCGGTCCTCGTCAACCGCGCCCGCCTCACCGCCCTGGCCGGGCCGGATGCCAGCAAGGCCGCCATCGACGCGCAGGTCGCCGAGATCGAGCAACTCGTCGGCTCCGCCGCGGGCTTCAACAAGGAGCGCGGCGACAACGTGAAGGTCGCCGCCGTCGGCTTCGTCAACGACGGGCAGCCCCTGGAGCCGGTGGCCCCCCTCAGCCTCACCGACGTGCTGATGCGCCAGTCGGCCACCCTGATCAACGCCGGGACCATCCTGCTGGTCGCGGGCCTGCTGATCTGGTTCGGCCTGCGCCCCGCCATGCGGGCCATCCTGGAGATCCCGGCCGCCCAGCAGGAGGAGGCCCGCGCCCTGGCCGCGGCGGCAGAGGCCCAGGCTCTCGCCGCAGCCGCGCCGAATGCGGCGCTCGCCGGTCCCAACGCCGCCCTCGGCGCCGATCCGGACGCGGTCCCGAGCCTCGCGGCGCCCGGCCAGAGCCCGGTCGCCAGCATGATCGAGGACCTCACCGAGAAACTGAATCGTTCGCCCCAGAAGAGACTTGAGCAGATGATCGAGGCCGACGAGGCGCAGGCCGCCGAGATCCTGAAGCGCTGGCTCCTGCGTGAGGCCGCGTGATGGCCCCCGCGATCGCCCGCCTCCTTCCCGATTTTTCCGACGCCGTCGTGCCGGTCCGCGGCGCTCCGGCCCCCCGCGCCGCCGCGCCTGCCGCTGCCGCTGCCGCGACGCCCCGTCCCTCCGAAGGCCTCGCGGCCCTGCTGCGCCGGCCCGTGGAACCGCCGGAGGACCGCGAGGCCCTGCTCCGCGCCGCCGAGGCAAGGGGCCTGGAGCGCGGACGCGAACTCGGTCGGGCCGAGGCCGCCGCCGAATCCGCCTCGGTGATCGCCTGCCTGCAGGCGGATCACGAGGCCCGCCTCGTCGAGATGCGCCAGGCTTGGTGCGTGGACGAGGGCGACCGCCTGGCGGCCGGCTTCTCCGACGCGCTCCAGGCCCTCGGCGCTGGGCTCACCGACCGGGTCGGGCATCTGCTCGTGCCCGTGCTGACCGAGGCCCTGCGCCGCCAGGCGGTCGACGAGCTGGCCCAGAGCCTCGCCCGCATCCTCGGCGATGCCCGTGCGCCCGTGCGGGTGAGCGGACCGGCCGACATTCTCGACGCCGTGGCAGGCAAGCTCGGCCCCTTCGAGGCCACCGTCGCGTTCCAGCCCTCCGACGCCGTCGACGTCTCGGTGCAGGCCGACCAGACCGTGATCGAGACCCAGCTCGGCGCCTGGGGCCGCCTGATGACCGCTGCGGTCCAGGGAGCCTGACCCGATGGCGGACGAGGGCCACCACGAGATCATCATCATCAAGCGCCACGGCGACCACGAGGACGGTCACCACGGCGGCGCCTGGAAGATCGCGCTCGCCGACTTCATGACCGCCATGATGGCGCTGTTCCTGGTGCTGTGGCTGATCGGCTCCACCACCAAGGAGACCAAGTCGGCCATCGCCGAGTACTTCAACCCGGTGAAGCTCGCCGACGTGAGCTTCGATCGCAAGGGCCTGCGCGATCCCCAGAACAAGCCCGGCGAGCCCACGCCCGATGAAGGCAAGCCCGACGGCGGCACCGGCGACAGCAGCGCCGAGGGCAAGGGCGGGAAGTCCGACGCCAAGTCGGACGCCAAGACCGACGGCAAGGGCGCGTCCGGCCCGCCGGGCAGCCGTGCCCGCGAGGCGGCCCTGTTCCAGGATCCATACGCGGTCCTGGCCAAGCTCGCCGCCGAGCTCGAACCCGGCCCGGAGACGGCCTCGGCCGACGCGGTGGTGACCGAGACCGGCGAGCCCGGCATCAAGGGCGGCGAGGCGGCCCGCGATCCCTTCGATCCGCTCTACTGGCAGGTGGCGCCGCTCGCCAAGACGCGCACCGAGCAGGCCGGGTCCACCGGCACGGTGACGCCCCTGCCGCAGGAAACCCGCCCCGACGTGCGCGCGGCCGCCCCCGGGGCGAAGCCCGCGGCGATCAAGGTCGCCTCGGCCCTGCCGGGCGAGACCGACGCCAAGGTGATGGCTCTGCTTGCCAAGGCCGAAGCGCCCGGGGACGCGAAGGCGGAGGCCAGATCCGCTGCCGACAAGTCCGCCGCCGACAAGGCTACCGTCGAGAAGGCTGCCGCCGACAAGGCCGCCGTCGACAAGGTTGCCGTCGAGAAGGCCGCCGTCGAGACGGTGCCGGCGGGGGCCAGATCCGCCGAGGCCAAATCCGCGGATGCGGCCCGGCAGGCGGCCGATGCCGCCGAGACCGCGACGATGGCCGAGATCAAGGCCGAGATCGCCAAGGCCCTGCCGACGCAGGGCGGCGCTCCGGCGCCCCACATGGAGGTCCGCCGCACCGGCGAGGGCATCCTCATCAGCCTCACCGACGAGGTGAACTTCGCAATGTTCAGCGTCGGCTCGGCCGAGCCGCAGGCCAAGGTGGTGCGGGCCCTGGAGCAGGTCGCCCGCATCCTCAAGGACCGGCCCGGCCGGATCGTCGTGCGCGGCCACACCGATGCGCGCCCCTTCCGCTCCGAGGTCTACGACAACTGGCGGCTGTCCTCGGCCCGGGCGCAGATGGCCTCCTACATGTTGGTGCGCGGCGGGGTGCCCGATGCGCGCCTGGAACGCATCGAGGGCTATGCCGACCGTCAGCCGCGCAATCCCGCCGATCCGAAGGCGGCCGAGAACCGGCGCATCGAGATCCTGCTGCGGGCGCGGCCCGAGTGATGCGGGCCGCCGGGCTGCGCCGCGCGTGGATCGCCTGCCTCCTGCTCGCCGGCCTGGGCTTCGTCCCGGCCGCCTGGGGCGCGGAGTCCCACGGCGGGGGCGATCATGGCGCGGGTGGCGATCAGGGAGGCGGGCACGGCGCCGCCCCGGCCGCCCCGATCGAGCCCCTGCCGGTGGCCCCGCGCACGGTTCCGGTGGAGCTGGTGCGCACGCTGCAGCTGCTCCAGGACCGGATCGCCCAGGGCTCGGCCCAGGCCCATCACGGCCAGCGCGCCTTCCTGTCCCTGGCGGAATCACGCATGATCGGCCTCGATCCCGAGGTCTGGGCCGACCCCGTCAGCGTGCACGCCGCGGTGACCTTCGGGCTCGGCGGCGGCGGGCCGGCGCTGCTGCGCCACCTCGTCGCCTCGGGCAAGGTGCCGGAGGCCGAGCGGCCGGTGGTGTTCGGCGCGCTCGCCTATCTCGAGGGACGCGAGAAGGAGGCCCGCGCCCTCCTCGTGAAGATCGACCCGCTCACGGTTCCGGTGAGCCTCGGCGCGCAGCTCGCCCTGGCGCAATCCGCCCTGGTGGTGCGGGACGACCCCACGCAGTCGATCCGGCTCCTCGACCTCGCGCGCCTGCTCGCCCCCGGGACCCTGGTGGAGGAGGGGGCGCTGCGCCGCGAGATCTTCGTGCTGGCCCAGGCCAACGACCTGGTGAAATTCGAGACCCTGGCGGTGCAGTACCTGCGGCGCTTCCGCCACTCGGTCTATGCCGGCAACTTCCGCCAGCGCTTCGCCGCCGCGCTCACCCGCCTCGACTTCGCCGGCGACGACGTCCGCTTCGCCCGCCTGCAGGCCATGCTCGACGAGATCGAGCTCGAGGGGCGGCGCGAGCTCTACCTCCTCCTGGCCCGGGCCGCCCTCGATCAGGGCAAGACCACCACGGCGGTGTTCTCCGCCGAGCGCGGCGTCACCCTGGCGGAATCCGGCTCGCCGGAGATGGTGCGCGCGCGCCTCTACCGGGCGGCGGCCCTCCTCGTCGTGGAGGGGCGCTTCGACGACTCCGTCGAGACCCTGCGGATGACCGACCGTGCCGTGCTGGACGCGGCCGACCGCGACCTCCTGGACGCCGCGCTCTCGACCGCGCGGGAGATCCGGGCCGGGCCGCCCGCCCCGATGCCGGTCCGGGCGGAACCGACGGGTCCCCGCGTCCTGCCGGTCGCGCCATCCATCGCCCGGGCGCAGGACGCCATCGGGCGCATCGACGAGATCATGCGCAGGAGCGAGCGTTGAATACCCTCGGTGCCACCTCTCCCGGTCCCCGCGCTCTGCCGGACGCGCCTGGCCCCCGCAGCGCGGGCGCGGAGACGCTGGAGGCGAGCCGCGACGCCTTCGGGGCCGTGCTCGGCGCCCTCGCGGGTGGACGCAACGCCGACGCGACGACCACGCCCGAGCCCGACCGTCCGGGACGCCGCCGCGACGACGAGGCCGCCCCGGCACCGTCCGGCGAGGAGACGGATCCCCTGGCCCTGCTCGCCCTCGTGGTTCCGACGGCCGTCCCCGCCGGCGCCCCGGCCCCGAAGCCGCAGGCGATCTCCCTCGAGACCCTGGTCGCCCGCGCCCTGCCGGCTCAGGCCCCGGGGCAGGCCGTGACCGCCGGGCCGGCGACCCCGCCCGCGGGAGCCGACGGCTTGGCCGGGACGGACCTATTAGCAGGGACGGACCCGCTGGCTGGGACGAACCCGCTGGCCGGGCCGAGCCTGCTCGCCGGGACCGATCCGCGCGCGGCCGGCCTCGTGCCGCAGGCCGCGAGCGCCGAGGCGCGGCCCCGGATCGCCGTGCTCCAGCGCGAGACCCACTTCGCGCCGGTGCTCCCGAGCCTCGTCGGCGGATCGCCGGCGGCCGTCCCGGGGCCGGGTGCGTCCGGCCTGCCGACTGCCGCGGCCCTCCTGCCCGATGCCGCGGGGGGCCAGGCCCCCGGCGGAGCCGCCGCTGCGGCCGGACCGGGGCCGGGTCCCATCCTCCCGATGCCGGCCCTGCCGTCGGCCGGCCCGGCGAGCCCGCCCGCATCGGGCGCTCCAGTCCCTCCGGCGCAGCCCGCCGCGCCGCCGCCGGCCCTCGCGGCTCCGGCACCAGCTCCGGCGCCGGTCACACTCGCCTCCCCTGCCGCTTCTGCCGCGGCTGCCTCTGCTGCTGCCGCTGCCGCTCCCCCGCGCGCACCTGGGTCGCCCACGGGCGACGGCGCGGTGCCCAGGCGCGATCCGGTCCGTGGCGGCGAGGGACCGGTCGCGGCCGAACGGCCTGCCGCGACGCCGTCGCCGATCCTGCGCGTCGAACCGGTCGCGGCGCCCATCGAGGCCGGCACCGCGGCCGCGCGCGCGGCCCGCGGCGGTCTCGAGCCGGCCCTCCCGGGCGCTGCCGAAGCGAACCTGTCCACCACCCCGTCCCTGCCGGCCGGGGCCCTGTCCGGCCCGGCCGCCGCGCCGGCCCAGCAGGTGGCCTCGGCCGTCCTGGCGGAACTGCCGCGCGGACCGGCCGGGGTCGTCCCCGGCGCGTTGCCCGGAGCTCCGGCCGGGGAGGGACCCCTGAAGCTCCTCACGCTGCAGCTTCATCCGGCGGATCTCGGCACCGTGCTGGTGCGGATGCGCCTGCGCGACGGGCAGCTCGAGATGAACCTGCAGGCCAGCCGCGAGGATTCGGCGCGCCTGCTCCGCGAGGGCGGCGAGGTCCTCAACGACCTCCTGCGCCAGGGCGGCTACCGGCCCGAGAGCGTCACCGTCACCGTCACGTCGGCCTCGGCCGAGAGCCGGGGCGAATCGGGGAATCCAGGCTCGCAACAGGGACAGGGCGCACAGGGCTTCCCGGGTCAGGGCGAGTCCGGCGCGAACCAGGGCCGCCCCACCCAGGACCAGGCCGGGCGCCGGTCCTCCCCGGGCGGCGATCCGGCCGCCTCCGACCTCCACGAGCGGAAGCATGAGAGCGTTTCGAGCAGCCCTGATCGCAGCGGCGTTTACCTTTAACCCCAGCCTGGGCCTCCCCGGGCTGGCCGTGCCCGGACCGGGCGCGGCCCTGGCCAACAGCGCCCCCCCTATGCCGGGAAAGGCCGCGGCGCTGCCGGCCTCGGCCAATATCTGCGAGCGCGAGATGGCGGGGGCCTCGGCCAAGCACGGGGTTCCGCTCGGCGTCCTCTACGCCGTCGGCCTCACGGAGAGCGGCAAGCGCGGCTCGCTGCAGCCCTACGCCATGAACATCCAGGGCCGGGCCTATTTCGGCACCAGCGCCGCCGACGTGATGAGCCAGCTCGCCCAGGCGTGGGCGAGCGGGATCAAGCTCGTCGACCTCGGCTGCATGCAGATCAACCATCATTATCACCGCGAGAAGTTCACCAGCCTGGAGGCGATGATCGACCCGCGCCAGAACGTCGAGTACGCGACCTTGTTCCTGAAGCAGCTGAAGGCGCGCGAGGGCAGCTGGACCCTGGCGGTGGCGCGCTATCATGCGGGTCCGAACAACAATCCGGCCCAGAAGCAGTATGTCTGCCGGGTCATCACCAACATGGTGGCCACGGGCTTCGGCGCCTGGACGCCGGCCGCGCGCAGCTTCTGCCAGTAGGCCGCTGCTGACGGTCGCGCGCGCTCGCGAACGCCGCCGGATCGTCCCTCGCGTCATGTCCGAGACCCCGGGGCCGGACGGCCTCCGGGGCCTGCGAAGTGGCTCCGACTTTGCGAGCGCCCCGGCTCAGGAAGGAACCCGAATGGCCTTTGTCTGCACCATCCCGGCGGTCGCCACCCTCCAGCAGGACGACGCGACCCTGCGCATCACGCGCTGGGATTTCGCCCCCGGCGCGGTCACCGGCTGGCACGAGCACGGCTGGCCCTACTTCGTCGTGATGCTGGTGGCCGGAACCCTCAGGGTGCATGACGGCGACCGGGTCACCGACAGCGCGCTGGAGGCCGGACAGGCCTATAGCCGCCCGGCCGGCATCCGGCACGATGTGATGAATGGCTCCGACCACCCGATCGCCTTCATCGAGATCGAGGTGAAGCGTCCCGAGGCCCTCGTGACGCGCGCGGCGCCCGGCGCGGAGCCGTCCCTGCCCGCACGATCCTGAACGCTCGTCCCGGGCCCGGCCGGCCCGCTAGGCGGACGCGGCCCATCGCTCCTGCATCAGCTGCATCGACGGCGGCAGGCCGAGGACGCGGCGATAGACGGCGATGCGCCGCAAGGCCTTGCGCTGTTCCTCACCCGGTTGGGCCAGGTACAGCCGCTCGGCGGAGCCCAGCAGCATATCTGCGTCGCGGGCTGGCAGGACGGCCAGGGTATGTAGCGCGGGGAGAGCCGACTGGGACATACGCATGAAGGCGGAACGTCCGTCGTCGTCGCTTGAGACCGTCACGGATGTGTGAGCGGGGCAACATGGTGAACAAGTTCTCCAGCCCATCGACGTTCGGGGCCGACGATGCGTCCGTGCCTGCCGGCTGAATCACCGCGCAGGCGCCGCGAGATCAGCGGCCGGTGCTCGAGGCCCCCGATGCAAGCACGGGGCGGCGCAAGACGCGGTGGATGCTAAGTAAAGCCGGGGCGTGTGCTGTTTCTCACCGGCAAACATCAAAATACAATTGAAGCGCGCGAAAATTAAATTTGGCCGGCCAATTCCTCAATTTGACGACCATGCGCCCATAACATGGCTCCGGGCCCATATCCCCGGCGACCCCTCCTCTGGAGCATGCGCTATAGTGGCTGGACTTCTCGGGGCGCGCATTATGGTGCGTTGCAAAATCAGCAAGTCGCAGCGCACAAAAATGTGGTTCTATCTCCTCAACGGCGGGCACGTTGCCAGCCAAACCGGAGATTTCAGATGCGCGCGACCCGCCTCTTCGCCTTGACCGTCCTCGCCTCCGCCACCTTCGCCACGGGCGCGGCCATGGCGGGTGAGGCCCTCTACCTGACGCCTCCGCTGTTCCGCGAGCAGGCACGCGACACCCAGCAGGTGCGCAGCCTCGGCGACCTGACCACCACGCCTCAGCCCGTCGCTCCGGCGAAGTCCGGCACCGCCGCGCAGAGCGCGCAGGCCGGCAGCGAAGTCGAGACGACCGGTTCTTTCTGAAGCCGCGACCGACGGCCTGGACCCTGCGGTCCGTTCGCTGACGTCGTCGAACACGGGCTCATCGCGCGATCCCCCCGGGATCCGCCTCGGTGAGCCCGTTGCGTTGCAAACCCGCGTCGCGCGGGCGCCCTTGATGCGCGCGGCTCAGGCGCCGGCCGCTCGCCGCGCCGGCCTCAGCCGACGAAGGTGTAGCCCATGAAGCGCTTGGCCTCGATCGGGTCGTAGCCGAGGCGCTGGCTGAGCTTCCTGCGCAGCTTGCTGACGTGGCCCTCGATGACGCTCTCCTCGACGCCGTTGCTGTAGACGCCGTAGACGATGTTGTAGATCTGCGACTTGGTCATCCGCCGGCCCCGGTTGCGCACCAGGCACTCGAGGATGTGGCGCTCGCGCCGCGGCAGGGGCAGCACCTCGCCGTCCACCTCGGGGTCGCGGCCGTCGAAATGCACCTTCAGGCGCTCGGGCTCGGGCGGCGCCTCGCGGACCGGGCCCGCCTGGGCATTCACCCGGCGCCAGATCGCCTCGGAGCGTGCCAGGATCTCACGGATATGGACGGGCTTGGGCAGCACGTCGTCGATGCCCGCCTCGAAGAGCTGCAGGGTCTGGTCGAGGGAGCGCACGTCGCTCAGGGCGATGATGGGTGCGCGCGACAGCTTGCGGATCAGGGTGGCGCACTTCGCCCGGCCCTCGAAATCGCCCAGGAGGAAGCCCTGGATCGCCTCGCGGTCGACCCGGGAGGAGGACTGGAACCAGTGGGTGAATTCCTGCGGGTCGAGGCCGAGGGAAGAGATGCCCTCGCGGTCGAAGCTCGCCTTGTAGCCGGAATTCACCGAAGGCCGCTCGTCGACCAGGACATACATCGGCAATCTCCGGATGATCTTGCGACGGTCAGGGTGTGTGCTGGGTTACGGTCAGGAAGCGAAACAATCAGGGGTCGTTGCGGAGCCTGCACTTCACTCCGCAAGTCCAGCCCGACTGATCGAGTCGCCCATCATTCAGCAATGTCGGGCATCGCCGGCACCGTCAATGACGTTCGGATCACACGCAGATGTGATCGCGCGATCGGTGCGTCGGCAAACTGTCGCGGTGCGGGTGAGGGGCGGCGCGGCCGGACCCGTTCGATCCTGCCGGGTCGATTCTGCGGAGTTGATTCTGCGGAGTCGAACCAGGCTGTCCGCCCGGCCGTCGCTCAGGCGGCGGCGCGGGTCAGTCGGGCCTCGGCCAGGGCGGTCTCGAAGCCGTCGAGGCAGAAGCTCGGGCCTTGGTCGGCCAGGATCCGCTGGATCGCGACGCCGACGTAGACGCCGTCGAGGATGAGCTTGAAGAACACCGTCACGGGTTCGCTGACGAACTCCATGTCGAGCACCACGGTGAGCGAGCGGCCCCAGTCGAACCGGACGTCGGCCCCATCCGCGTAGGCGATGGTCGCTTCCTTGAAATACGGCTCCGCGGAGGAGGCGACGAGGTCGGCGATGTTCCCGTGCCGGGCGGCCTGCACCCAGCCGATCAGGATGCCGCCGTCGAGGAGGCACAGCTCGGCGATGAAGTCCCGGATCGCGTTGGCGAACACGCGCTCGGCATCGGCGAGCACGTCCGGAACGTCCACGGAGAGGGCTCCGGGGGAAGAGGACGCTTCGGTCATCAGCGAGCCTTCGAGAACAGGAAGAACAGGATCTGAGCCACTGCGCTGTAGAACTCCGCGGGAATCATCTGGTCCACCTCGACACTGTCGTACAGGGACCTTGCGAGAGGCTTGTCTTCCACGACCGCAATGCCGTTCGCTTCGGCGATTTCTCTGATGCGGAGCGCCACGAGGTCCTTCCCCTTGGCGAGAACGAGAGGCGCAGGTTGCTCATCTCGCGCATACCGGAGCGCGATAGCGTAGTGCGTCGGGTTCGCGATGACCACAGTGGCCTGCTTCACGTTCGCAAGCATCCGCTTGCGGGAGCGGTCCTGGGCCAGGGAGCGCAGGCGGCTCTTCACCAGGGGATCGCCCTCGGTCTGCTTGTGCTCGTCCTTGAGGTCCTGCTTCGACATCCGCAGCGAGCGCTGCCAGCGCAGGCGCGACCAGACCAGGTCGATGGCCACGATGACGATGGTGGCGATGCAGACGACCGAGACCAGCCGGATCGAGACGGTGAGGATGAGATCCGGGATCTGGCTCGGGTCGGCGAACATGGCACTCACGGCTTTGCGGCCCTCCGAGCGCAGGAGCAGCAGGCAGACGAGACTGATGCCTAAAAATTTAAGGACCGATTTCAGGAACTCGACCTGACCCGATTTTCCGAAGATTCGTCCCCAGCCCGCGGCCGGCGAGATGCGCGACCATTGCGGACGGATGCGTTCGCCCACGAGGCTCGGCACGTTCTGGATCAGGGCGGAGACGAGGCCGCAGAGTCCGAGGATCAGGACCACAGGGATCAGGAAGCGCGCGGCCGCCATCGCGGTTCCTTCGAGAATCCGGGCGACGTCCTGGTTGTTCTCCAGGGCGAAGTCGCGGGGATGGTCGAGGAAGGGCGCGAGCGACTGCAGCAGGGGCGTGACCGCGTCGCGCACGACGAAGCTGAGGACGATGAGCAGGCCGAGGATGGAGGCGAAGATCGGGGCCTCCCGGGAGAACGGGACGTCGCCCTTCTCGACGGCCTCCCGGATCTTCCGCTCGGAGGCGGCTTCGGTCTTGCTCTCCTGATCCTCGTCGGACATCGCGGTGCCGGGTCAGGCCTCCGTCCCTAGCGGACGAGGGCCTCGACCTCGTCCCCGGAATTGATTTCCAGCTCGCCGCGCCCGGCCATCTCGAGGGCGAGGTCGGTGATGCTGCGGCGGGCCTCCGTCACGTCCTTCTGCGCCGCCGGCTCGCCGCCGTTCAGCTCGTGCTCGACCATGCGGCGGACGCGGGCGGAGAGGGCGCTGAGGATGACGCTGCGGAACTCGGTGTCGGTGCCCTTGAGCGCCAGGACCAGGCGGTCGTTGGGCACGGCGTCGAACAGCGTGGTCCGGGCCCGGGGCTGGAGCTTGACGATGTCGTCGAAGGTGAAGAGCAGGCCCTTCAGGATCTCCACGGATTTCGGGCGCGACTCGGACAGGCTGGTGAGCACCTCGTCGATCTGGGTCCGCTCCATCTTGTTGATGATGTCGGCCATCTTCGCGTGGGTGTCGGCGCCGCCGTTGCGGGCGCCGCTGGCGAGCAGGTCCTCGTGCAGGGCGCGCTCGACGGTGGCGATGACCTCGTCGCAGACCGGCTTGAAGCTCAGCATCCGCCGCATCACCGTGTTGCGGGTGGGCTGGGGCAGGTGGGCCATCACCTTGGCGGCCGCCGCGGGCTTCAGGCGGGACAGCACGAGGGCCGCGGTCTGGGGGTGCTCCTTGATCAGGTAGCTCGCGATCACCCCCTCGGAGACCGTGGTCAGGCGCTCCCAGACCGAGCGCGTGGCATCGCCCCGGACATCGGCCAGGATCTCGGCGACCTGGTCGGCGGGGAGCAGGCCGGTGAGGAGCTTCTCCACCTCCGACGCGGTGCCGACGAGGCGCCCGTCCGCGGCGAACTCGTGCGAGAACATCTCGACGATGTCGTCGAGCTGGTGGGCGCTGACGGTGCCGAGCTGGGTCGCCGAGCGCGTGATGCGCCGGATCTCGTCGGGATCGAAGTATTTCAGCAGGCGTCCGGCCGCCGGCTTGCCCATGGCGAGCAGCAGGGCCGCGACCTCGTCCACGGGGTTGAGGTGCCGGAGGACGCCCTGCGTCCGGTGGGGGATCGGCACGCTCGCCACGGGTTCGTCCTCAGCCGTTCTGGCCGGCATCGGCCGGGCCGACGATCTCGGTCAGGGAGACCCCGAAGCGGGAATTGTCCTCCTCGACCACGACGATCTCGCCCCGGGCCACGACGCGGCCGTTGACGGTGACGTCCACGGGCTCGCCGACCCGGTGGTCGAGGGGCACGATGGCGCCGCGCCCGAGCTTCATCAGGTTGGCCACCGGCATCGTCGCCGAGCCGAGGACCACCTGGATCAGCACCGGGATGCGCAGGATCGAATCGAGGTTGCGGCCATCGCCGATCCGCGCGTCGCCCGCCTCCGGCCCCGCGGAGGCGACGCCGGGTGAGACGGTCGGCGAAACGGTCGGAAAGACCGGGGCGGTGCCGGTGGACGCGAGGTCCGCATCGTCGAAGGGGCTGTTGCTCATCGTCCGCTCGTCAGGGGCTGCAATCGAACGTCAGGGGAAGAGTCGTCTGGCAGCGGAAGGGAAAGGATCGGGGAAAGTCGGCCGGGGCGCAAGCCGATCGGCCGGCCTCAGCCGAGTTGGGTGGCGCGTGTGGCCGCAAGATCGCGTCGGCTGGCCTCCAGCTCGGCGAGGGTCTGGCGCGCCTCGCCGATGCGCTGGTCGAGGGCCTCCAGGATCTCGCGTCCCTCGGTGCTGAAGTTGCGGACCGCATCGCCCGCCTGGGCCAGGGCCTGGCCCGACTGCGTCAGGATGCGGCCGTACTCGGCCTGGGTCCGGTCGAGGCGCTTCAGCTTGAGGTACATCGGCACCACGCAGGCGCTCGTCGCCACCAGGGCCACGAGCAGAATGGTGTCAACCCACGGTGTCATCGGGTGTGCCTTCCTTGTCCTGTGCGATGGCCTCGTCGACCCGCAGCACGTAGGAGCCCTGGGCCTGGCCCATGTGGCACCAGAACAGCGGGCGGTCGTTGCCCTCGAGCTTCACCCGCGTCGACGGCGTGGCGTCGAGGCCGATGATCTGGCCGACCTTGAGGTCGGCGATCTCGCCCAGCGTCAGCAGGCGCTCCTCGAGCACCGCCCGCAGGGTGACCTCCGCCTTCTGGACCTCGGCGGCGATCTGCTGCGTCCATTTCGGGTCGCGGGCGGCCGTGTCGCCGGTGAGCACCTTGGACAGGGCCGGCCGCATCGGATTGATCACCGACTGGGGCAGGATGAGGAACATCTCGCCGCCGCGGTTGAGCGCCTGGATCGTGAACTTGGCCTCCACCGCCTTGTTGTTGCGTCCGCCGATCACGGCGAATTCCATCCGGGTCTCGGTCCGCTCCAGGCGGAACGGCGTCGCGGAGACCAGGGAGAACGACGATTCGAGCGCGCGGCCGACCTGTTCGAGGATGGTCTGCGCCAGCCGGATCTCGAGGCTGGAGAAGGCGCGCTCGTCCTCCACCGGCGGCTCGCCCCCGTCGCTGCCGAACAGGGCCTCCACCATGGTGAAGAGGAAGTCCCGGTCGAGGCCGACCAGGATGTGGCTGTCCCATTCGGGGGCGTGGAAGATGCCCGCCACCGCGTTGTTCTCGTAGGCGTCGAGCATCTCGCCGAAGCGGCCGCTCGCGAAGCCGTTGAAGGCGAAGTAGACCGGCGAGGCGACGAGGGGCTTGAGGTTGTCCGAGCAGCCCGAGGTGAGCCGGTCGAACACCACGTTCAGCATCGGCATCCGGTCGAGGGACAGGCCCCCGGCCTCGATCAGGCGGGCGCGGATGTCGGCGGCGTTCCCGGTGGGGCCGTCCATGCTCAGGCGGCCTCCCGCTGCGCGCCGCCGGTGACGGTGGCGTTCTCGACCTCGTCGATGGTCGGACGGTCGCCGAGCGAGATGCCCTTGCGTCCGTGCTCGACGGCGATCTGCGGCACCGCTCCGCTCATGTAGGCGATCAGGCTCTGCTTCACGATGATGTAGACGTGGTTCTGCTTCTCGCGGATGGTCTTGATCTTGATCGCGAAGGGGGCGAGCACGCCGTAGGACATGAACACGCCGAAGAATGTCCCCACGAGTGCGGCGCCGATGAGGCCGCCGAGGATCTGCGGCGACTGGTCCAGGGCGCCCATCGCCTTCACGATGCCGAGCACCGCCGCCACGATGCCCAGCGCCGGCATCGCCTCGGCCACCGTGGTCACGGCGCCGTAGGGCTTGAGGCGGTCCTTGCGGTAGCCGCTGATCTCCTCGTCCATCAGCGCCTCGATCTCGTGGGCGCGGGCATTGCCGATCAGGATCAGGCGGGCATAGTCGCAGATGAACAGCACGAGGTCGGCGTTCTTGGCCACGTCCGGGTAGGCCTTGAAGATCTCCGAATTGGCCGGGTCGTCGAGATGCGGCTCGACCTCGTTGCGGGGCTTGGTCTTCAGCTCGCGGATCAGGGCATGCAGCAGGCCCAGGAGGGCGAGGTAGTCCTTGCGCTTGGGCACCTTGCCGGTGAGCGCGTCGAGGCTGGCCTTGCCCGTATCGACCACCGTCTTCATCGGGTTGGCCATGACGAAGGTGCCGGCGCCCATGCCGCCGATGATGACGAACTCCCAGGGCTGCCAGAGCACGACGAGGTGGCCGCCCATGGCGACGAAGCCGCCGAGCATGCAGCCGATTGCGATGACGAGGCCGATCAGAACGCCCAAGGCTCAAAGCCTCCGATGGGGATGTGGAATCCGATGCCGTCGACCTACGCAGGATGGCTTGCGCGGGGCTGGATGGATGATGCGCGGGAAAACGCACCGTCGGCCGGGCCGCGCGTTAGGGAGGGACCCGACACCGCAGCGAGACACGCCATGAGCAGCAGCGCGACCCCCGACAACGACCACGAGCCCGCCACCGTCAACGTCTCGGAGCCCTGGACCCTGGCCTACTGGGCCCGCCGCTTCGAGGTGCCGCGCGAGGAGGTCGAGGCCGCCGTGGCCGCGGTCGGCCACGAGCCCGAGAAGGTCGCCGCCCGGCTCGGCCGACCCTGGCCCTTCGAGGGCAGCGGCATCGTGTGAGGCGCAGGCCTCAGCGGCGCCCGGTGGAGCCGAAGCCGCCGGTGCCGCGGCTGCCGGCTTCCCCGGGCGGCGCCGCGTCATCGGCGGCCTCGCGAATCGTCAGCGTCGGCCGGGTGACGCGGGTGAAGACGAGCTGGGCGATGCGGTCGCCGGGCGCGATGCGCAGGCCGGCCCCGCCGGGATTGCGGTTCCAGGCCGAGATCATCAGCGGCCCCTCGTAATCGGCGTCGATCACGCCGGTGCCGTTGCCGAGGACGAGGCCCTCGCGATGGCCGAGCCCGGAGCGCGGGAAGATCAGTCCGCACCAGCCCGGGTCGCGGATGGCCAGGCTGAAGCCCGCCGGGATCAGGGCCGGCGGGCCCTGGGGCGCCAGCTCGAGCTCGGTTTCGAGGCAGGCATGCAGGTCGAGGCCCGCGGCGGCCGCCGAGCCCCAGCGCGGGAAGCCCCAGCCGGAGAGGCGTCCGTCGAGGAGGCGGATCTCGACGGCGAGGGCCGCGCTCACGCCGTCCGGGCCGCGATGGCGTCGGCCAGGGCCACGGTCCGCGTCGCCTCCGCGGCGTGCAGGCGCTCCACCATCTTGCCGTCGAGGCCGATGACGCCGCGGGTGCGGTTCTCCGGCTCGGCGAAGGCGGCGAGGATGCGCCGGGCCCAGGCGATCTCGGCCGCGTCGGGGCCGAAGGCGGCGTTGGCCGGGGCGATCTGGTCGGGATGGATCAGCATCTTGCCGTCGAAGCCGCAATCGCGGCCCTGCGCGCACTCGGCTGCGAAGCCCTCCGCATCGCGAAAGTCGTTGTAGATGCCGTCGATCACGTCGATCTCGAAGGCGCGCCCGGCGGCGATCACGCTCATCAGCCAGGGCAGCAGGGCCGGGCGGCCCGGCACGCCGAGGCGCAGCCGGCTGGCCTTGGCGAGATCGTTCGGCCCCACCATGAGGCAGGCGAGCCGGGTGTCGACGTCCCGGGCCGAGCTGGCGATGTCGGCGAGGTGCAGGATCGCCATCGGGCTCTCGATCATCGCCCAGGTCCGGGTCCGGTCCGGGGCGCCGAGGCGGCGCAGGCGCGAGCCCACGGCCACCAGGGCATCCGCCCCCGTCACCTTCGGCACCACGATCGCGTCCGGCCCGGCCGGCGCGATGGCGGCGAGGTCGTCCTCGCCGTAGGGCGTGTCGAGGGCGTTGATCCGCACCACGACCTCGCGCGGCCCGAAGCCGCCCTCGGACACGGCGCGGGCCACGGCCTCGCGCGTCGCGGCGCGGGTCTCGGGTGCCACCCCATCCTCGAGGTCGATCATCACCACGTCGGTGGGGAGCGTGCGCGCCTTCACGAGGAGGCGCGGGTTCGACCCCGGCATGGCCAGGACGCTACGGCGCGGGCGGATCTCGGTCATGGGGCATCCCTTGAGGCACGGTCGGGGATCGGGCGCCGCACGTCCGCACCCGGCGGCGCGCCGTCCCGATCGAGGCCTCGACCGGCAGCGACTCGCCCGCGGCCCCGGCGATAGCCCCCGGCGAACCCCGATTCAAGGCGGCGACGGCGGCCGGTCGCCGGCCCGTCATCCCCGGAAAACCGCGCAGGCCGCCGCCGTCCCGCCCGCGTCCCGGGCTTTGTCATCGAACTGTCGTGCAATCGTCATACCGCCTTGGTCCAACCGACCGTATGGCGCGGTGCACAACGGCTCACGGGCACCGCCCGCAGGCCGATGCGCGCTCCTCGAGGAGACCACAGATGAAGTTTACGACCCTCGCCGCCCTCGTGGGCCTCGGCCTCGCCACCCTCGCCCCCGCGCAGGCGGCCGAGATCACCGGCGCCGGCGCCACCTTCCCGTTCCCGATCTACTCCAAGTGGGCCGAGGCCTACCGCAAGGAGAGCGGCCTCGGACTGAACTACCAGTCCATCGGCTCGGGCGGCGGCATCAAGCAGATCCAGGCCAAGACCGTCGATTTCGGCGCCACCGACGCGCCGCTGAAGGGCCCCGCCCTGGACAAGGACGGCCTCGTCCAGTTCCCGACCGTCATGGGCGGCGTGGTCACCGTGGTGAACATCCCGGGCATCGAGCCCGGCAAGCTGAAGCTCACCGGCGAGGTCATCGCCGAGATCTATGCCGGCAAGATCGCCAAGTGGTCGGACGCCAAGATCGCCAAGCTGAACGAGGGGCTGAAGCTCCCCGACGCCAACATCACCCCGGTCTACCGTTCGGATGCCTCGGGCACGACCAACATCTTCACCACCTACCTCTCCCAGGTCTCCGAGCCCTGGAAGAAGGACTACGGCGCGGCCACCACGATCAGCTGGCCGGTGGGCCAGGGCGGCAAGGGCAACGAGGGCGTCACCGCCACCGTCAAGCAGGTCCCGAACGCCATCGGCTACGTCGAGTCGGCCTACGCCAAGCAGAACAAGCTGAGCTACGCCCTGATCCAGAACAAGGCCGGCAAGTTCCCGCAGCCCGACGACAAGGCCTTCCAGGCCGCGGCCGCCAGCGCCGACTGGAAAGCCGCCCCCGGCTTCGGCATCTCGCTGACCAACGAGGGCGGTGAGGGCGCCTGGCCGATCACCGCCGCCACCTTCATCCTGGTCCACAAGGACCCGGCCGACGCGGCCCGCACCGCCGAAGTGCTGAAGTTCTTCGACTGGGCCTACAAGAACGGCGACAAGCTCGCCACCGACCTCGACTACGTGCCGCTGCCCGACAACGTCGTCAGCCAGATCCACGACGCGTGGAAGGAGATCAAGGGCAAGGACGGCAAGCCCGTCTTCAACATGTAAGCCCGTCTTCAACAGGTAAGCCCGTCCTCACCCTGTAAGTCCGTCCTCGACGGATGAGGCCGAACCCCGCGGGCGCTCCGCCCGCGGGGCCAGGGGGCGAGCCACCGCGCCCCCTGACAGCGACCGACGGACCCGGCGTCGCGATGCCGGGTTCCCCCTTCGCCGCCCCCTTTCGCCACCCCCTCCGTTTCGCCACCCCTTGGCAACGAACCGGTGATCCCCTCTCGCGCCGGCGACCGGCGCAGGGTAGGACGCCGCCCGGTGAAGAGAAGACATTCGGATGGCCGCCTTGACTGACCAGATCGCCCTGACGCGGGACCGCGCCTCGGCCCGCAAGACGCCCGGCGGCCTCGGCGACAGCCTGTTCCGCGCGGCCTCCTACGGCGCGGCGTTCCTGGTGCTCCTGGTCCTCGCCGGCATCCTGGCCTCCATCGCGTACGGCGCCTGGCCGGCCTTCCAGCAATTCGGCTTCGGCTTCATCACCTCCACCGTCTGGAACATCGGGCAGGAACAGTACGGCGGCCTCGTGGCCATCGTCGGCACCCTGGCCTCGGCCGTCCTCGCCCTGCTGATCGGCGTGCCGCTCTCGCTGGGCATCGCCATCTACCTGACGCAGCTCTGCCCCGGCTGGGCCCGCAAGCCTGTCTCGATGACCATCGAGCTCCTCGCCTCGGTGCCGAGCATCATCTACGGCATGTGGGGCCTGTTCGTGTTCGCCCCGCTCTTCGCCCGCTTCGTGCAGGTGCCGGTGTCGAACCTGGTCGAGGGCATGCCGATCGTCGGCACCCTGTTCTATGCCCGCGTCCCCTCGGGCGTCGGCATCCTCACCGCCGGCATCATCCTGGCCATCATGATCGTGCCCTTCGTGGCCTCGATCACCCGCGACATGCTCGATCAGATCCCGACCGTGCTGCGGGAGAGCGCCTACGGCATCGGCTGCACCACCTGGGAGGTGGTGCGCCACGTGCTCGTGCCCCAGGCCTCGGTCTCCATCATCGGCGCCATCATGCTGGGCCTCGGCCGGGCCCTCGGCGAGACCATGGCGGTGACCTTCGTGATCGGCAACGCCAACCGCCTCTCGGGCTCGGTCTTCGACCCGGGCTCCACCATCGCCTCGCGCATCGCCAACGAGTTCAACGAGGCCGACGGCCTGCAGCTGAACTCCCTGATGGCGCTCGGCTGCATCCTCTTCGTCATCACCTTCTTCGTCCTGATCATCGCGCGCCTCCTCACCCGCCGCGCGAAGGTCGCCTGAGGCCAGCCTCACCGAGACGTCAGGAGCCGCATCATGGACGCCGCGAACCCCCTCGCCACCACCGCCGCCCCGGCCCGGGTCAGCCGGGTCCGTTCCGGTCGCCGGATCGCCGACCGGGCGCTGATCCTGGCGAGCACGATCGCCACGCTGGTGGGCATCGTCGTGCTCGGCTCGATCCTGTTCATGCTGGTGATCGAGGGAATCCAGGGCTTCTCGCCGACCCTCTTCACCGCCCCGACGCCGGGGCCCGGCTCCGAGGGCGGCGGCATCGCCAACGCGATCCTCGGCAGCCTGGTGATGACCCTCCTGGCCATCCTGGTCGCGACGCCCGTGGGCGTGATGGCGGGGACGTTCCTGGCCGAGTACGGCCGCAACTCGAAGGTCGCCGACGTCATCCGCTTCCTCAACGACATCCTGCTCTCGGCGCCGTCGATCCTCATCGGCCTGTTCGTCTACACGCTGATGGTGCGCCCGATGGGCTCCTACTCGGGCTGGGCCGGCGCGGTGGCGCTGGCCATCATCGCGACGCCGGTGATCGTGCGCACCACCGAGGACATGCTGCGCCTCGTGCCCTCGACCCTGCGCGAGGCCGGCGCGGCCCTGGGCGCCCCGCCGTCGATCGTCATCAAGAGCATCACCTGGCGCGGCGCCAGCGCCGGCATCGTCACGGGCATCATCCTGGCGCTGGCCCGCATCGCCGGCGAGACCGCGCCGCTGCTCTTCACCGCGCTCAACAACAACAGCTGGTTCGCCCCCAACCTGATGGGCGGCGTGCCGAACCTGCCCGTGATGATCTACCAGTTCGCCCTCTCGCCCTATGCGAACTGGCAGCAGCTCGCCTGGGCCGGCGCCCTCCTGATCACCGTCACGATCCTCGCCCTCTCGATCGTGGCCCGCTTCGTCATCAAGACCGAGCGGTCGCGCTGACCACCCGCGCGCCGCCCGTCTCCGCTCCTTCGACCGATAGGATCTTGAACCGATGAACGCCGCCCCCGGGATCACGTCCGCGCAGCTCACCGGACGCCACAAGGCCGACGAGTCCTCACCGGTCCGCATCGCGGTCAAGGACCTGAACTTCTACTACGGCAGCTTCCACGGCCTGAAGTCGGTCAACCTCAACTTCCACGACCGCCAGGTCACGGCGCTGATCGGCCCGTCGGGCTGCGGCAAGTCCACCCTGCTGCGCACCTTCAACCGGATCTACAGCCTCTATCCGGACCAGCGCGCGGAAGGGGAGATCCTCCTCGACGGCCAGAACGTGCTGGATTCCAAGGTCGACCTCAACGAGCTGCGCTCGCGCATCGGCATGGTGTTCCAGAAGCCGACCCCGTTCCCGATGTCGATCTACGACAACGTCGCCTTCGGCCTGCGCCTCTACGAGAAGCTGCCCAAGGCCGACCTCGACGTGCGCGTCGAGGAATCCCTGCGCAAGGCCGCCCTCTGGGACGAGGTGAAGGACAAGCTCAAGCAGTCCGGCATGGGCCTCTCGGGCGGCCAGCAGCAGCGCCTCTGCATCGCCCGCACGGTGGCCCAGCGCCCCGAGGTGATCCTGTTCGACGAGCCGACCTCGGCCCTCGACCCGATCTCCACCGGCCGCATCGAGGAGCTGATCGAGCAGCTGCGCTCGGAATTCACCATCGTCATCGTCACGCACAACATGCAGCAGGCGGCGCGCATCTCGCAGTTCACCGCCTTCATGTATCTCGGCGAGCTGGTGGAATTCGGCCCGACGACGCGCATCTTCATGAATCCGGAGAAGCGCCAGACGCAGGACTACATCACCGGCCGCTTCGGCTGATCCTCCGCCGGCCGGGATCGGCCCGCGCCCCACATCACCGCCAGGGCGGGCACCGGACAGGCGGGCCCGATCGAGGAGCGAGACCCATGCCCGACCACATCGTCAAATCCTACGATACGGACCTTGAGGACCTGCGCCGCTCGATCTCCGAGATGGGCGGCATCGCCGAGAAGATGATGACCGAGGCCGGCGAGGCCCTGGTGCGCCGCGACGCGCCCCTGGCCCAGGCGGTGATCGCCGCCGACACCCGCCTCGACACCCTGCAGCGCGAGATCGAGGAGCGGGCGATCCTGCTCATCGCCCGGCGCCAGCCCCTGGCCATCGACCTGCGCGAGACCGTGACGGCGATCCGGGTCTCGAACGATCTCGAGCGCATCGGCGACCTCGCCAAGAACGTCGCCAAGCGCGTCGTGGCGATCGCCGACCAGATCCAGCCGCAGAAGATCGTCATCGGCGTCCAGCACATGAGCGACCTGGTGCAGGAGCAGCTCAAGGACGTCCTCGACGCCTATGCCAGCCGCGACATCAAGGCGGCCCTCGGCGTCTGGGAGCGCGACGACGCCATCGACGCCCTCTACAATTCCCTGTTCCGCGAGCTCCTGACCTACATGATGGAGGATCCGCGCAACATCTCGTTCTGCACGCACCTCCTGTTCGTGGCCAAGAACATCGAGCGCATCGGCGACCACACCACCAACATCGCCGAGACGATCCACTACCTCGTCACCGGCGAGAACCTGCTGGCCGAGCGCGAGCGCCCGAAGAACGACGCCTCCAACTACGCCACCGTGGACATGCCCGGCGCGGCCTGACCCCGTGCCGGTCTGATCGAAAGCGCACGATGAGTACGCGTATCCTGATCGTCGAGGACGAGGAGGCCCTGACCCTTCTCCTCCGCTACAACCTCGAGGCCGAGGGGTTCATCGTCGACTCGGCCGCCCGCGGCGACGAGGCGGACCTGCGCCTGCAGGAGCAGGTGCCCGACCTCGTCCTGCTCGACTGGATGCTGCCCGCCCTGTCGGGGATCGAGCTCTGCCGCCGCATCCGCGCCCGACGCGAGACCGAGCGGCTGCCGGTGATCATGCTCACGGCGCGCGGCGAGGAGGGCGACCGCATCCGCGGCCTGGGAACCGGCGCCGACGACTACATCGTCAAGCCGTTCTCGGTGCCCGAGCTCCTCGCCCGGGTCCGCGCCCTGCTGCGCCGGGCCAAGCCCGCCCACGTCGCCAACCTGCTGGTGGCCGGCGACATCGAGCTCGACCGGGTCAGCCATCGCATCCGCCGGGAGGGCCGCGAGATCCATCTCGGGCCGACCGAGTTCAAGCTCCTCGAGTTCCTGATGCAGAGCCCCGGCCGGGTGTTCTCCCGCGAGCAGCTCCTCGACGGCGTCTGGGGCCACGACGTCTACATCGACGAGCGCACCGTCGACGTCCATGTCGGGCGCCTGCGCAAGGCCCTGAACCGCCCGCGGCAGAGCGACCCGATCCGCACCGTGCGCGGCTCGGGCTATTCCTTCGACGAGATGTTCGAGACCGAAGCCGAGTAGCCGGGCCGAGTCGCTGGGCTGAGCCGAGTCGCCGGGCCGAGCGGCCGGCCCCGCCGCTCAGGCGAACAGCATCGTGTCGGTGGGCAGGTGGACGGTGAAGGCCTTGCCCTCGTCGACCCAGCCCGGACCGGCGACGCCGTGATTGATGCCGTTGGCCTCCTCGGCGCTGCCGGCGAAGTGATGCTGGCCGGTCTGGGTGTTGTAGAAGCGCTCCAGGGTCAGGCCGCCGGGGGCGCTGGCATCGGCGTAGGCCTCGAAGGCCACGCCCTCGTACTTGTAGCTCGGCGCGGTCTTCAGGACCTGGTCCCGCTCGGACACGCTCGTCGTGAAGAAGTGGGCGTTGGAGACCGTGTCGAAGAACCGGAACACGTCCACCGTGTCGGCGCCCTTGGCCGGGGCTGCCCAGGCGGTGCCCTCGTAGTTGAACCACGGCAGCGTCTGCTGGATCTGCGCCTTCTCGGCGGTGCTCGTGGTGTAGAAGTGATCCCCCGTATGGGTGTCGTAGAACCGATACACCGCCGTGACCGCCGGGGCGGTGGAGGCGGCGACCGGGCTCGACGGTGCGGCCGCGGCCATCACCGGGGCGCTCGGCGCGCCGTACAGGGCCTGGATTCCGGCGAGGTCGCCGGCCGCCAGGGTCTTGATGCTGGTGTTGAGGACGGCGTTCATCACCTCGGGCTTGGTGTTGTAGTGATCGAGGCCGAGCGCGTGGCCGATCTCGTGCAGCGCCACCAGGGAGAGATCGACGTTCTGGGTGCTGACCACCCGCCCGCCGGAGACGGCGTGCCAGCCCTCGCCGCTGTCGAAGGTGATCTCCACCGACTGCATGCGCTGGCCGCTATAGGTATAATGGGCATAGCCCAGGGTGTCGCCGAGCCCGTCGATTCCCCCGAGGGTGACGTCGATCTGGGCGCTGGCCGTCGTGGCCACCTGCTGGAACGCGATGTTGGCGGCCGCCGCCCAGGTGGCGAAGGCGGCCTGGAGAAGGCTCACGAAGCTGGTGGGAATCGTGCCGTCGACGGCCCAGGTGACGGTGCCGCCGCTCGTGCCCGCCGCGCCCGTGCCCCAGCGCGGACCTTCCAGCGCATAATCCCCCATTGCCTGCCCTCCCGTCTCTTCGGGCCAGGGTCGGCGGCAGAGGTTGCGAAATCCTTACCGCACCCGCCGCCGCGTGACCGGGCGGCGCGTCCTCAGACGATGCTGCGCACCACGCCGCCATCGACCCGGAGGGCCGCGCCGCTGGTGGCGCTGGCGGCCGGGCTGCAGAGGTAGGCGACCATGCTGGCCACCTCCTCGACGGTGGCGAGACGACCGATCAGCGAGGTCGGGCGGTGCTCGGCCACGAAGGCCCTTCCGGCGGCGTCGAGGTCGACCTCGCCCCCGGCTCCGCCGTCCTGCCCCTGGGCCATGCTCTTCATGAACTCGGCGACGCCCTCCGACAGGGTCGGCCCCGGCAGCACGCTGTTCACGGTGACGCCGCTGCCCGACACGGTCTCGGCGAGCCCCCGCGCGACCGCGAGCTGGGCGGTCTTGGTCATTCCGTAATGCACCATCTCCACCGGGATGTTCACGCCGGATTCGCTGGAGATGAAGACCACCCGGCCCCAGCCGCGCTGGACCATGCCGGGGGTGTAGGCCCGGGCGAGGCGCACGCCGCTCATCACGTTGGTGTCGAAGAACCGGCGCCAGTCCTCGTCCGGGATCTCGAAGAACGGCTTCGGCTCGAAGATGCCGGTGTTGTTCACCAGGATGTCGATGTCCGGCAGGCCGGAGACCACCCGGGCCGCCCCGTCCGGGTTGGCGACGTCGCCGGGTGCCCCGATGAAGCCGGCATGGCCGGTCTCGCGCTTGAGGCGCTCGACGGCGTCGCGCACCCGCTCCTGCGTCCGCCCGTTGATCGCCACGTTGGCCCCGAGCTCGCCCAGCGCCTTGGCGATGGCGTAGCCGATGCCGCTGGTGGAGCCGCTGACGAGGGCGCGCTTGCCGGACAGGTCGAGGTTCATGGGATCGTCCTTGGGAGAGGCTCTGCCCGGGTCAACGCGCAGGACGGGTCCTGGTGCGATCGCGGCGGATGCGTCAGGCGCCGGGCTGGCGCCGCAGCACGCTGGTCACCGCCCCGAGGCTCGCCAGCGCGACGGCGCACCACAGGGTCGCGCTCACCGGTCCCGCCGGCGGGCCGCCCTGGTGCAGGCCGAAGATCACCGCCACCAGGGCCGCGCCGAAGGATTGCCCGGTGAGGCGGGCGGTGGATTGCATCCCGCTCGCCCCGCCGCTCCGGTCCCGCGGGGCGCTGGTGATGATGACCTTGTTGTTGGGCGACTGGAACAACCCGAAGCCGAGGCCGCACAGGGTCAGGCGCCAGGCGATGTCAGGATGCGACGCGCCCGCGGGGAGCAGGGCAGTCGCCGTCAGGCCGGTGGCCATCAGGGCGAGGCCGAGGCCGCCGAGCAGCCCCGGGGCGTAGCGGTCGGCGAGGCGCCCCGAGATCGGGGCCATCAGGGCGATGGCCAGGGGCCAGGGCGTCATCAGGAAGCCGGTCTGCGTCTCGGAGAGGTGCAGCACGTCCTGGAAGTAGAAGGGCAGGGCGGCGTAGGCCATCATCTGGGCCGCGAAGGAGGCGACGGAGCTCGCCATCGACAGGGCGAAGGCGGGGATCCGCAGGAGATCGACGGGCAGGAGCGGGCGCGCCAGCCGGGTCTGGGTCCAGACGAAGACCGCGCCGATCGCCAGGGCCGCCCCGATCTCGGCCAGCGCCACGCCCCGGGTCGCCGGGTCGCCGAGTCCGTCGACCCCGATGATGAGCAGCCCGAAGGTCACGGCGTTCAGGAGGGCGCTGCGGATGTCGAAGCGCCCGCCGTTCCGCGGCGTCACCGGCAGGGTGCGGGCACCCACCGTCAGGGCGATCAGCCCCACCGGCAGGTTGACGAGGAACAGCCACGGCCAGCTCGCCACCGACAGGATGGCGGCCGCCACGGTCGGACCGGCGGCGGAGGCCATCGCCACCACCAGGGCGATGTTGCCGACGCCGCGCCCGATCATCCGCTGCGGATAGATGAAGCGCACCAGGGCGGTGTTCACGCTCATGATGCCGGCGGCCCCGAGCCCTTGCGCGATCCGTGCGGCCACCAGCGCCTCGAAGCTGGGCGCGAAGGCGCAGGCGACGGAGGCGGCCGTGAACACGGCGAGGCCGGCGAGATAGATCCGGCGATAGCCCAGGATGTCGCCCAGGGCGGCCAGGGGCAGCAGGGCGGCCGTCACCGCGATCTGGAAGCTGTTGGTCACGAAGATCGCCGCGGAGGGCTCGACCCCGAGGTCCTTGGCCATCACCGGCAGGGCGACGTTGACGATGGCCCCGTCGAGCACCGCCATCGTCATGGCGAGGCCGATGGCAAGAAGTGCCAGCATGCGCTCGCGCACCGGAATGCCGTCCGTCCCGGGCTCCGGCGCCGTCTTGTTCGGGAGCTTCCTGCTCCCGGATGGGTCTCGGCCCTGGGTTGGGGCTTCGTCCGGGCGGGAATGTCGGCCGCGCGGATCCTGGCCGGGAGCGTCGGTGGTCATGGCCGAGCCCTGGGACGCGGCGCCGGAAATCGCAAGGGCCGGGGAAACGCGGCGTGTCCTTTGTCACGGGGAGCGAGCGACGCCGGGGCGGAACCTGCGCTATGTCAGCCCGGTGCGTAAGACTGCGCGCCGTTGCCGGGACCCCACATGGACGCGCTCCTCAAACTCTCCGCCCTGCTGCTGGCCGCCCAGCTGTCCGTGGCGCCCGCCACGGCGCAGCCGACGTCCAACGAGACGGCGCCCCTCGGCATCGCCCTGGAGGGCTTCGCCTACCCGTATCCGGTGTTCTACCTCGAGCGGACGCGCGACGGCGAGCGCCAGCGCCTCGCCTACATGGACGTGCCCGCGCAGGGCCAAGCCAACGGCCGGACCGTCCTGCTGCTGCACGGGCGCAATTTCCCCTCGAGCTACTGGCAGCCGGTGATCCAGGCGCTGACCCGTACGGGCTATCGGGTGCTAGCCCCGGACCAGCTCGGCTTCGGCAAGTCGGCCAAGCCCGTGGGACCCTACACCTTCGACGCCATGGCGGCCGACACCGTAGCGCTGCTCGACTCCCTCGGGCTGGCGCGGGTCGACGTGGTGGCCCATTCCATGGGCGGGATGCTGGCGGTGCGCCTCGTGCGCAATGCCCCCACCCGGGTCAACAGCCTCGTCCTCGAAGCGCCGATCGGCCTGGAGGATTATCGCTTCACGGTGCCGCCGGTCTCCGACGCCACCCTGCTGCGCCTGGAGGGCGATGCCACGGCGGAGTCCTACCGTCGCCAGCTGATGACGAACTACGCCCTCTCGCTGCCGGCCTCCGCCGTCGAGCCCTTCGTGTCGCTGCGCGAGCGGGTGAAGGGCTCGGGCGAGTATCCGCGCTGGCTGCAGTCCTTCGTCAATTCCTACCAGGCGATCTGGGGGCAGCCGGTGGTGCACGAGATCCCGCTGATCCAGGTCCCGACCCTCTTCATCATGGGCGAGAACGACCACAACGCGCCCGGCAAGCCCTTCGCGCCGGAAGCCCTCCGGGCCGGCATGGGGCACAATGCCGAGCACGCGCGGACGCTGGCCGGCCAGATGCCCAGCGGCCGCGCCGTGGTGCTCCCGGGGATCGGGCACCTCGTCCACATGGAGGCGACGGACCAGTTCAACACCCTGACGCTCGAATTCCTCGACGGTCACTGAGCGCCGGGCCAACCCGACGGGAGAGACGACATGAGTGTGAGCATGGATGTCGGCGTGATCGGCCTCGGCCGGATGGGCCGCGGCATGGCGGCGAGCCTGGTCCGGGCCGGGCACAGGGTCCGGGTCTGGAACCGCTCGCCGGGCGCGGCCGAGGGGCTCGCTGGCGTGACGCCGGTGGCGCAGGCCGCCGAGGCCTTCGCCGGAGACGCGGCCATCACCATGCTGGCCGACGACGCGGCCCTGCGCGCGGTGATCGTGGATGGCGGCCTCCTCGACGGCGCCGCCCGCCCGGGCCTGCATCTCTCGATGAGCACGATCTCGGTGGCCCTGGCGCAGGATCTCGCCGCCATCCACGCCCGTGCCGGCGTGCCCTACATCGCCGCTCCGGTCTTCGGCCGTCCGGACGTCGCCGAGGCCGGAGCCCTGAACATCGTGGCGGCGGGCGACCCGGGGGCGATCGACCGGGCCGAACCGCTCCTCGCCGCCATGGGCGCCCGGACCTGGGGCTTCGGACTCGAGCCGCACCGCGCCAATGCGGTCAAGCTCGCGGGCAACTTCATGCTGATCGCGGCGATCGAGGCGATGGGCGAGGCGGCGGCCCTGGCCGAGGGCCACGGCGTGACGGGGGCGGACCTGCTCGACCTGCTCACGAACACCCTGTTCGCCTCGCCGGTCTACAAGAACTACGGCGCGCTCATCGCGGCACGGCGCTACGAGCCGCCGGGCTTCAACCTCAAGCTCGGCGCCAAGGATGTGGGCCTCGCCCTCTCGGCCGCAGGCGCGGCCGGGGTGCCGATGCCCTTCGCCAGCGTGCTGCGCGACAACCTCATCGAGGCGATGGGGCACGGCGACGCCGAGAAGGATCTCGCCGCCCTGGCGGAGGTTGCCCGCCGGCGGGGCCGGACCGCCTGAGACGAAGGCCGCCTCAGCGGTTGAAGACGAACAGCGAGACGCCGACCACCACCGGCACCAGGGCGGCGAGGCCGATGAACAGCGGCATGATCCAGTCGCTGCCGTTCTCCGGCCTGGCGGCCTCCCGGGCCTTGGGCGGCGCCGCCTCAGTCTTCCGGGCGAGCGCCACGCGGTCCGGCGTGGGGGCATTGCCGGCCGCCTCGTCGTCGGTGCCGAGCTGCGACAGGCCGGGATCGTAATGGGCGACCTTGTCCCCGGTCCGGCCGCTGTCGATGTCGGCCTTCAGCATGGCGGTGGTGGGCCGCTCGGACTCGGGCGGCGTCTCGACCGCGAGGTTGCCCGGGGTCGGGGGTGTTTCGGATCGTAAGGTCATGGGGGGCTCCGTGTCGGGGGCGTACCTGTGGGGGAGCAACGCGCCATGGCGTCGCCCGTTCGCCGCCCGCTCTGACGCAGGACCGCTCGACGCTTCGGGAAGAGCCGGGTGGGTCTTCGCTCAGCGCCCGCCGCCCCCGCCGCCGGCGCTCCCGTTCGGGATCGCCCGCTCGGGCAGGTTGGCGTTGCCGCCGGCGGCCGAGTCCGTGGTGATCGTGTCGGCCCCGTTCGCGCCGCGGGCGATCACCACGTCCGGGTCGTTGCCGGTGGTGTTGGACTGCCCTTCGACGATGATGCCGCGGCCGCCGGGGCCGCGCTCGGGCGCCAGCCCGGTCTGCGCCGCGGCCGGCAGGGCCAGGGTCGATACGAGGCAGGCGGACGCGATCAGGGGCGTAAAGAACTTCATGACTCTCTCCGTGGCTGGGATCTGCAACGGCAACCCGGCCTGATGCGCCCCGTTCCGAAGTAAATGCCTCGGTGAAGACCTTCGTACTGATCCGTACGTTCGCCAAAGCGCCTTTCAAATGCTTGTGGGGAACAGCCGTTGACGGGCGGACTTCTTCCCAGAAGCAAGCATTTTCTGAGACGCGAGCATTCTCGACATCGTAGGAGCGAGCCATGGCCCAGGACGAGCCCACCACGCCCGGTGACACGAAGCCCGGTGACGAGGCGACGCCCGGCACCCCGGGGACCGGTGAGAACCTCTGCCGCCGCTGCCACGGAACCGGTGCCCTGGACGCCAAGCCCTGCCCGGACTGCCAGGGCACCGGCAAGATCACCAGCGGCATCGGGGGCGGCTAGGAGGCGCCGCGCCCGCGCGACGGGACCGGAGCGAGGCTCGACGCCACACGTGAGCGGGCGCCGCGAGATCCGGTTCGGACCGCGCGGCGCCCGCTCGGGCCGTTACTGGAGCGGGCCCGTGAGGCCGACCGTCGCCCCAGCGCCCCTGCGGGCGGGGACGACGAGGCTGCCGACCTCATCGACCGGGTTCACGGTCGCCCCGGTCCAGCCAGCGCAGGCTTGCCCGGCTAGGACTTTTCCGGGCTGGCAAGGCTGCTCTGGGCACCCGACAGGTCGGTCTTGCTGCTGGCGAGCCCGGTGGTGTTCCCGGTCGGCCCCGACGCGATCGCGTCGGCCGGAACCTCGCGGTTGGCGACGTGGTCCTGGTACTGCTCGGTCTGGACCATCTTGCTGTCGAGCCCGCGCGCGTCGTTGTGCCGGGACTTGTCGCGATTGCTCAGGACCATGTTCTCTTCCAGAATCCCGTCCGGCAGGTCCGTCATCGCGCCGCTGCCCGTGCCCTTGCCCTGGGCGGCCGAGCCCATCTTGTGTCGATCGGCGTTCGCCATTCTGGCGTCTCCTTGGTTGTGTCTCCGACGGGAATCCGGTTCAGTGCGAGCGGTCGGCGGACTTGCCCGCCGCATCGTGGGCGTGGTGGCGGTCGCGCTCGCCCCCGCCGCCGGAGACGTGCGAGCGGGTGTCGCTGGTGGGGCTGCCCGGCGCCGGGCCGTCGTGGTCCACCGCCTGCGGCTTCGACGCGTCCTGGTGGCTGGAGCCGGGGCCGCCGTGGTGACGGTCGGCCGCGGGCGTCTTCTTCGCGGTGCTCATCAGCGATCCTGTTGGTAGCCCTGGTTGGTGGTGTTCACCTTGGAATTGCCCGCCTGACCGACCTTGTCGGGGTTCTGGGTCTGGCCCGATCCCTTCGGACCCGTGGCGAGGGGTGCCTCCGGCGTGCTGCCGGGGCCCTTGTGGGACTGGTTGGCGGGGGGAACGGGCGGTGCCTTCGCCGTCATGCCGGGCTCCTGTCAGTGATGTTGGATGGGTCAACAAACAATCTCGCCGGATCACATCTGTTCCGGGTCGGTCAATCTTTGACGCTGGCAGGCTACAGCGTCCGAATTTTCTCCTCGATACGCTGCGCTTCCTTGTCGTCGATCTCGACCGGACGGCCGCTGTCATCGGGAATACCTTCGCCGGTCTGGGCGATGGTGGTGTCGCGCGGCCGTGAATTGGGGCCGGTCGAGTCCGGTTTCTCCGAACTCGACGCGTTCGTGTCACGCTCCATGGTACGCTCCTGCCTGTGCGAGGGGTCGCCGTCCGGTTCAGGCCTTCCCGGGCGTGTCATCCTTCCAGGTCGGGCTCGGGTCCGAGATCCGGCGCAGGTTCTCGGGCGGGGTTGCCGCCTCGACCTCCTCGACGCTGGCGATCGATCCCCCCGAGACCGCATCGAGGCGCGGGAAGTCGGAGGCGATCCGCGCGGCTTCCGCCTGCCCACCCGGGTCCGATTGCAGCGTGTGCTGCAGGCGATCCGGCAGGCCGATATCCCGGGGGTCGTCCTGGCCCAGATCCTGGCCGTTGCGGTCGGTGTAGGGGTCGAAGTCGCGCAGGTTCGGTCGGGAGGGGGCGTCCGACGGCTTGCGGGTGTCGTTCATCGCGGATCTCCGAAGAAAGGGACAGGAAAACAAGATCCCAGGATCACAGGACGGCTAGGATCACAGGACGGAAACGATCACGGGATCGGATGGCTGCCGGTGACCGTGCGTGGTCGCGCCGGAGCCGGGTTTCAGGTTTGCTGGCGTGTCGCGAGGGGGGCTTCGGGACATCCGTCATCGCCAAGTTCCCTCCGTGACTGGCCTGGGCCGGCTCGCGCGAGACCCGTGCGCGGTACGCGTCCGCGTCGACGCGGCGCCGCGCGACGGCGGTTCGAACGCCCGGTCGCACACCCTCGGTCTCACGGGGCGGTTCCGAGGGGACAACCCCGGCGGGATCGCTTTGTTTCGCCCGCGTCAGCCGCGCCCCGTCCGCGAAGACGGAGCTCTCCTCAGCGCCGGAGGTGGCCGAGGGGCAGGGCGGTCGTGTACTTCACCTGTCCCAGGGCGAAGCTGGAGCGGATGCTCGCGACGCCGGGGATGCGGGTGAGGTAATCGAGCACGAGCTTCTGGAACTGGCCCAGATCCTCCACCACCACGCGCAGCATGTAGTCGGCCTCGCCGCTCATCAGGTAGCACTCCATCACCTCGGGACGGTGTCGCACCGCGTCGTCGAAGGCCTTCAGCGCATTCTGAGTCTGTTTCTCGAGCGTCACGTGGACGAAGACGTTGACCGCCAGCCCGAGGGCGATCGGATCGGCCACCGCGACGGAGCGCTGGATGATCCCGCTGGCCTTCAGGTCGTTGATCCGGCGCCAGCAGGGCGAGGTCGAGAGCCCGACCTCCTGGGCCAGCTCGGCGACGCTGATCTCGCTGTCGCGCTGCAGACGTTCGAGGATGCGCAGGGACGCGTCGTCCAGCGTGATCGACCTTGGCGGCATAATCTGTCCCCGAACCGGAGGAGAGCGGCATGTCTGTCCGATCTTCCCGCTCTAACCGGAAAACCAAGACGAAAATACCGGCTGTTCGGTCATAAACATCCTGGGCTGCGGGCTCGTCCGCGTTCTGTCCGCGGACCCCTGTCATGGTCGATTCCTACGCGCCGCTGCTGGCCTCGCCGCCCGTGGCGCCCGCCCGTCCCCGCCTCGCGGTGCCGACGGGGGTCTGGCTCGGCCTGATGGTCCTGCTCTGGGGCCTGAGCTGGCCGGCGATGAAGCTCTGCCTCGACGCCGCTCCGCCCCTCTGGCTCGCGACCCTGCGCTTCTCCAGCGCCGGCGCGGTCCTGTTCGGGTTCCTCGTCCTCAAGGGCCGCCTGCGCTGGCCGCCCCGGGCCGACTGGCCGGTGCTCGCCAGCGTCGGGTTCCTGCAGATGATGGCCTTCACGGCGCTGGGCCTGATCGCGATGCGCCACACCGATGCGGGCCGGGCGGCGCTGCTGGCCTACACCACACCGGTCTGGGTCCTGCTCGGCGCCTGCCTGGTCCTGCGCGAGCGTCCGTCGCGCCGGCAGGGTGTCGCGATCCTGTTCGGTCTCGTGGGCGTCGCCGTGGTGTGCTCGCCCATGGGCATGGACTGGACCGATCCCGACGTGCTCCTGGGCAACAGCCTGCTGCTGGTCTGCGCGCTCTGCTGGGCCGGCGTCATCCTGCATGTCCGGCATCACCGCTGGCGCGCGCATCCCCTCGACCTCGCGCCCTGGCAGATGCTGCTGGCCGCGGTCCCCCTGGCCGTCGCGGCCTTCGCGGTCGAGGGGCCGCTCGCGGTCGCGTGGTCGCCGCGCCTCGTCGGGCTCTTGGTCTTCATCGGCCCCGTGGCGACGTCGCTGTGTTTCGTGATCTTCACGACGGTCGGCCGGCGCATCGACAGCTTCACCATGGCGAACGCCACCCTCGGGGTCCCGGCGGTGGGCCTCCTGTCCTCCGCCTTGCTCCTGGGCGAGCGCCTCGGTCCCGCCCTGCTGGTCGGCCTCGGCTGTCTCGCCGCCGCCCTGGTCACCGCGGCGCAGGATGCGCGCCGCGCCTGACCGGGATCGGTCGGGCACGTTCCCTCCAGATCGGGCTACTCCCTCGCGGTGCGGGCACGTCCCCTGCAGTTTGGGCACTTCCTTTGCGCATCGTCGGCCGGAGGTGCGGGAACCGATCTGGTCCCACTCGTGCTTCCGCAGCCGCGACGGGCACGGGACGGATCGAAGCGACATGCAGGACGACGAGACGCGGGTGGAGAGCCGGGACCGGGTGGGCTCGATCTGCCGGTCCCTGCGCCGGGCGATCGTCGAGCGGGCGATCATGCCCGGCGACCGCCTGCCCGAGGACGCCCTCGGGGAGCGCTTCGGCGTCAGCCGCACCATCGCGCGCCAGGCCCTCGGGCAGCTGGCGGGGGAGGGGCTGGTGGAATTGCGGCGCAACCGCATCGCCGTGGTGGCGACCCCGAGCTGGGCGGAGGCCCGCGACACCTTCGACGTCCGCATCAGCCTGGAGCGCCTCGTGGTCGCCCGCCTGGCCGGACGGCTGACGCCCGACCAGCAGGCCGCGCTCCACGCGCATATCGGCCAGGAGGAGGCGGCCCAGGGCGGGGCGGACGGCGCCTCGATCCGGCTCGCCACCGAGTTCCACCTGCTGCTCGCCCAGATGACCGGCAGCCCGGTGCTGGAGCGCTACGTGGCCGAGCTCGGCTACCGCTGCGCCCTGGTGCTCTCGCTCTACAGCCGCCCGCATTCCGCCGAGTGCGGGGTCAGCGAGCACCGTGCCCTCGTCGCCGCCCTGATCGCCGGCGACCCCGCCCGGGCCGTGGCGCTGATGGACCACCACCTCGACGCGGTGGCCGAGCGGGCGCGGATCGTCGCCGCCCCGCCGCGCGAGCGCGACCTCGGCCGCCTGCTCGCCCCCTACATCGAGCCCGTGGGCGGCTGACGGGCCCTCATGCCCCATCCGCCGGATCCCGTCGGGATGGCGGATGGGGGCTTCGTTCGAGGGCCGACGGGCTTGCTGGTCCGGGGACCGCTGCGATCGGGTGCGGCCCGGATCAGGTGTTCAGGCCGTGCTGGCTGAGGAGGCGCTCGGCGCTGTCGTTCCAGACCTCCATGGTGACGATCAGGCCGTCCCGCACCGTGAAGCGGTCGACGTAGCGGTTGCCCTCGAACGGCGTCCCGTCCGGCCAGGCGCCGTAGAGCGTGCCGAGGCTGTAGACCGTGGTGACGCCGTCGCCCGGCACCACGTCGAGGCGCTCCATCCGCTTCTTCACCCAGGCGTAGCGCCCGGCATTGAAGGCCGTGACCTCGCGCGGATGCTTAAAGCTGCGCCCGCCGGTGAACACGATGGTGATGCCCGGCGCCATGTAGGTCGCCGCCCGCTCGGGGTCGGGCACCATCGAGGCTTCGAGATAGGCGGTGACGTTGGCCGCGTCGCGGGCTGTGGTGTCGGTCATGATCGGCTCTCCGGAGACACGCCCCTCCCTGCCGCAAACGCCGCCAAAGTGCATGCAACAAGTGTATGCACTTTGGCGCTCGGGCAGGCACGCGGCGGCGTTGCGCAGAAATCCCTGAGCAAATTCAAGGCCAAGGCGGCTGGCATGGGGGTTGCGGAGTGGCCGGCGAAGCATCCGCCGGAGAGACCCCATGCCCAGCCGATCGACGCCCCTGACCCGCCGCCTCGCTCTGGGGGCGTGCCTTGCTCTCGGGCTCTCCGTCTCCGGCACGGCCCGGGCCGCGGAGCCGATCCGGATCGGCCTCGTCACGGCCCTGAGCGGGCAGTCGGCAAAATCCGGCGAGGCGATCTCCCGCGGCATCGGCCTGGCCATCGACGAGATCAACGCCGGCGGCGGCGTGCTCGGGCGGCCCCTGGAGCTGGTGGCGCGGGACGACGAGGCCAATCCGTCGAAGGGCGTGCTGGCCGCCCGCGAGCTGATCCAGCGGGTCGGCGTGGTGGCGCTGGTCGGCGGCCTCGACACGCCGGTCTCGATGGCGCTGGTGCCCATCGCCAACCAGATGAAGGTGCCGTTCCTCGGCCCCTGGGCCGCCGGCACCGGCATCACCCGCAACGGCGCGGCCGACAACTACGCCTTCCGGGTCTCGGCCGTGGACGCGCTGGTGGACGAGGCCCTGGTCACCTACGCGGTGAAGACCCACGGGGCGAAGAAGCCCGGGATGATCCTCGTCAACAACGCCTGGGGCGAGTCGAACCAGCAGGGCCTCACCGCGGCGCTGAAGGCCGCCAACCTGCCGGCCGCCGGCATCGAGAAGTACGAGGCCGCCGACCTCGACATGGTGCCCCAGCTCACCCGCCTGCGGGAGGCCGGCGCCGACACCCTGTTCCTCGTCGGCAATGTCGGGCCCTCGGCCCAGGTGGTGAAGTCCCTCGACCGGATGGGCTGGAGCGTGCCGGTGGTCTCGCACTGGGGCCCGGCCGGCGGCCGCTTCGACGAGCTCGCCGGGCCGAGCGCGGCGAAAGTCCACTTCATCCAGACCTTCACCTTCGCGGGCAACACCAGCCCGAAGGCCCTCGCGGTCCTCGACGCGCTCAAGGCGAAGTATCCGGCAATCAAGTCGATGGCCGACGTCACCCCGGCGGTGGGCATCGCCAACGCCTACGACGCCACCCACCTGCTCGCCCTGGCGATCAAGGCCGCCGGCTCGACCAAGGGACCGGAGGTGCGGGACGGCTTCTACAAGGTCGCGACCTATCCCGGCCTGATCAAGACCTACGACAAGCCCTTCGCGCCGGGCCAGCACGACGCCCTCGGTCCGCAGGACTACGTCTTCACCCGCTTCCAGAACGGCGAGATCGTCGCCGTCACGAACTGAGGGAACGGGGCCGATGCTCACGGGAACGCTCATCACCGGCCTCGGCCTCGGCAGCATGTACGGGCTCGTGGCGCTCGGCTTCCACATCACCTACGCCGTCTCGGGCACGGTGAACTTCGCGCAGGGCAGCGCCGTCACCCTCGGGGCGGTGCTGGGCTACACCCTGGGGGTGACCCTCGGCTGGCCGATGCCGGCCGCGATCCTCGGGGCGCTGCTCGGCTGCGCGGTCCTCGGCGTCACGGTGGAGCGGCTGCTGGTGCGGCCCTTCGTCGAGAAGGGCTCGGAGGCCTGGCTGCTCGCCACCGTGGCGGGCGGCATCGTCCTCGACAACGCGATGCTGTTCACCTTCGGCAAGGAGCCGCGCAGCCTGCCCTCGTCGCTGGCGGTGACGCCGGTGGAGATCTTCGGCACCGGCATCTACCCGCTCCAGCTCCTCATTCCCGTGGTCGGGCTCTCGGTGGCGGTGGCGATCCAGACCCTGTTCCGCCGCACAGATCTCGGCCGGGTGCTGCTGGCGGTGGCGCAGAACGCCGACGCCGCGCGGCTGATGGGCATCGACGTCCGGCGCACGGTGGCCTGCGCCTTCGCGCTCTCGGCGCTCCTCGCCGGGGCCGCCGGACTCCTCATCGCGCCGCTGTTCTCGGTCTCGGCCGAGATGGGTGCGCTGTTCGGGATCAAGGCCTTCGCGGTGGCGATCCTGGGCGGCATCGGCTCGGCCACCGGCGTGGTGCTGGCGGGCCTGCTCTACGGCCTCGTCGAGGCCGGGGTCACTGCGACCCTCGGCTCCACCTACACCCAGCTGGTGGTGTTCTCGGTGATCATCCTCGCCCTGGCCCTGCGCCCCGACGGGCTCCTCGGCCGCGCCGCCATCAACAAGGTCTAAGCCCGATGCACCGCCTGCGCGCCTCGGCCGCGATGCCGCTCGCCATCCTGGCCCTGACCCTGGCGGGCCTCGCCCTGGTGGGGCTGACCGGCGGCTACAGCCACTTCGTCATCGCCCTGGTGGCCCTGACCACCGTCGCCGGCACCGGGCTCAACGTCCTCCTCGGCCTCACCGGGCTGATCTCCTTCGGGCATGCGGGCTTCTACGCCGTCGGCGCCTATGCGAGCGCGATCCTCACCGGGGCCGGCCTGAGCTTCTGGCTCGCCCTGCCGGCGGCCGGCCTGCTCTCGGGCCTGGTCGGGGCGGGGCTCGCAGTGCCGGCCATGCGGGTGAAGGGCCCCTACCTGGCGATGGTCACGATCGCCTTCGGCTTCATCATCGAGCATGCCCTGATCGAGGGCGGGTCGCTCACCGGCGGCCAGAACGGCCTCGTGGTCACAACCGGGCCGAGCCTGTTCGGCGTGCCCTTCGCCGAGCGCGAGCTGGCGTTCCTCGCCGTCCTCGCCGCGGGCCTGAGCCTCTCCGGCTTCCACCGCCTCGCCCGCAGCCGCCTCGGCCGGGCGATGCGGGCGGTGCGCGACGCCGACGTGGCGGCCGCCTCCCTCGGCTTCGACCCGGTGCGGGTGAAGACCCTGGCCTTCGCGATCTCGGCGGCGCTGACGGGCCTCGCCGGGGCGGTGCTGCCGCCCCTGATGCTGTTCATCGCCCCGAGCTCGTTCCCGTTCTCGCAGTCGATCCTGTTCGTGCTCTCCGTGGTGGTCGGCGGCGCCGGCACCGTGCTGGGGCCGCTGTTCGGCGCCCTCGTCACCGTGCTGCTGCCCGAGACCCTGGCGGGGCTCGCCGAGTACCGCCTGCTGTTCTTCGGCCTCGCCACCCTGGTGGTGCTCTGGCTGGTGCCCGCGGGGATCGTCGGCAGCGCGGCGCGGCTGCTGCCGCGGCCGCGGACCGGCGCCCGGCCGCCGGCGATGGATTTCGCCCGGCTCATCGGGCAGCGTGGGGCGCAGGCCCTGGTGGTCGAGGGCATCGGCATCCGCTTCGGCGGCATCCGTGCGGCCGAGGGCGTCTCGGTCCGGGCGGAGGCCGGGGCGGTGACGAGCCTGATCGGCCCCAACGGCGCCGGCAAGACCACCGTGCTCAACATGATCTCGGGCTTCTACCGGCCGCAGGCCGGGGCGATCCGCCTGGGGGAGCGGGACCTCGCCGGGGCCCCGGCCCACGCCATCGCCCGGGCCGGCATCGCCCGAACCTACCAGACCACGCGCCTGTTCGGGTCGCTCGGCGTCCTCGACAACGTCGCCCTGGCGTTCGAGCCGGGCCGCCTCTGGCGCCGCTCCGGCGCGCAGGACCGCGCCGCCGCCGCGGCCCTGCTGGACTTCGTTGGCTACGCGGGCGACCTCGACCGGCCGGCCGCGGAGCTGCCCCATGTCGACCGCCGCCTCGTGGAGATCGCCCGGGCGCTGGCCGGCCGGCCGCGCATCCTCCTCCTGGACGAGCCCGCCGCCGGCCTGACCCGGGCCGACACCGACGCGCTGGGCGGCCTCCTGCGCCGGATCGCCGGGCAGGGCATCGCCGTGGTGCTGGTCGAGCACGACATGCCCCTGGTGATGGGCGTCTCGGACGCGATCCTGGTCATGGATGCCGGGCGGCCGATCGCCCACGGGACGCCGGCCGCGATCCGCCACGACCCGGCGGTGATCCGCGCCTATCTGGGCGGGGCCGACACGCCGGCCCGGCCCCGCGCCGCCGCCTGGAAGCCGCCGGCCGACGCGGTGCTCTCGACCCAGGGCCTCACGGCCGGCTACGGCGCCGCCCCGGTCCTCGACCGCGTCGCCATCGAGGTCCGCCCCGGCGAGACCGTGGCGCTGCTGGGCGCCAACGGCGCCGGCAAGTCGACGACCCTGCGGGCGCTCGCCGGCCTGCTCCGGCCGGTCTCGGGCGGGATCGTGCTGGACGACCGGGCCATCGCGCAGCTGCCCGCCCACACGATCGCCCGCCTCGGCCTCGCCCTGGTGCCCGAGGGCCGGCAGGTCTTTCCCGAGCTGACCGTGATCGAGAACATCCGCCTCGGGGCCCATGGCCGCACGACGCCCATCGACCCGGCCGAGATCGAGGCGCTGCTCACCCGCTTCCCCCGCCTGCGCGACCGGGCGACGAGCCGGGCGGGCCTGCTCTCGGGCGGCGAGCAGCAGATGCTGGCGATCGCCCGCGGGATGATGGCGCAGCCGCGCATCCTCCTCCTCGACGAGCCCTCCCTCGGCCTGGCGCCGGCGATGATCAACGCCCTCTACGCCGTGGTGGCGGACCTGCGCGACCAGGGCGTCACCATCCTGATCGTCGACCAGATGGCGGCCCTGGCCCTGACGGTGGCCGATCGCGGCTACGTGCTGGAGCAGGGCCGCGTCGTCACCGCCGGCACCGCCGCCGAACTCAGCGCCGATGCCGGCCTGGAGGCCGCCTATCTGGGGGCTGCCTGACGGGGCCGACGGCCGGGCCGGCGTCGGCGCATTGCGGACGCGCTGTCCGCGCGCTGGCGCGCGACGACATTGGAGCCAGCGCCGTAGGGTCGGGATTCAATCCGGTTCAATCATCGGGGGGCGGATTTCGGCCCTTTGCAGCCCCTCTGACGGTCCGCGTCTCGGCAGCTTGATTGACGACGCGCTACGACCAAATTGGGTGGTTCTCGGACGGTCCGCATTTTGCCCTTTCAAAGCAGGAGCGGACCTTTAGGGATGCGGGTGATCCTACTCCTTTGGGATCGTAGGCGCGGCTACGCGGTCGCTGCTCAACGCGTGTTTCTGACCGCCGGATGTTCGGAAATGAGCATTGGTTTTGGGGAGCGTAGGATGCACGGGATCGTCAGCGGATGGCCGAGGGTGCTCGTGCGAACTGAAGGCTTCGCCGTCCTGGTTGCCGCATCGATGGCCTACGCTTGGGAGGGCGGTAGCTGGTGGCTATTCGTCGCCCTCTTCTTCGTGCCCGACTTGAGCATGGTCGGCTACGTTGCCGGGAGCAAGCCGGGCGCGGCGTTGTACAACATCGCTCACTGGTACGTCCTGCCGCTCGCATGCCTCGTCTGGGGTGCCTTCGGCCACTTCCCGGAAGCCTTGCAGATAGGTCTTATCTGAGCCGCTCATATCGGCTTCGACCGCAGCCTCGGGTACGGACTCAAATACCCAGAGGCCTTCGGTGTGAGCCACCTGGGTCGGATGGGAAAGGCCAGCGGGAGCGCATAGCGGTTGGCCATGAAAACCCGGCTGCGAATGGCACTCAATACGAGTTCGGGTCGTAACTGTCGCTCGGACGAGCGTACGCCTTCGAAAGCGCGTCGCTCATCGGCAGGTTCAGATTGATGCTGCGTGGTGGGATCGGTTGGGTAAACCACCGGTGATAGAGTTTCCTGCCCTCGGGGCTGGCGTAGAGTTTGGCCGTTGCAGCATCGGCGACAGCCTTGAACGGCGCGTCGTCCCTGCGCAGCATGACGGCGTAGGGTTCGGGCTTCGACAGCGCCTCCGTCGAGATCTCGTACGCCCCGGGGTCCCGCGCGGCTGCCACAAGGGAGGCGAGCAGCACGTCGTCCATCACGAAGGCCGCCGCTCGACCACTCTGGACCATCAGGAACGCTTCGGCGTGATCGACGGCCGGCAGGATCGTCAGCCCGAGGTTGCGCGCGACGTTGGCCTCGTTGATCTGCCGCAGGTTGATCGTACCGGAGGTCGAGACCACGGTCCGGCCCCGCAGATCGTCGATGGTGTGCAGGTCGGCGCCCTTCTTCGCTACGTAGCGCGTCGCGGTCAGGAAGTTGGTGTTGATGAACGCAACCTAATTGCGGCGCTCGAAGGTGTTCGTCGTCGAGCCGCATTCGAGGTCGATGGTGCCATTGGCGATCAGCGGGAGGCGGGTCGCCGAGGTCACCCCGTTTAGACGAACCTCAAGCTGCGCGAGCCCGAGCCGCACCTTCACGGCGTCGACGATGTGCCGGCAGATGTCGAGGGCGTAGCCGACCGGCTTCTGGTCCCCGTCCAGGTAGGAGAAGGGCACCGAGGAGTCGCGAAAGCCGAGCGTGATCACGCCCGTCTCTTTGACCTTCTTCAGGGTGCCCGTCAGCTCATCGGCCAGGGCGCCGGAAGTTGAACTCAAGGCAAGCGTCACCGTTGCGGCTGCAGCCGCGCGTCTCAAGGCATACATTTTTCGATTTCCTTCTTCCGTAAGCGGGGCGGTGGCATGGTCGCTTGACGAGGCGGGCCGTCCCCGTTGGGGGACGAAAGCGGTCACACCAGCTCGAAGAGCCCCTCGACCTCAACGGGGACGCCGCGTGGCAGGGCGTTGGTCCCGACGGAGGTTCGCGCGTGCCGCCCATCCTCTCCCAGCGCGAGCACCATGAGGTCCGAGGCGCCGTCCATCACCCGCGCTTGGTGCGTGAAGTCATCGCGACAGCGAACGAAGCCGGTGAGGCGCAGGCATCGAACCCGATGGGGTTCGTCCCCCACTGCGATGCCAACCTGGGCGAGGATGTTCAGCGCACAGGCACGCGCCGCGGCCTGCGCCTCCTCGACGGTGACGTCTTCGCCAACGACGCCACGATACAGGGGTTCACCGTTCCGAATAGGCGTCTGCCCCGCGACGAACAGCAGGGCGCCGGCGCGCGTGAACGGCACGTAGTTGGCTGCCGGCACCGTCGGTCGCGGCAGAGCCAGTCCGGCGGCTGCCAAACGAGCAAGGATCGCCGCGTTCATGCGGACACCCCCGCGGGAGTTATGCTGAGATCAGCACCGGATGCGACCTCTCCGCCGAGTAAGCAGCCCAGGGCGCGGTCGCCGGCAAAGCCGATCCGGACCCGGATCTCCGACAGATGTCCCATCGCCCGACCCTGGTGGATCAGGATCGGGCGATCGTCCGGCTCGATGGTGCCGTCGTGCAGGAGGCCGAACGCCAGGGCCGCCGCGGCGATGCCCGTTGCAGCATCTTCCGGGTAGCCGGATGACCGCGGGAACTGGCGAGCCTCGAACATCCGTCCCGGCCCGTCCACGATCGCATAGGGGTAGAGCCCAGTCGAACCGATGCTGCGACAGACGGCCTCGACGGCGGCCTGATCGGGGCCGAGGGCGTGGAGACCCGCCGGGAGGCGCATCGGAACCAGGGTCTTCACCCGTGATGTGGCTGCGTTGTGCAGCGGAAGGTCAGCAAGGGCTTCGCGGCCGATGCCTAGGGCGGCGCAGACGGCCTCCACAGCATCCGAGGTGAGCGGTGCCACCCGCCCGGCAGGCTGGGTGATCTCCACGCGCCACGACCCATCATCCCGTTTCTGCACGAAGCCGGTGACGGTTCCGCTCGCCGTTGCGATCCGGACTGGTGCGTTCGTCAGCCGTGCCCGGCGCGCGAGCACCCAGAGTGCGCCGATGGTGGCATGCGCGCACATCTCCATCTCATGGTTCGGCACGAAGAACCGGAACGTGAAGTCGTGTGCGTCGTCCGCGGGCGACAGTACGAAACCACTCTCATGGCCGTATCGCCGCGCCACCGTCTGCATCGCGCCTGCATCCATGGCGCTGGCCTCTGCGACGACGGGGCACGGATTCCCGCCTGCGCCTTCACAGGTAAAGACGCGGACGACTTCGACTTCGCTCATGGCTCCTATCCCTGGCTCGGAGCGCGCCGGATCTCTTCAGCGCCGTGATTCCCATTGTTGCCGGTACGGGTGCCATGTGCGCGGCCGTGCAGGCCCTACGTCGCGACCGAGCGGGCCATCGGGTTGGAGGATGCAGCACGGATACCCGTGGCGGCCAAACCGCCCTCCCGACGTAGGGCCCGAGAGAGAGCCGAACCGCTCTCGAAGCCGACCCGGCTCGCGATCTCATCGACCGGCAGGTCCGTCGTGGTCAGCATGGCACGCGCGGCATCGAGGCGCCTGGCTCGCTGGAACGCACCGACCGATTGACCGACCTCCGCCTGGAACAGGCGGGTGATGTGCCGCCGCGAGACGCGGAGACTCGCGGCAAGGAGGTCGAGTGGGACGTCCTGATCCAGCCGTGCGACGACGAAGGCTTTTGCCTCACGGATCAGCGCAGCGCCGTGTCCGTGACGTGAGGCAGTCGGGAGGGGCGCGCCTCCCTCGATGGCACCAAGGCACCGGATGAGAAGCGCCGCGGAGAGATGGGCGCGAACAGCGTCTCGGCCCACGCGGTCCCCACTGTCTTCGCGACACAAGGCATGCAGGGTGCGGATCTCCGGGGAGACCGAGAACATGGCGCTCGTCCGGATCGCGGCTCGGAAACGATTGAGCGAGCCAAGCTGCGCCTCGATACGTCGTAACGCTGCATCCCTGACGTAGACGGCGATGTGCGTCTGGTCGGACCGGAAAGCACTCGTGTCGTGAGCGTGCGAGGCGGGAACGACGGCAAAGCGGTCGTCGGTGAGCCAAGCGCCCTCACGCTGACCCTCGTGCTTGAGGTTGAGGATACCGACCCAGGGCAGCAACAGCATGAGGCCATCGTGCCAGTGCCAAGGCTTGGCGTAGCCGACGCCCCCGTCGAAGAGGGTGATGTGTTCGTTGCCGTCGGCGATGACGCACGAAGGCTGTGCCGTTTGTCTGAGGAGGGCGAGCGACCTGAGCATGATACGAAGCTATCCCCGCGGCAGCAATCCGTCCCTTCGACGAGGACAGGCCTTCTCGTTCGTTCGGGCTTCACAAAGGTCGAGAGAGTTCACAACCTTCGCTGGCTTGATCGGCAAGAGTTCGCTCCCTGCACTGCGCCGCAGTGTGTAACTGCAGGGCGGCTATTTCGGCCATGAGCTTCCCATTCATGCGGAGCAGGCGTTCTCAGGCGAGGGTTCCCCGATGCGCGAGCCCTCGGATCGAACGCAAGACCGCTTTTCGAAATGGCGTGGGGCCGCTCTTAAGGCATAGTTGGGTCGGGATCCGTCCGTCCACTCTACGTCTGGGTTGGGTGGTAAGCGGAATGGCTGCTTCCGAGCGGGAGGCTGAGACTACAGCCATTCGGCGGATGGCCACAGCCAAGCGACAGGGAGACGCCGTGCAGGAAAAAACGAGTCCAGCACGGCCGACGATCAGCGCTTATTCCGCAAGTTCGCGCATGACCTTGATCAGGTCGGATTTGCCCTCGAAGCCGATGCCCGGAAGCTCGGGCATCACGATGTGCCCGTCCTCAACCCTTACGCCGTCGGGGAAGCCGCCATAGGGTTGGAACAGGTCCGGATAGCTCTCGTTGCCGCCGAGGCCGAGCCCGGCCGCGATGTTCAGCGACATCTGGTGACCGCCGTGCGGGATGCAGCGCTTGGGCGACCAGCCGAACTGCTCCAGCACGTCGAGGGTGCGTAGGTACTCGACGAGGCCGTAGGACAACGCACAGTCGAACTGCAGCCAGTCACGGTCGGGCCGCATCCCGCCGTAGCGCAGCAGGTTGCGGGCGTCCTGGTGCGAGAACAGGTTCTCGCCGGTGGCCATCGGGCCCAGATAGAATTCTGACATCGCCGCCTGCAGGGCGTAGTCGAGGGGGTCGCCGATCTCCTCGTACCAGAACAGCGGGTATTGCCGAAGCATCTTAGCGTAGGCGATGGCCTGCTCAAGGTTGAAGCGTCCGTTCACGTCGACGGCCAGCTGCGCCTGGGAGCCGATCTCCTTCAGCACCGCCTCGATGCGACGCTGATCCTCGTCGATTGGGACGCCGCCGATCTCATCTTCACGACCGTGTAGCCCCGGTCGAGGTAGCTACGCATCTCGGCGCGCAGCTGGGTATCCTCCTTACCCGGATAGTAGTAGCCGCCGGCCGCGTAGACGAAGACGCGCGGGTTGGCCTCGATGCCCTTCTGGTCGGCGAGCATCCGGAACAGCGGCTTGCCCGCAATTTTGGCGGTCGCGTCCCAGATCGCCATGTCGAGGGTGCCAACCGCCACCGAGCGTTCACCGTGACCGCCGGGCTTCTCGTTGGTCATCATCGCCGCCCAGAGCTTGTGCGGGTCGAGGTTGTCGCCGGCCTCGTTCAGGACGCTCTTCGGATCGGCCTCTAAGATGCGGTTCTTGAAGCGCTCGCGGATGAGGCTGCCCTGGCCGTAGCGGCCGTTGGAGTTGAAGCCGTAGCCCACCACCCGGCGGCCGTCGCGCTCCACGTCGGTGACGACGGCCACGAGGCTGGCAGTCATCTTCGAAAAGTCGATGTATGCGTTGCGGATGGGCGAGGCGATCGGCTTAGTAACCTCGCAGACGTCGACGATACGCATGGTTGCTCTCCTCGGATTTTCAAACGGATTGGAAAGGGCGTGAAGGAAGGGCCGTGGCTCTACGGGACCACGGCTGCCGGGATCTGCAGGACGTGCCTCGCTTCCGTCTCAGGGACGACGTCCGCGGCGGCGATGGCGGCGCGGTCGCGATAGGCCGCCTCGGCTTTCTGGCGATCGAAGGCACCGTCCCACTTGGCGATGGCATTGGTGGCCACCGCGTTGCCGATGAGGTTCGTGACCGCCCGCGCCTCGTTCATGAAGCGGTCGACTCCGAGCAGCAGCACGAGGCCGGCGACCGGGACGGTGTGGATGCTCGACAAGGTCGCGGCGAGGGTGACGAACCCGGCCCCGGCCACACCAGCCGATCCCTTCGAGGTTAGAAGCAGCACCCCGAGGATGACGAGTTGGTCGCTGATGCCGAGCGGTGTGTTGGTGGCTTGGGCGACGAAGATCGTCGCCATGGTCAAGTAGATGCAGGTGCCATCCGCGTTGAAGGTTTAGCCCGTCGGCAGCACGAGGCCGACGACCGACTTCTTGCAGCCGAGCCGCTCCAGCTTGGCCATCATGCGCGGCATGACGGCCTCAGTGGAGCAAGTCCCGAAGGTGATCAGGATCTCATCCTTGAAGTAGCTCTGGACCTTGGTGAGCGAGAACTCGGTCCAGGCGCAGACGGAGCCGAGCACGAGCACGACGAACAGGATCGACGTGGCGTAGACGTCGAGCATGAGGTAGGCGAGCGACCAGACTGTACCGAAGCCGTACTTGCCGATGGTGAAGGCGACGCTGGCCCCGGCACCGATGGGAGCGAGCCGCATCACCATGGCGGCGACGCGGAACAGCGCGTCGAGCAGGCTGTCGATGACGGCGACCACCGGCTTGCCGCGCTCGCCGGCCTGGACCAGAGCGAGTCCGAGCAGCAGCGAGATCAGGATAATCTGCAGCATGGCGCCCTTGGCGAAAGCGTCCACGATGGTCGTGGGGATGATGTCCATCAGAAAGCCGACGAGGCCGGGCTGCGCCTCGGCCCGCTTGGCGTAAGCGGCAATGGCGCTGCCATCGATGTGCGTGGCGTCGATGTTCATGCCGACGCCGGGCTGCATTACGTTGACGACGATGAGGCCAATGACGAGAGCAAGGGTCGAGACGACCTCGAAGTAGATCAGCGCCCGTACGCCGATGCGGCCGACCTCCTTCATGTTGCCCATCTTGGCGATGCCGACGACGATGGTGCCGAAGATAACTGGTGCGAGCAGCATCTTGATCAGCTTGATAAAGCCGTCTGCGAGGGGCTGCAGCGTCACGGCGACGTCGGGCAGGAAATAGCCGACAAACCCGCCTGGGACGATTGCGATGAAGACTTGAACATAGAGTCGGCTAAGCCATGACTCCATGTCCTGTTCCCTCCTACCTGCTGCCTCTTGGGCAGCTTGATCAGTGATCCCTCTTGCGGGGCTTGCTGCTGTCCGTACGCCTGGACGTCTGCGCTCGGCCAATGCCATGTTCGGTTCGCGCTATGCGCGAACGGCATCGGGCTGGACTGGCGGATGGACCTGGACTGGCTGAAGGACTTTGTCGCGTTGGCCGAGCAGAAGACGTTCTCGCGCGCGGCTGAAGCCCGAAGTGTGACGCAGCCGGCCTTCAGCCGGCGCATCCGGGCGCTTGAGGACTGGGTCGGAACGCCCCTGTTCGCCCGGGGTGCGCAGGGCGCCACGCTGACGCCGGCTGGCGCTCACTTTCAGCCGGCAGCTCACGAGTTGATGCGCAGCCTGGAGCGTGCTCGGTGCGACACGCGGGCGGTCGGCGCTCAAGATACGGCGACGCTCTCGATTGCGGCGACCCACGCCTTGTCGTTCACGTTCTTCCCAAAATGGGTCCGCCAGGTCATGCAATCCCGGCCTCTGGGCACCCTCAACCTCATCTCAGACAGCATGGAAGCCTGCGAGCAGATCATGCTGTCCGGTGAGGTGCACTTTCTACTCTGTCATTTCCACCAGGATGCCCCGACCCGTTTTAAGGCCGACCGGTTCCAGAGTGTGCGTGTGGGCGATGACCTGCTCATCCCGCTTTGCGCCCCCTCCGCAGAAGGCACGGGAATGTGGTCGCTGCCGGGATCGCTCGCGGATCCAGTTCCCTACCTTGCCTATAGTCAGGCCTCCGGCCTTGGGCGCATCCTAGCAAGCTGCCAGAACGGGGAGCCGATCCACCTCGCGACCCGCTTCACCTCACACCTTGCCGCAACGTTGACGACCATGGCGCGCGAAGGGCACGGCGCCGCCTGGCTGCCTCAGACGGTTGCAACGGACGATCTGGCTCGTGGCAGTCTTGTCCGTGCAGGGCCCGAGCAATTTGACGTGTCCATCGAGATCAGGCTGTTCCGATCGCTTGAGTGCCGCAATCACGCAGCCGACGAGCTTTGGAATTATCTGAGCGAAACTTAGATCTGTTAATTCATGGCTGCATACCTGTGGAGAGCGACTACCCTCCCCTTGATGAACGTCTGCTTCCGCGAAGCGCGTCAATCACTTTCATTGGCGAGCTTGGGTCGGGGCCGGCTCGTCCGCTCTACGACTGGATTGGGTAGCTTTCTGCCTGTCCACTTCGTGGGCTGAAGATCGCGATAAGCAGCTTTGCGCGTTCTTATAACAAACTTGCAAGGTTGCTTTTGACAATGAGAGGCATCGCTTGGGCCCGGCTGCCGCCTAGATCGACCCATAGCCCGTAACTGCCTTCACAGTGCGTAGACCAGCTGATCCTCCTTGTTGCGTTAGATCGGATCCCGTCGGGCGAGTTGAGCTAGCAAAGCGGCTCTGCACCTAACCTGTGCGGTGCTCAATTTCGCCTTCCAGTTCCCTGTGAAGCCGCTCGTCGATCGCTTCGGCTCGGACAACGGCAGACCGGGTGCGGAAGCGCTCGACATACCTCAGCAATTCGAGGTTCGGCGGCACGAGCTTCGCGCTCGTCATCCAGCCGAGGGCGGTTGCCCACAGGACGTCCGCGGCCGTGAACCGCTTGCCGAACAGATAGGGCCCCCGGCGAAGCTGCGCTGTCAGCGCGTCCATCACGGCGTCGTAGCTGCCATACGGCGACATCGCCTGAGGGCCTGGATCGCGGTTCATGGCGCGATCGACGATCGCAGGTTCGAAGGCGGCGCCGTGGAGGGCAAGCCAGCGCAGGTAGGGGCCGCGCATAGGGTCATCGACTGCAGGGGCGAGCTTCGCCTCAGAATAGAGGTCGGCAAGATAGATGACGATTGCCGCCTGCTCGGTCACGACCACGTCGCCATGCACGATCGCCGGCACCTTTCCGAGTGGATTGACCGCGAGGAACGCGGGCGCGCGATTGTCCCCAGCCTTCAGGTCGAGGGTGCGGAGCGTGTAGTCTGCCCCGAGTTCCTCCAGCAGGGTCAGGATACTCGACGAGCGGGTGCGCGGCGCATGGTAGAACGTGATCCGGCGGGAATTCATCCCGAACAACTCCGTCGTTTGATGATCGTGGCGCCGAGCGTGGCACGGCGCGGCTCACGGACGTCCAGCCGGATGACCGGCAGCCTCGAGGATGAGATCCGCGATCTCCCTCGGATGCGAGATCAGAGACAGGTGACTGGCCTTCACTTCGATCGTCCGCGCATTCATGCGCTTGGCCATGAAGCGCTCAAGGTCTGGATTGATCGTCCGGTCCTCGGTCGACACGGCGTAGAAGCTCGGCGTCGAGCGCCAGGCCGCCTGGGTTACCTTGCCTGTCAGCAGGGTCTTGTGGAACGGTTGCTGGACCGCGAACAGCACCTTCGCCTTCTCGGGCGGCAGGTCGCCCGCGAAGTCCTTCAGGAAGGCAGCCTCGCTGAGACGCCCCTCGTCCCCGTCGAACACGATCCCGGCCGAGGCCGGCGGCGCCGGGTAGGTCTTGGCTAGCGCGGCATAGTCCTCGCCGGCGTCGGGGGCGCGGGCCGCGACGTAGACGAGCGCGCTGACGTTAGGGTCGCCCCCGGCTTCGGTGACGATCATCCCCGAGAAGGAGTGGCCGACGAGGACAGTCGGTCCCTCAGCCCGAGCCAGCACGCGCCGGGCCGATGCGACCGCCTCCTCGAAGGTAGTCAGCGGGTTCTGCACCGACGTGACGTCAAGGCCGGCCGCCTTCAACCGCGGGATCACCTCCGACCAGCACGAACCGTCGGCGAAGAGGCCATGCACGAGGACGACGTTGCGGGCCTGCGGGATCGCCTGGGCCGTCGTAGACTTCGGAAGAAGTGCAAGTGATGCGGCTGCGGCGAGCCCGCCGTTCAGTGTTCTACGGGTCATCATGGCGGGCATCTCCGTTCGGTGCGCTCAAAGCGATCAGTACGACCGGCCATATTCGTCGTCCGTGCAGGCATGGATACATGCGGTGCTCGTCCATGCCCATGACGAGCGTCGCGTTCGTCTGTGGCAGATCGGTCAGGCTCGGTGCCCGACACCGAGCTTATCGCGTGGGCGAGCGGTTTTCACGCGTGCCCGCCACATCCGCATCCTGGCGCATGTGCGCCGCCCGGCCAGCGCGAGGCCCGGATCACGCTGCAGAAGTTACCCCGGCGGAAGCTCAAGTCCTTGTCGGCCAGAACATCAGCCTTGACGTTGCCGAAGGTCGTGTCCGGCTTGTGCCGGATCCCGTCGTAGAAGGCCTGGATGATGTCTTCCTTGAAGTTCGGCGTGCGAGGGAAGACGGAGATCACCGCCTCACGCTCGACGTCGGAATACTCTGCATAGGTCAGCCCCAGCACGTCCATCTCGACGCCGGCCGTGACGAGCGCGACCACCGGATGCATGTGGACCGGGATGCCGGGCGTCGTATGCAGCGCGATGGCAGTCCAGACCGTGTACACGTCCGCCTCCGGCACGCCGTGCGCCTTCAGGAAGTCCCGGGCGGCATTGGCGCCGTCGACCTCGAAGCGTTCGTTGGGGCTGCTGTGGTCCGGCATCAGACCGACGTCGTGGAACATGGCGCCCGCATAGAGAAGCTCACGGTCGAACGTTAGGCCGCGATGGAGGCCGGCCAGGGCACCGAACTGGTACACCCGGCTCGAGTGGTTGAAGAGCAGGTCGGTCTCGGTATCCCGAACAAACTCCGTGATGGCTCGGGCGAGCTTGCTTTCGGGGATGGCGGCGTTGGAACTCAGGGTCATGGGAGGAGGTCCTTTGCTTCGTTTGCCCTGATGGCGTACGAACACCGCGATCTGGCATCAATTGTCGCGATCAGGCGATTTCTGCCAATTGTCGGGTGCGGACGGACAGACGGGAGTTCGGTGATGGTGCGTCGCGTGGCGGTCCTTGCCCTGCCCGGGGTGCAACTCCTCGATGTCGCCGGTCCCCTCGACGTCTTCGCCGAGGCGAATCTCCAGGCCGGTGCGGCGGTCTACGATCTCGCCATCGTGGGCCTCGGTCCGGGCCCGATCGAGACATCGTCGGGTCGGCGTCTCGTCGCCGACCTCGTCGTGGAGGCGGACGATCCGGTCGCCTTCGATACCCTGCTGGTTGCGGGCGCGCCCCACATGCACGGGCTGGCGCGGGACGAGGCCCTGTGCCGCTGGCTGTCGACGACCGCGATCCGCTCCCGGCGCTACGGTTCGGTCTGCAGCGGGGCGTTCTTGCTCGGGCAGGCGGGCCTCCTCCAGGGTCGACGCGTCGCGACGCACTGGGCGGTGGCGGACGCGCTCGCGGAACGGTATCCCGACGCGCGAGTCGACGCCGATGCGATTTGCATCTTCGACGGTCCCCTCCGGACTGCGGCCGGAGTCACCGCCGGTCTCGACCTAGCCCTTGCCTTGGTCGAGGAGGATCTCGGCTCCGAAATTGCCCGTAAGGTCGCGGCGCAACTGGTGATGTTCTTCAAGCGTGGGGGCGGCCAGCTCCAGTTCAGCCGGCGGGGTGTCGGGGCACTGGCGAGCCGCTCTGCTCTCCAAGAGGTACAGCGCTGGGTGGCGGCGCATCCGGCGGAGGATCACGGCGTTGCGAAGCTCGCCGCTCGCACCGGCATGAGCCCGCGCAACTTCGCGCGTCTCTTCCGGGCCGAGACCGGCCTGACGCCGGCTGCCTACGTCGAAAACGTCCGGATCGAGGCGGCCCGTCGCCTGCTCGAGTATGGCCGGGCGGCGCCGAAGCAAGTGGCGGGCGCCTGCGGGTTCAAGGATAGCGACACGCTCCGGCGGGCCTTCCAGCGCCGCATCGGCCTCACGCCCGCCGAGTATCAGCGCCGCCACGCCGGGCAGGCGACGGAGACGCGGATGTAGCCAGAGCTTGCGGCCTCTGACGCGACGTGAGGGTTAATGCCTCGCAATGGACGCCTGCTTTCTTCAGCCGCATGCCCGAAAGCAGCCATTCTGCTCCCAGCAACGACCGTTCGTCAGCAGCATGGAAGCTTATGTCCGCTTTTGGATAGTGTGGGCAGCACCCCGTGTGACCGGCTTGGGTCGGTAGCCGAATGGCGGCTTGGGGTGGTTTCCCGCCGCTCTGGTTTCGGGTGGCGAAGACCACAGAGCGGACGCACAATCAGATCGAAGGAGCCAATAGCTTTGCTCCATCAGCGAACCATCGGGTGAAACCACTCGAATGGCCGTACGGAGCCCGCCAGACCTTTGCATTTGGCATGGTCTGATTGATCAATGCTAAAGTTGCATCAATCCATTCAGTCTTTGAGTTGGACGAAGGGTTGACGCGCACCTTAGGTTCTCCCCGCAAACGGTCGCCGAGGTCCTGAACAGGATTACCCGAGAATGACCGATGTCCATCAAGGCGAAGGCCGGGTGGTCCGCTCTCAGGGAGAGACGCTATGAGCGCCGGTCTGGTCATGACCACGGCGAAGCGGAGCCGTGTACGGCTCCTCATCGTCACGATGCTGTTCCTTGCCACCACCATCAATTACGCCGACCGCGCGACGCTCTCGATCGCCGGTCCATCGCTTGCCAAGGATCTCAGTCTCGACGCCGTTTCCATGGGCTACGTCTTCTCCGCCTTCGCTTGGTCCTACGTGCTGGCGCAGTTGCCTGGCGGCTGGCTCCTCGACCGCTACGGTGCGAAGTGGGTCTATGCCGGTGCCATCTTCCTGTGGTCCGCCTTCACGCTGATGCAGGGCGCCGTCGGCTTCTTCACCGGCTTTACCGCGGTGGCTGTGCTGTTCAGCCTCCGCCTGCTCGTGGGCCTTGCCGAGGCGCCGGTGTTCCCCGCCAATGCCCGCATCACGGCCGCGTGGTTTCCTACCTCCGAGCGCGGCACCGCCTCAGCCTTCTTCAACTCCTCGCAGTACTTCGCCACGGTGCTGTTCACGCCCCTCATGGGCTGGGTAGTCCACAACTACGGCTGGCACCACGTCTTCACCCTGATGGGGGTCCTCGGTATTGCCTTCGCGCTGGTCTGGACCCAGGTGATTTACAGCCCCAAGGAGCACCCGGCGGTCAACAAGGCCGAGCGCGACTACATCGAGGAGGGTGGTGCCCTGCTCGACATGGATGGGCGTGGCGCCGCCGCCCCGGTGAATGCGGGCCGTACGATCCGTCAGCTCCTCTCCAATCGCATGCTGCTCGGGATCTATGTCGGACAGTACTGCATCACCACACTGACGTACTTCTTCCTGACTTGGTTTCCGGTCTACCTCGTCAAGGAGCGCGGCCTCTCGATCCTGCAGGCGGGCTTTGCCGCCGTGCTGCCGGCGCTCTGCGGCTTCATCGGCGGCATCCTGGGCGGCTGGATATCCGACCTTCTGTTAAAGCGCGGCTACTCGCTTACAGCCTCGCGGAAGATTCCCATCGTGGGTGGCATGCTGCTGTCCATGAGCATTATCGGCTGTAACTACGTCCAGGCGGATGCCGTGGTTATTGGCCTGATGGCGCTAGCCTTCTTCGGCAAGGGCATCGGCGCGCTGGGCTGGGCGGTGGTCTCCGACACCTCGCCGCGCTCCACCGGCGGCCTGAACGGCGGGCTCTTCAACACCTTCGGCAACACCGCTGGCATCACCACGCCAATCGCCATCGGCTACATCGTCCAGCAGACCGGCTCGTTCAACGGCGCCCTTGTCTTCGTCGGCCTGAACGCGCTGGTGGCAGTGTTCTGCTATCTCGTCATCGTCGGCGAGATCAAACGGGTGGAGCTGCGCTGACCAGCGCGTCTCGCCTGAACCGGCGCGGAACCGCGGCCGTGGGGAAACCAGCGGCCGCATTGTCGTTGGGAGAGGCGATGCTCGATTTCGGTCAACTCCGCTGCTTTGCCGCTGTCGCGGAGGAACTGCATTTCGGCCGCGCCGCTGCTCGGCTGAACATGACCCAGCCGCCGCTCTCGCGGCAAATCCAAGTGCTGGAGCGAGTCCTCGACGTACAACTCCTTGATCGGACCAGCCGCTCCGTCCGCCTTACCGCGGCCGGGCGCAGCTTCCTCCCCGAGGCTTTGCGCATCCTGAGGTTGGCGGAAACCGCCGCCCACGTCACCCGCGAGGTCGCCGCCGGACGAGCAGGGGTGCTCAAGCTCGGCTTCACAGCGGCCTCCGCTTACGATTTCCTACCCCGCCTCCTCCTCGCTTGCCGCTCCGCGATGCCGGACGTGACGCTGTCCTTGCGCGAGATGGTCACTAAGGATCAGGTCGAGGCCATCCTCTCCGGCCAGATCGATGCAGGGCTGATCCGTCCGCCGGTGAACTATCCGGAACTCGAAGTGGAGCGTGCGCTCGCGGAGCCCCTCGTGGTTGCACTCCCTGCCGATCACGCCCTGGTCGAGCGCGCCACGCTGAGCCTCGGTGACCTGCGCGGCGTCGCATTCATCGGATATGCCCCCCACGAGGCGAGCTACTTCCACAATCTTCTAATCAGTCTCTTCGCAGGCACCAACATGCAGCCCCGCATCGTTCAGCAACTGACGCAGATCCACTCGATCCTTGCCCTAGTCCGCGCCGGCGTCGGCATTGCCCTGGTTCCGGCTGCGGTTGAGCGACTACGCTTCGAGGGCGTTGCCTTCCGGACACTGGATCTAGCGCAGCCGCGCCCAGCCGAACTGCATTTGGCTTGGCGTCGGGACAGTGACGTTCCGCTCCTGACACATCTCCGGACATTGCTGCGGGACATGCCCTGAGCCGTGACTCTGATCGATGCAAAACAGGCATCGATTGATTTACTCTTTGGCTTGGACCGACATCAGCGGGCTTTCTAGAACAGTGATGCCAGACAGCGCGCAGACGCGGCGGCACTCGGTTCGGGAGAACGCTCATGTCCTTTGACTACACAGCCTCTTCGCGACGCGGTCCGTCGCGTACGCCCACCGTGACCGCAATCAAGGTCGTGCCGGTGGCGGGGCGCGACAGCATGCTGCTGAACCTCAGCGGCGCCCATGGCCCCTTCTTTACCCGCAACCTCGTCATCCTGACGGATTCCTCCGGCGCCACTGGCCTCGGCGAGGTGCCCGGCGGCGAGCGTATCCGCGCCACGCTCGAGGATGCAGGCGACCTCGTCATCGGCCGCCCCATCGGCGACTGGCAGGCGGTACTGAACGCCATGCGGGTCCGCTTCGCGGACCGCGACGCCGGTGGCCGGGGCCTGCAAACCTTCGATTTGCGAGTCACCATCCATGCGGTCACAGGAATCGAATCCGCCTTCCTCGATCTGCTCGGCCAATTCCTCGACGTGCCGGTGGCGGCTCTCCTCGGCGAGGGTCAGCAGCGCGACGCCGTCGAGATGCTCGGCTACCTTTTCTATGTTGGGGACCGCTGCCGCACCAATCTACCCTACCGCGCGCCCAACGCCCGCGATGGCTGGTTCCGCCTGCGGGACGAGGAGGCTCTGACTCCGGACGCGATCGCGCGCCTCGCCGAGGCGGCCTACGAGACCTATGGCTTCAACGACTTCAAGCTGAAGGGCGGCGTCCTTTCCGGCGAGGACGAGATCGCAGCGGTGACGGCGATCCACGAGCGTTTCCCGAAGGCGCGCGTCACCCTCGACCCCAACGGCGCCTGGTCACTGAAGGAAGCGATCGCCCTTTGCAAGGGCCGGGGCGACGTCCTTGCCTATGCGGAGGATCCATGCGGGGCCGAGGAAGGCTTCTCCGGCCGTGAGATCATGGCGGAGTTCCGGCGCGCCACCGGCCTGCCGACCGCCACCAACATGATCGCCACGGACTGGCGCCAGATGAACCATGCGATCCAGCTCGGCTCCGTCGATATCCCCCTCGCCGATCCGCACTTCTGGACCTTGGCCGGCTCGGTCCGGGTGGCCCAACTCTGCCGCGACCACGGCCTGACCTGGGGTTCGCACTCGAACAACCATTTCGACGTGTCGCTGGCGATGTTCACGCATGTGGCCGCCGCGGCCCCGGGCCGCGTCACCGCCATCGATACCCACTGGATCTGGCAGGATGGGCAGCGCCTGACGAAGGAGCCCCTGCAGATCAAGGGCGGCCTTGTGCGGGTGCCCGAGCGTGCCGGCCTCGGCATCGAGCTCGACTGGGCTGAGGTCGAGGCGGCGCATGCGCTCTACCAGAGCCACGGCCTCGGTGCTCGCGACGACGCTTCCGCCATGCAATTCCTGATCCCGAACTGGACCTTCGACAACAAGCGCCCCTGCCTCGTGCGCTGAACCCAAACGCCCGGAGACGCGACGATGACCGATATTCTCACCAACCGCTTCAAGGCGGCCCTCCAAGCCGGCCAGCAGCAGATCGGCCTCTGGTGCAGCCTCGCCAGCCCGATCTCCACAGAGGTCGTGGCGGGCTCCGGCTTCGACTGGCTCCTCCTTGACATGGAGCATTCCGCCAATGATCTGCGGGACGTTTACGCCCAGGTCCAGTCGATGATGGAGAGCCCGGCTCACGCCATGGTGCGGGTGCCGAGCGATGAGCCGATCACCATCAAGCGCATCCTCGACACCGGTGTGCAGTCGCTGATGATCCCCAACATCGACGACGCCGATCAGGCCAACCGGGCGGTCGCCGCGACCCGATACGCGCCGCGCGGCGTCCGCGGCTTCTCGCAGGCGCCACGCGCCGCCCGCTTCGGACGCATTCCGAACTATCACGCCCGCTGCGAGGCCGAGATCTTCGTGGCGGTGCAGATCGAGTCGCGCCGGGCGCTCGACAACCTCGAGGAGATCGCGGGCGTCGAGGGCGTCGACGGCGTCTTCATCGGACCCGGCGATCTCTCGACCAGCCTCGGCTTCATCGGACAGCAGAACCATCCGGACGTAGTGAAGGTCATCGAGCAGACGATCGCGCGCATCCGCGGCACGGGCAAGCATGCCGGCATCCTGACAGCCAACGAGGAGCTCGCCCACCGCTACATCGAGGCTGGCACCCGCTTCACGGCGGTCGGCTCCGACATGGGTCTCCTCGCCCGCACCTCCGAAGCGCTCGCCGCGCGCTTCCGCTGATGCCTGACATTTCGGAGACAGACATGAACGTTGGTTTCATAGGCCTCGGCATCATGGGCGGGCCCATGGCCGGGCACCTCATCGCAGGCGGCCACAGCCTTGCCCTGAAGACACGCCGGCAGGTGCCTGAGAACCTCGTCGCGGCCGAGGGTAAGCCTTGCGCCACCGCCGCCGAGGTCGCCGAGCGCTCGGACATCATCATCCTGATGTTGCCGGACACCCCCGACGTCGAGACCGTGCTGTTCGGCGCGGACGGCGTCGCCGAGGGCGCAAAGAGCGGCGCAGTGGTGGTCGACATGAGCTCGATCTCGCCCATTGCCACCCGCGACTTCGCGGCCCGCCTCGCCGAGCACGGTGTCGAATATCTCGACGCGCCGGTCTCTGGCGGCGAGGTCGGTGCCAAGAACGCGGCTCTCTCAATTATGGTCGGCGGCAAGGAGGAGATCTTCGCCCGTGTAAAGCCGCTTCTCGACCTGATGGGCAAGACCGTGACCCATGTGGGCGAGACCGGTGCTGGTCAGGTCGCCAAGGTCGCTAACCAGATCATCGTGGCATTGACCATCGAGGCGGTGGCCGAGGGCCTGCTTTTCGCGTCGAAAGCCGGCGCCGATCCGGCCAAGGTCCGTCAGGCCATCACCGGGGGGCTCGCCACCTCGCGCATCCTTGAACTGCACGGGGAGCGCATGATCAAGCGCAGCTTCGATCCGGGCTTCCGCATAGCCCTGCACCAGAAAGACCTAAACATCGCGCTGGATGGCGCGAAATCCCTTGGTCTTGCCCTGCCGGGGACCGCGCTGGCGCAACAGCTCTTCTCAGTCTGCGCGGCCAACGGCGCAGGCGACAAGGACCATTCCGCCCTGGTGCGCGCCCTGGAAATCATGGGCAACCACGAGGTGGCCAAAGCCTAGCGTTAAACCAACCCAAGATCCCGATGGAGTCCGCATGCCGAAGGAACTGCACGGATAATAGGCCATTGCAAAGCGAACACGTTGACGACGCATGTGATGCGCCTCGCCAATGGCTCACTGCCTTTATGGTCGTCCTAACGCGAACTGGATTGGACTGTAGGCTTAGGTGAGATGCGCCGCTCTCGGCAACGAAGGCTTTGTCCGGGAAGCACTTCCTTCTCCCGATAGCTAACCTCACAAGTTTTCAAAGGAAGAAATCGATTGGTACTCGGCACATCGCTCAGGTTGCTATCGACCTTTCAAGGACCCTCAGCAGGTCCGCTTCGCTGAAGCTTGGTGGAGGATGAGATCGTCCGGCTCAAGTGATTTTCGGTCAGTTCGATTTCGAGCGAATGGCTAGAGTTCCGAACGTCATCGTACGGGTAGCTGAAGCTCTCATAGCCGAGCTCGGTGTGCGAGCGCCTGCGCGTTTACCCACCGCCGCAACCCGACGCGACCAGAGCCAGGCAGGTTGGATGGCCGGTCGATTCGTGATGTTCGCCTCCCCTGTCCACGTTGGCGAGGGAGGCGAAGCGTTCATTCATGCGCTGTCTGTTCAGAAGCGGTAGCGCAGACCTCCGTTCACGCCGAAGTCGTCGCCGTTGGCACGCGCGAAGCAAAACTAAAAGTCCGCCGCGGCGCATGCCGGGCGGACTTCGTGACGTCACCGACTGAGGCAGGTCTTAGTCGATGACCTCGACGATGCGACGGCTGCGGTCCACCAGCACTGGGCGGTCGTTCACCACGGTGTAGCGGTAGCCGGGACGGGCCCGGTAGTCGTCGGGCACGTCATAGTAGGTCACCTCGTCGTCAGGCAGCACGGTGCCGACCTGGACCGGACCGCCCCAGCTGTACGAGCGCACGCCCCGCCCGCGGACGTAGGAGCGGAAGCGCGGGCGGTCGTCGACACCCAGGATGCCCCCGACGGTGCCGGTGGCGGCACCGACAGCCCCGCCGACGATGCCGCCTATGGGACCGGCCGCATCAGCGCCGCGCTCGGCGCCCTCGGCAGCCCCGCGCAGCGTGCCCTGTGCCTGGGCCGCCATCGGAAGGGCGAGCATCCCAGCCGCCGTGAGGGCGAAAAGAAGCTTATTGGTCATGATGAAGTCTCCTGAAGCGTCAGCGGGCCGGTGGCTCAGTTGCAGCCTTCCTTATGGACGGTCTTCGAGTTGCCCATGCCGTCCTCCTTGTGGACGGTCTTCGAGCCGCAATCGACGCTGCCGGTGGTGACCTCACGGCGCTCGACCACGCCTTCGCGGCGCTCGACGGATACGCCCGGGGCGCTGTCGCGGCGGATGACGGTGGTGTCCTCGGCGGATGCGGGGGCGGCGAAACCGGCCAGGGAAGCGGCGAGGAACCCGAGGGCAAGCGACTTGCGCATGGTGTGCTCCTTATGTGCCGACGGGCTGCCCGTCGGTGTCTGGCCCAGGAACGACGACGTCGGAAGAACGGTTGCGCCACGCATTCAATCCGGTGTTCAGCCAGACAACCGCCTTCCCGAGCGTCCAGACTGCTTTCCCTTGCCGCTGAGAAGTCGCTTGGCGCCTACTCGGGATCCGCATCGTCCAGTTCGGCGCCGGTATCCGCGTCCGGCCCAGGTGGGAACAGGGCGGGGACTTGTCCGGGCCCGGAGACGCTGGCCGGGGCCAGAGGGCGTCGTCCCGGCTGGGACGGCATCATCGCCGCGCCCGACGCGACGATACCGGCCATGGCCCTAAGGTCTTCGGGCTGCGAGGGGTCCTGGGCCACGCCCTCGGCTTCCGACTGGAGGCGCAGGTTGCACGCCTTCGACGGCAGGCCGCCATCCGGCGTGCATGCATCGTGATGGGCGCAGGCCTCATCGAGAGCATCGATGGGGGCGAGCGGTGCGTTGTTGCCCGGGCCGCAGTAGTTGCCGTGGAGAAGGGCCTTCGGCGCCGTTCCCGCCAGGGCCGCTGGCGCGGAGAGCGCCGCAAGGATCAGGGCCGCAGCGGTCACTCCAGACAGTCTCATGGGTCACCTCGGTTCGATCCCGCGAGGCGTGGGATACACGCCCCGGTGTGGTCAGGACGGGCATCGATAATGCCAGGTACGCTCGGACCGTTCCGCCGCCAGTCAGAGCGGATAGGGGGCAGGAATGCGGATGCGGAATCGCGTAAACTCGATCCTAAGGCACCCGAAACCGCACGGGACCTATGCTGCATCGAAAGGGATCGGTTTTGCCGGCATCGTCGTTGCGTTGCCTTGCTCGATACGGACAGCCTTCGGCCGAACTGTCCCGGGGGCGGGTCCATGCTGAACGACAGATGCTTTTGCGTGACGCTGGAAACATGCCACGGACGGCAGGTCTTGCGGACTTCGACGGAGCGCGAGGTGGCGCTCATGGCAGAGTCCGTGCTGCGTCGGTACGAGGGCAAGGCGATGACGGTCGGCTTCAGCGTCGAGGGTCCGAACCCTGGCGGCACCCGCCGCATCGCCTTCTACCTCACCGACGTCGCCCTCGAACTCGAACTCGCCTGAGAAAGGCGGGAGCGCGAGGCGCTCCCCCCGGGCGCTTAGCGCTTGAACTTGCCGTCGTACTTGAACTCGGGGGCAGCCTTCAGAGCGTCCTTGCTGGCATTCACCGAGGCCTTCCACTTCTTCGCGCCGGTGTCGTAGGTCAGCGCCACCGAGGACGGATCCACCACCACGTAGCGCTCACCCATGCCGAGGAAGCCGCCCACCGACATGATGTAGCCGGTGAGCTTGCCCTTCTCGATGACGAGGTCCTTGATCTCGCCGACATTGCTGTTCGTGCCGTCGACGACATTCAGTCCGATGAGGTTGTAGCTCAGCACCGCATCCTGGGGGACGGGTGCGAACTTCACAGCGGCTGGCGGCATGGGCGCGTCGTCCTTGGCGAGGACGGGGCCGGTCAGCGCCGCAACGGCGGCAAGGGCGAAGACGAGGCGACACATGGGAAACTCCTGTGTCCCGGAACGGGGACCAGAAATCGCTGGCATCTACGAACCGTTCCACGTCCTGGGCGGGATTTGGCCCTGCAACGATATCGGGCGGGACGCCGTTTCTGAGCCCCGGGACCGCTCCGGTCGCGGCCATAAGGACCTCGCCATGAGCAGCACCAGCGACAAGATCAAGGGTCTCGCCAACGAGGCCGCCGGCAACGTCAAGCAGGGCATCGGAAACGTCACCGATAACGAAAAGCTGAAGGCGGAAGGCCAGGCTCAGGAGCTAAAGGGTGACGCTCAGAAAACTGCCGGCGACGTGAAGGACGGCGCCAAGCATCTCGCCGACAAGGTCACCGGCAAGGACTGATCCGTTAGGGGGAAGCCACGACCCATTCCCGTGAGCATCCGTCGGCGAACTGCGTCGGACGATTCGGCGACTGGCTATGGCGTAGCTACAGCGGCGGCTCGCAGCGATGAAGCTGCGCGCCTTGTGCTAGTTTTTCTTCGTTACTCACAGAGTCCTATCGTTAACATGCCGTTCATTTAGGCGATTTGCTTAGAAAACTTGCAAAAATTGGGAACGGTATTTTCGGGATCTCCGTTTGTTGCTCCGTACAGTTTGATGCAGTCGGAGAAAACCATGTTGAAGCATATTCGCGTCGCTGCCCTTACCACCACCTTCTTAATCGGCGGTGCGGCCATGGCCCTCGCGCAGTCCTCCTCGACCGTCGGAACGGGTGGCTCCTCCGCCGGCGGCGGCACCAGTTCGTCGACGGTCGGCACGGGCGGTTCGTCGACAGGCACGGGGAGCGGCTCGGGCTCGTCCTCGACGGTGGGCACCGGTGGCTCGTCCGCAGGCGGTGGCAAGAGCTCTTCGACGGTCGGCACGGGCGGTTCGTCGGCTGGCACGGGCAGTGGCTCCGGCTCGACCGTGGGCACCGGTGGCTCGACGGCCGGCAAGGGCACCAGCGGCTCTTCGATGGGCACCGGCGGCTCGTCTTCTGGTATGTCCGACGGCGCCGGCAAGTCGGGCAGCGCCCCGGGCCACGACAAGAGCGGCCCGGGCAATTCGGAGAACGCGCCCGGCCACAACAAGCGCTGAGGCTTGCTGAGCCTGGGACTTATTGGGGGCGGCTCGTCGGAGCCGTCCCCGACTTCTTTCCAAGGAGAGTTGCACCATGGCGCGCCTGATCCTGCCGCTTCTCGGCGGCGCCCTCATCCTTGCCGGAACTTCCGTGAGCCAAGCCCAGACCAGCACCGTGACAGCGGGGCCGAATGGCGTCTCGGGCGGCACGACGGGGCCGAACGGCAAGCCCTGCAAGGTTTTCCACTCAGACGGCCGTGCTCACGACGGCTCGGTGTCGAGTTCGGTCACGGCCGGACCTGACGGCGTACATAGCTCCTCCACGGGAGAAAGCTCGGTGACGACCCGGTCGGCCGACGGATCGAGCAGCAGTTCGGCTTCGAGCTCGGGCAATGGCACTACCATGACCACCACGGGTGACGGCGACTGCGTCGTCACTGCTCCCAAGAACAGGAAGTGAGGCCCAGATGACCACGAAGATCCTTCCCGCCCTGGCGACCCTTGGCCTGCTTCTCGCTCCCACGCTTACTCAGGCTCAGGCCCGAGGCAGCGCCACGGGCGGAAGCGCTGGCTCGGCTGCGGTCGGCGGTACCTCCGCCTCGACCGTTGGCACCGGCGGCACGTCCACGGGGGCAAACGGCGCCAGCGGCTCCTCTCTCGCGACCGGGGGAAGCGCGGCGGGCGGCAAGACCATGGACCGCTCCCACGTCAACGCGACCGGGAACGGCGGGCTGAATGGACAAGCCAAGGCCATGTCCCATGATGGCGGGACCTTTTCGAAATCGCAGACGAAGACCAAGGTCCGCGACGGCGAGAGCGTCGAGTCCCGCACCAAGACCATGTCGCATGAGCCGGGTTCGAAGCCGGTGAAGTCGATGACAACGACCGGCTCGACCGTCGGACAATAAGGCCTGGGGTTCCGTTCGTTACAGCAACCGAAAGCCCTTCGGGGTTACCCTAGCGAGACCCGCCTTAATGTGGGGTGGGCTTTTGCCGGAACTGAACGGGACGATGGGGAGCCGATTTGGCTAGGATGACGCTTCCTGGTCGGCGGCAGGACTGGCTCCTGCTGGGCCTCGCCCTCGTGCTCGTGTTCGTGGCCTTTGCGACCTACTACCTGACGCGGCCCACCACCTTGACCATCGCCGTGGCCCCGAAGGGCGGCAGCGAGCCTGCGTTGCTCCAGGCCTACGCGGACGAGCTGGCCCGGAGAAAGCTCGGCGTCCGGCTCAGGATCGTCTCCTTCGACGGCGTTCGCGAGAGCGCAGAAGCCCTGAGGGTTGGCTCGGCCGACCTTGCCGTGGTTCGGCCCGACGTTGCGCTGCCCGGGAACGCGTTGACGCTCGCCGTCCTGCGCGAGCTCTCGGCCTTCGTCGTGGGGACTTCCGATTCAGGCATCAAAGGCTTTTCGGACTTGGCCGGCAAGCGCCTCGGCATGCTAGCGAGCCGGACGGCAGACCGCACCCTCGTCAGTACGCTCGTGGCCCACTACGATCTGGAGCTCCTGACGGAGCCGCAAATAGGGGCCATCCCGAAAAAGGCTGTCGCGCTCGTGCCCTTGGAGGAAGCCGATGTCGGCCCCGCCATGCGTGAGCATCGGATCGATGCGTTGGTGATGGTCACGACGCCGACCTCGCCCCTCGCCAAGCGGCTTGTCTCCCTCGTCAAGGACGAGAGCGAGGACGACGAGATCGTCCTATTCGGGGTGCCGGACTCCACGGCCGTGCTGGCGCGCTGGCCGCGCCTGCAGGCCGTCACGCTGCCGGCGGCCCTGTTCGGCGGCAATCCCCGACTGCCTGCCGAGGACATCGCCACTGTCGGCTCGTCCTACCGGCTCATGGCCCGGGCCGACCTGTCGCGAAGCCTTGCCGCAGAGGTGACGCAGCACTTGTTCGAGATGCGCAGCGCCCTCTCCGACACGGTGCCCGCGGCCGACGCGATCACGCATCCGGCCTACGAGGATACCGCCGACGCAACCAGCGCGCACCTGCCGATCCACCCCGGGGCCATCGACTACCACGAGCGCGAGCAGGAGACCTTCATCGAGCGCTACGAAAGCTGGATCTATCTCGTGGCCATCCTGGCTGGCGGCGTCGGTTCGACCATCGCCTGGCTGCGCCAACGGCTGGGCCGCATCCGCCGTGAGCGGATCGAAGTGGCGACGAGCCGGCTTCTCGAACTGCGTGCGGCGGTGTCCCGGGAAACTCACCGCGAGCGTCTGGAGGCGATGGCGGTCGAGGTGGACGATCTGGCCGCCAGCATCGCGCGCCAGGCCCTCAATCGACCGACCGAACTGCGGATGCTGGGGGCGGCCAACGTGGCCATCGACGCCACGCGCTCGACGGTTCGGCGCGCCATGGATCGTCAAAACCGAACAACAGAAATCGCAAACGCCGAGGCGCCGGTCGCAACGCCTATTGTGTGAGTTGCGCGCCGGCGGAGTTCGGACCGAAGCCGGTCGCCATGCCATGCCCTAAGGCCGGGATGCAGGTACGGAAAAGCCTACCAGGAGTCCCTCCTGGTAGGCTTCATGGAACGTTTTAGGCGAGTGCAAGCTCAGTAGCGGTAGTCGCGGTATCCACCGTAACGACGCCCCTCGTCGTAGCGCGTTCCACGGTAGGAGCGCTCGTAGCCACCGAATTCGCGATGCCGGCGGTATCCGTGGGCGGGCGCCCAGGCAGGGGGACCACCCCGTTCGAAGCCGCGGCCGCCCCGAGCCCAGGGCGGATCGGCCATCGCGGCCGTCGAGGTGCCGAGGATGCCACCGGACAGTGTCAGGGCTGAGAACAATAGAAGTGCTGTCTTACGAAACATGGTGTCTCTCCGATGCCATCTATTCGTATGTCGTGGAATGGATACGGCTCAGGCGCCAAAACGGTTCCGAGCCTATATTTCGACCGGAACAATGGAGAACTGTAATCCGCCCTCTGCCCTGATGGGGGCGATCCAACTTTTGGAGCTCAATCCCAGCGTCTGCAAGCCTACGATCAACGCGGTCTCAGGGTCCGGCCGATTTCGTCGGGCATCGACCGTCGCACCCTGTGTCTGCGTCGCCTCAATGCCGCGGACGACCCAGGGCCTCGTCCGTGACGTCCTGGCCGGTCTCGACGTCACGGACGCTGACCCTCAGGCCATCCATCCTCAGGCGTTCTACAGCGGAAGCTTAAAACGTCAGCTTCCGGGCGGCTCAGCGGAACGGGGCATACGACTGGATTGGATAGGACTTCCCCCAGTCACGTGACCACCTCGTCGGGCAGCTCCCGAGCGGTGCGCGCCGAGATCAGACCTTGAAACAGAGCGAACGGCTCGGTGTCGGCGCTCGGTCCGCCGCCGTTGGAGGAACAGGCTCGTCCAGGGACCGTCTCAGACGTCCGAGGTGGGAAGGACTTCAGCCGGGACGACCGCGCGCGAGCGGGGGATCGGCCGTATCTCTGAGGCCTTTAGGAAGCGAAACAGAGCGAAGCCGGCGAGCGCGGCCGCTGCGAATGTGACACCTGGACGGCGGCGTACGACGGCATCCACCTCGTCATAGATCTCGCTGAACGTGCGCCTGCCGATCCCCTCGGAGAATTCCTCAACGCCCTCGGCCGCGGCATCGAAGAAAGCCTTGATGTTGGGCTGGTCAGAGAAGCCCGAACCGCCCGCTCGGATTGCGTCCCCGACATCTGAGACGACCCGAGACAGATCGGCCTTGCGCTTCTCGGCATAGCCAAGCGCCTGCATCCGAATCTCTTCAGCGAACCGACCAGGGCTCTCGGACGCCGTTTCGGCCGAACCCGGCGGAAGGTCCTGAGCGTGCTCGCGCATCTTACTGTGCTCCGCTTGGCAGCGTTATCCGTAATCGAACCAGAAATGAAAAGCTCAGCCTTTGAGTTCCATCTGGCCGAGCTGGAAACCCTTAAGACTGAGACCATGGATTCTTTCATCCTGTTCACACTCATTCTGGCAAGCCCAGCCTCCTGTAGGGCGGCAGGGCTTGCTGATGCGGAGAGCTGTTCACGACCTACCCTTAGCCTTTGCTTTGCGTCCGGGGGGCTGAAAGCCATCCAACTGCGTTGAAGGTATGCGCCATAAAGCCATGCGCTAAGATCCGGGAACCCACTGCATGCCCAGTGACGATGCCGTTGCCGTTCGACCACCCGCGCAGGTGCCCCCACCGCTCGTACCTGGTCTCCGCGGGCTGCTGACACTTGCCGTCGGCGTCGTACTCATCGCTGCTTTGTACTTCGGGAAGGAGGTCTTCATCCCCCTCGTGCTCGCGGTGCTCCTCAGCTTCGTCCTGGCGCCCGTGGTCAATCTGCTGCGCCGGATCAAGCTGGGGCGCGTACCCTCGGTGATCGTCGCCGTACTGATCGCCCTTGCGGTCATCGGCGGCATCGGCGCTCTTATTGGCACGCAGGTCGCGGGTCTTGCAGGCAACCTGCCGCAGTACCAATCCACCGTGCAGAAGAAGTTCTCCGGGCTGCAGGAAGGGTGGCTCGGCCAAGCCAACCGGGTCATCGCGAAGTTCAGTCACCAGGTCCACGACGCCACCCAGAAGGCAGACGCCGCCGGCACCACTGCCGCAACCGGACCGACCGGCGACACGCCCAAGGCTCAGCTCGTCCGGGTTCAGGAGCCCGAGATCTCGCCGCTCGCTCTGGTTGAGAAGGTGCTTGGCCCGATCTTCGAGCCGCTCACCACCGTTGGCATCGTCTTAGTGGTCGTCGTGTTCCTCCTCCTGCAGCGAGAGGACCTGCGCAACCGCATGATTCGTTTGTTCGGATCGAGCGACCTGCACCGGACCACCGTGGCGATGGACGACGCAGCGGGCCGGCTCGGCACCTACTTTCTGGCGCAGCTCGGCATGAACGCCGCCTTCGGTGTCATCATTGGCGTCGGCCTTTGGATCATCGGCGTGCCTAACCCGCTGCTGTGGGGCGTGTTCTCTGCACTGATGCGCTTCGTCCCCTACATCGGCGCCTTCATCTCCGGCATCCTTCCACTCGCCCTGGCTGCGGCCGTCGACCCAGGTTGGTCCATGGTCATCGCCACCGCCGCCCTGTTCCTTGTGGCCGAGCCGGTGTTCGGACAAGTCATCGAGCCGCTGCTGTACGGCCACTCGACCGGGCTCTCGCCCTTTGCCGTCATCGTTTCCACCCTGTTCTGGGGCTTCCTTTGGGGACCCATCGGCCTGATCCTGGCGACCCCCTTCACCGTGTGCCTGGTTGTCCTTGGGCGCCACGTCGAAAGCCTGGAGTTCTTCGACATCCTGCTTGGCGACAGGCCGCCGTTGACGCCTGTCGAGAACTTCTACCAGCGCATGCTAGCCGGCGACCCGGATGAGGTGCGCGACCTTGCCGAGGCCATGCTGAAGGAGCGTTCACTCTCCTCGTACTACGACGAGGTCGCGCTGAAGGGCTTGCAGCTCGCGGCCAACGATTTCAGGCGCGGGGTCGTCACACCCTCGCAGCTCGAGAACATCCGGGCGTCCTCTCGCTCCCTCGTAGAGGACTTCGAGGACCATCCCGACGTCGAGCCCACGGGAGAGAAGAAGGCGGTCAATCCAAACGAGACGCCGACGCTGGCCGAGCGGGACCACCCGAAGAACGAGGCGGTGCCCGGTCAGGCGCCGCCTCGTGAGGCGCTGCCCGAGGCTTGGCGCGGTGAGGCACCAGTCCTCTGCATCACGGGGCGCGGGCCTCTCGACGAGGCTTCCTCGGCGATGCTGGCACAATTGCTACGCAAGCATGGGCTCGGCGCCCGAATTGTGAGCCACGAGGCGGTTTCGCGCGACCGCATCCGTGAGCTCGACCTGAGCGGTGTGGCGATGGTGTGCATCTCCTACCTCGATATCTCCGGCAATCCTGCGCACCTGCGCTACCTGCTGGAGCGTTTGAAGCAGCGGGCGCCGGACATGCCGGTGCTAGTGGGTCTTTGGCCCGTTGGCGAGAAGGTCCTCACCGATGCTGCCATCGGCCGGCAGGTCGGGGCAGACGTCTACGTGTCCTCGCTGCGGGACGCGGTCGAGGCTTGCCTGAAGGCGACGCAAGGTGCGAGGGGCAGTGAGTTGGCGGCCTGATCTTGGACCCCAAGCCCATGTCCGCTTACGAGAGGTGCTCGCAGTAGCCTGTACAAATCCGTCGAGTTGGAGGCGAGATATCCGCCTCTGGGCACGACGCTGATTTCCGCTCCCCACCCATCTCGGTCCTTCCGAGGGGCCGCTTCCACGCGTTCCGATGGAGTACCGGTTTAGATTTGCGTAGTCGAAGCAGAGGATCGGTTCGACAAGGGTGCATCTAAGTTAGACCCAACTTCGGGATGACGAGTTCAACTCGCGTTCCTGGCGGCTCATGCCATGTCACGCTGCCACCAAGTTGCTGAGCAAGTGCCCGCACGAGCCGTGTCCCCGTGCCGGTACGCCACGCTGTCTCGGGCAGCCCAATGCCATCATCAGCGACCTCAAGAGCGTACTCACCATCGCTTCCATGATGGCTAAGCCGCACCGTCACGACACCGGGCGTGTCATCAGGGAAGGCGTACTTAAGGCTGTTTTGCAGGAGTTCGTTTACCGCGAGCCCCAGCGAGACCGCACGTCCTGCATCAAGCTCAACCTCATCGAAAGCTGTCCGCAATGCGATAGGTCTGAGGCCGATGAGTGCAGGCCCAACTTCATCGCATAAGCCTTGAAGGAACTCACGGACGTTCACGACTGCCGTACCGTCCTCGTCCTTGACGTGCAGCCGGTCGTAGACCCTAGCCAGCACGCTCAACCGGCTTACTGCATTGTCGATCTCCGCTTCTGCGACAGGGTCTTCCACTCGCCGCTTACTCATCGCGAGCAAGGAGATCACGGACTGGAGATGGTTCTTCACGCGATGGTTGATGTCGTAGAGAAGCACCTCCTTCTGCGCGTTCGCAGAGCGAACTGCGGTCTCGGACTGCTTACGCTCGTGTATGTCACGCGCGATTCCGATCAGACCAGCAACGTGGCCGTTAGCATCGTACCAAGGCGCTTTCGTTGAGAGGAAGCAGCGTTGCCCCTGACCTGCGACATTCACGAGTTCCTCGACTACGGAGGGCACCTGGGACTGCATGACAGTCTGGTCTGCCGCCTCAATCGCCTTGGCAAGCTCCTTCGGCATCAGGTCACGGTCGCGCTTGCCGATGAGTAGGTCCTTGGGCAGTCCGAGGATACGAGCCGTGACCGCGTTGGCCTGGACGTAGCGACCCTCCTTGTCCTTGACAAAGATCGGGTCGGGCGTGCCCTCGATGACGCCCTCCAGCAGGTTGAGGTTGCTAGCGAGGCTTTCCTCGCTAGTGACCAGGGCATCGACGGTGTTGCGTAGCGCTTCAATGATGGCAGCCGTGAACAGACCGACCCCCAAGAACACCGCAACGGAGAGGACCGAGCCGACATCCTGAAGGGTGAAGCTGCTGCGTGGCTCGATGAAGAAGTAGATGGCCAGCGCCGTGCTGAACAGGGTCGCGAAGAAGCCCGATCCTCGGTCGAACAGGAACGAGGACAACACGATGGAAGGCAGGAAAAGGAGGAAGGGTGAGCCCTGCACCTCGGTGAGGAAGTAACGCGCACAGAAGCAGAGCAGGACCATGCCCGCCGTCATGAGGTAGCGTGCCCAGGTCGGCAGACCGCGGACCGGACGCAGCCGCTTGATCAGACCGACGAAGAAGTCCTGGCGGCTCTCAGCGTTGGGTGCTGGCATGGGCCTCTTGATGATCGTCGTCCCGGTTCTCTGCCATCGCTACATCGCGATGGGCTAGAGCGCGAAAGACGACCTCCAAGATGGCCTGATCGCGATAGGGCTTCCGAATGACCCGGAAGATTCCGTCCGTTCCTTCTTGGACGCCATCAGGCGTTGCGGAGAGCACCACGACTGTGGTTAGCGGGTTCCGAGCGAGTTGATGAGCGAGGTCGGCCCCGGTCGCGCCGTCGAGCAGGTTCATGTCGATGAAGGCGAGATCGGGTCGTGACGCGGCTGCGAGCGCCAGGGCTTGTGCGGATGTGGCTGCGGGTCCGTGAACGTGATGCCCAAGGTCTTCGAGAAGTGTGATGAGGTTGAGAGCGATCAGTGCCTCATCCTCAACGATCAAGACCGACAGTGAAGTCAATGCTGTGTTGGCCCCCGTCAGCATGCGGTCCAACGCGAGCCGCTACCCCATAGATAGGGCACGGTCTGCAACAAGCGACGCGGTGTCAATCGGTGGTTAACTACGTCCGGCGGCTGATAAGAGCGGTACCCGGAAGACAGTTGTACCGATAGTAAGCGGCGCGGTTTGGGTGCAGGGTGAAGACGGTACTTAAGTAAATGATAAGCTATAAAAGGCCCGCTGGTGCCGTAATGCTCAAGCCGATAACAACTACTATTGAGAATTTTGCAGACAATTTTCTGCGGCAAGCATAGATCGCAGTCGGAGCGTCCGCTTCTGGGCGCTACCCCTGGTTCCGCTTTCCACCCCAGCCGAAGTTGCTGCACAGCCGATGAATGACCGCTTTCCGGAATTACCAATGTCCATCTCAACGACCGTGTTGGGTCGGATGCGGAACGTCTGCTTCCGGGCAGGCGGCTAACTTCCGCTTTTGGCGCAAAGCAGCTGCCGGCAAAAGTCGATCGCCAGTGCGGGCGTGCCCTGGAGACAAGCCGTGAACTTGGCATGCGCACGAAGTGCCGCATTCCTTCGCGCAAACCTGCTTCCCACCTTCGTAGAGCGGGCGTGAGAGCCAGAATGGGCGTGCCAGTGGCAAGGATCGCCGTCCAGCAAGGCGCGGAAACGAAGATCCAGGCATGCAGAGCTTTACGAGCGGTGGGCAGCAGATTGCAGTGGAATGGTTTGCGGCTTCCGGCAGCCTCACAGTTGGGCAAGGGTCATCATCAGCAAGACCGGCAGTGCTGCTCCTGCATGGTGCGGACGGTCTGACTTACGCTGACGGCTACCGTCTCGCCGCACGAACCATCGCCTCGTCAGGCTACCACGTTGCCTTCGTGCACTACCTTGACCGAACGGGTGACCAGCGCGTGGCTTATGCCCGGCTGCGGCAGGACTTCCCACATTGGAGAGAGACCATTCGCGATGCGGTGAGCTGGCTGGCTGATCAGCAAGGCGTCGATGTGAGAAGGCTTGGCATCGTGGGCCTATCGCTCGGAGCGGCGCTGGCGTTCGCGACAGCGGCGGAGGAGCCGCGTGTGCGAGCGATCGTTGACTACTCGGGCCCGCTGCCGGATGAGCTCGCTGGTCAGCGTCTACGGCTACCACCCACTCTGATCCTGCACGGTGCTTCGGACCGCATCGTCCCCGTCTCCCATGCTCACGCGATAGAGCGTCTTCTGCGGGAGCAGAGCACCCCGTATGAGATCAAGATCTACGAGGGGCAGGGCCACGGCCTCACGGGTGCCGCGCAATTCGATGCCGCGGCCCGGGTCGCACGCTTCCTTGGACAGCACCTTCAGCAGGCGTCCTCCTGAAGTCGCGACCTCTCAGGGCAGCCTTAGGGTTCTACGCCATCGTCGTCGAACGGCTCACGGGTGATCTCTTCCTCGAAGGTGTCATCCAAATCCCCCCGATCGGGCTCTGGGATTGGCTCCTGCGTCGCTGCTTGCCCTGCGTCGGCGGAACGCTCGTCTCTATCCATCGACGCCTCATCCACCGGAGGGGAGGGTGCCTCGGACGTCGCGCGCCGCGACTTGCCCAAGCCGAGATCGCGTGCGAGCTGCGAGCGCTGGGCTGAGTAGTCCGAGGCGGTCATCGGATAGTCGACAGGAAGGCCCTATTTGGCCCGGTAGGCCTCTGGTGTGAGGCCAAGCCGGGCGAGGTGCCAGCGCAGCGTCTTGTACTCTTTGCCGTTCTCGAAGCTGATCAAACCGTTAGGCTGGATTGAGCGCCAGATCTCAGCCGACGTCAGCACGCGCTGATCCTCAGCGGGTTGGGCATTCTTGGATGTGAGCCCCTGAAGGCTCGCATGAACGCCTCTGATCAACCCAGGCAGCTCAGTGACAGGGAGATGATTGCCTACGGCAAAGGCCGTGACGATCTGCGTCGTGAGCTCTACCAGATCGTCGTGTTCTCCAGCTTCGATGGCCATCCGTGCTCCTTGAGACCTGAACCTCACGAGGGTCAGGTCTCACGGAAACCAGGGCTATCAAGTCACCAGAGCGCCCGAGGAAGACGACGCTTCCAGCGCTCGCCCGGCTTCAAGGTGGTGACCTGCTGCGTCCGCCGCGCGGAACGTACCTGCGGCGCGAAAGAAAGAGCGACTGCGGTGGCATCAGCTTCAACGATAGCGTCAATAGCCGAAGGGGCGACTTGCTGTTGCGCCTGTGCTTTGTCTGCGACCAGCATAGGTTCATCAGCCATTGCCGAGATCTTCGTACGCTTGGCAGGCACCTTCACCCGACGC
>NZ_PDHT01000002.1:0-316394 GCF_002917135.1 Methylobacterium sp. V23
ACGCCATGTACGCCGAGGCCGGCCTCGACGCCGCCGGCATCCTCCAGACCGTCAAAGCAGCCCTGCCCGAACGGAAGGCCGGACAGTCGGGGCGCCTGCGCCTCGCCTGAGTGGCCATCCAAGTGCATGAGGCATCCGGGCTTTGCGACCCGGGTGTGTCCCCGTTGCGCTTGTCCGACACCGGTTTCGATGACAAAAGCGCGCCATCCTCGGGTCCGAAGTCCGCTTCGGGCCCCGCGCACGCATAAAATCCTCAGACCCTTACGAGAGAAATGCCACAGGCGACCCCCTCCGGCCCGTTCGATGCCGGCCCGGTTCTCATCACCGGCGCGAGCGGTTTCCTGGGAGCGGCCCTGGTCGACGTCTTCCGCAAGGCCGGCTTCCCCGTCCGGATCATGGTCCGGGCCACCTCGCCGCGCACCAACCTGACCTGGACCGACGTCGAGATCGTCGAGGGCGACATGCGCGACCGCGCGGCCGTGGCGCGCGCCCTCCAGGGCCAGCGCTATCTCGTTCACGCCGCGGCCGATTACCGGCTCTGGGCACCCGATCCGGAAGAGATCGTCGCGACCAACCGCGACGGCGCCGTGATCCTGATGGAAGAGGCTCTCCGGGCCGGCATCGAGCGCGTCGTCTATACGTCGAGCGTCGCCACCATCAAGCCGCATGACGACGGCACGCCGGCCGATGAAACGCGCCCCCTCACCCCCGCCACCGCCATCGGCGCCTACAAGCGCAGCAAGGTGGTGTCCGAGCGCGTGGTCGAGGAGATGGCCGCGCGCAACGGCCTGCCCGTGGTCATCGTCAATCCCTCGACGCCGATCGGTCCGCGCGACGTCAAGCCGACCCCGACCGGCCGCATCATCCTCGAAGCGGCTCTGGGCCGGATGCCGGCCTTCGTCGATACCGGCCTCAATCTCGCTCACGTGGATGACGTCGCCGCCGGGCACCTGCTGGCTCTCCGGCACGGCCGGATCGGCGAGCGCTACATCCTCGGCGGGGAGAACGTGCTCCTGTCGCAGATGCTGGCCGACATCGCCAGCCTGGTCGGCCGCAAGCCTCCGACGGTGAACCTGCCACGGGCGGTCGTCTATCCGATCGCCTTCGTCTCCGAACAGATCGCCCGATTCACCGGCAAGGCGCCCTTCGCCACGATCGACGGAATCCGGATGTCCCGCTACCGGATGTTCTTCTCAGACGTGAAGGCGCGCGCCGAACTCGGCTACACCGCCCGGCCCTATCGCGAAGGCCTGTCCGACGCGATTGCCTGGTTCCGCCAGGAAGGACGCCTGTGATGAGCACGACGATCCAGACGGCCACCGAGGCACGCACCGGCAAAGGCTATCGCGACGAGAACTTTCCCGTCGCATCCCACCTGATCCACCCGAAGCATCGTGGCGCGATCCTGGCGTTCTACGACTTCGTCCGCGCCGGTGACGACGTGGCCGACCATACCGGCCTGTCGCCGGAGCGGAAGATCGCGCTCCTCGACGCCCTTGCCGACGACCTGACCGGCAGCCGCCCGACGGATTCCGCGGCCGAGCCCCTGCGCCGCGAACTCGCCGCCCGCGGCCTCGCGCCGACGCATGCCCTCGAACTTCTCGACGCCTTCCGCCTCGATGCACGCAAGAGCCGCTACGCCGACTGGGACGAGCTGATCGCCTATTGCCGCCTCTCGGCCATGCCGGTGGGCCGCTACGTCCTCGACATGCATGGCGAGGACCGCAGCGTGGTCTGGGGACCCTCGGACGCGATCTGCGCAGCCCTGCAGATCATCAACCACCTGCAGGATTGCGGAAAAGACTACCGGGCGATCGACCGGGTCTACATCCCGCAGGACACCCTCGACGGGCACGGTGCCGCGATCTCCGAACTCGGAGCCGACAAGGCCTCGCCGGCCCTGCGCGGCGCGATCGCCGAGCTGGCCGAGCGCACCATGGGGCTTCTCGACGAGGGGGCGGTCCTGCCCGACCTCATCGCGGACCTGCGCCTCAGCCTGGAGATCGCCGCCATCCACCGCCTCGCCGTCGTGTTGTGCAAAGGGCTGATGGAGCGCGACCCGCTGAGCGAGAAGGTGCACCACGGCAAGGCCGCCTTCGCCCTGACGGCCCTCGGCGGCATCGCCGCGACCCTCGCCCGCCGGCCCCTGCGTGGCCGCACGCTACGGTCCCAGGCCGCGAAAGTCGCGAACCCGAAGGTGGCTCAGGGGAGCCGGTCATGAGCGCGACCCTGTCTCCCGCGACCGACTCCACCGCACCGGCGGTCGACGCGCTGCCGGCGAAATCCTCGTCCTTCTACACGGCGATGCGGCTGCTGCCGCCCGACCGGCGCGCGGCCATGTACGCGGTCTACGCGTTCTGCCGCGCCGTCGACGACGTGGCCGATGACGGTGGCCCGGCGCCCGTGCGGGCCGCGGAGCTCGACCGCTGGCGCACCGACATCGACGAGCTCTATGCGGGCCGTCCCGCGCCGCGCGTGCAGGACCTCGTCGTGCCGATCCGCCGCTATGGCCTGCTGCGCGAGGATTTCCAGGCGGTGATCGACGGGATGGCGATGGATGCCTTCGAGGACATCGTCGCACCCGACGAGGCCACCCTCGACCTCTATTGCGACCGGGTCGCCAGCGCGGTCGGCCGCCTGTCGGTGCGGATCTTCGGGGTTGCCGAGCAGGAAGGCATCGCCCTCGCCTACCACGAGGGCCGCGCGCTTCAGCTCACCAACATCCTGCGCGACATCGACGAGGATGCCGAACGGAACCGCCTCTACCTGCCGCGGGAGAAATTGGCCGCGATCGGTCTGACCGCACCGACGCCGCAAACCGCCATCGACCATCCGCGGATCGGCGAGGTCTGCATCGCCGTCGCCCGCGAGGCCGAGGCGCATTACCGCGCGACCTGGGACATCATCGCCCGGTGCCCGCGCAAGGTGACCAAGGCACCGCGCCTCATGGCGGCGGCCTATCGGCTCTACCTCGACGCCGTGCTGACCCGCGGCTGGAAGAAGCCTCGCGCCCGCGTCAAGCCGGGCAAGCTCGCCCTGCTGGGCGTCGTCCTGCGACACGGGATCGTCTGATGGCCGGAACGGTTCACGTCATCGGGGCCGGCCTCGCCGGCCTGTCCGCCGCCGTCTCGCTGGTGGAGCGCGGCGCGCGGGTCGTCGTGCACGAGGCGGCCAAGCAGCCCGGCGGCCGCTGCCGCTCGTATTACGATCCGACGCTCGGACTGACAATCGACAACGGCAACCACCTGCTCCTGTCGGGGAACACCTCGGCGCTCGGCTTCATGCGCACCATCGGTGCGCCGGAGAGCGCCCTGTCCGGTCCGGCCGAGGCGGCGTTCCCCTTCGCCGACCTCAAGACCGGCGAGCGCTGGACCCTGCGCCCCAACGCGGGCCGCGTGCCGTGGTGGGTCCTGCAGGCTTCCCGCCGGGTACCCGGCACGGCGGCGCGCGACTACCTCGCGCCCCTGGGCATCCTCAAGGCAGCGGCCGGCAAGGGCCCCGGCCAGGGCGGCACCATCGGCGAGAGCATGGCCTGCGAGGGCACGCTCTACGACCGCCTGTGGCACCCGGTGCTGCTGGCCGCCCTCAACACCGATCCGAAGGAGAGCGACACGGGCCTCGCGGCGACGATCCTGCGCGAGACCCTCGGCGCCGGCGGCAAGGCCTGCCGGCCCCTCGTCGCCGTCGGCGGCCTCTCGGCGGCCTTCGTCGATCCGGCGGTCGACTATCTCACCCGGCGCGGGGCAGACCTTCGCCTGGGTCACCGGCTGCGCAGCCTCAGCTTCGGCGAGGGCCGGATCGCCGGCCTCGTCTTCAGCGACGAGACCATCACGCTCGCCGCCGAGGATGCGGTGGTGCTCGCCCTGCCGCCCTGGGTCGCCTGCGACCTGCTGCCGGGCCTGCCGGCACCGCAGAGCCACCGCTCCATCGTCAACGCGCATTTTGCTGTGGTTCCGCCGCCGGGATCGCCGTTACTGCTCGGCGTGGTGAACGGAATGACGGAGTGGCTATTTGCCTATCCGGATCGTCTATCCGTGACCATCAGCGGGGCCGATCGGCTCTTGGATGTGCCACGCGAAGATTTGGGACGTCAGATCTGGTCCGAGATCGTGACTTTGATCGGACTTGCGCCCGAACTGCCCAGCTGGCAGATCGTCAAGGAGAAGCGGGCGACCTTCGCGGCAACGCCGGCCGAGGCCGCACGACGCTCCGGCGCCGTGACGGCCCACGAGAATCTCGTCCTGGCAGGGGATTGGACCGCGACCGGTCTGCCATCGACGATCGAGGGAGCCATCCGTTCAGGAACGACCGCCGCATCGGCCCTCGCCCGGAGGACCGGCACGTGCGGACAGGCACGAGCGCGCGGCGCGGCGTGAGATAAGGCGGCCGCCTGCGCGGCCGGTGAGGCGAGGACGATGCGGGACGCATTCAGGAAGGTCGAGGCGCTGCAGCGCCCCAAGACTCAGGAGATCTCACTCGAGGACGTCGAGCGGGGAGTCGTGCGCGCGACCCAGGCGCTGACGGCGCTGTCGCATGACGACGGGCACCTGTGCTTCGAGCTCGAGGCCGACGCGACGATCCCGTCCGAATACATCATGTTCCACCAGTTCCGCGCCACCGAAATCGCGCCCGAACTCGAGACCAAGATCGGCAACTACCTGCGCCGCACGCAGGGCAAGCACGGCGGCTGGGCCCTGGTCCACGACGGCCCGTTCGACATGAGCGCCAGCGTGAAGGCCTACTTCGCCCTCAAGATGAGCGGCGATTCGATCGAAGCCCCGCATATGCGCCGGGCGCGCGAGGCGATCCTGTCCCGCGGCGGTGCCGCCAACTCAAACGTCTTCACCCGCTTCCTCCTGGCCCTCTTCGGCGAGGTCCCGTGGCGCGCGGTGCCGGTGATGCCGGTCGAGATCATGCACCTGCCGAGGTGGTTTCCGTTCCACCTCGACAAGGTCTCCTACTGGGCGCGCTGCGTGATCGTGCCGATGCTGGTGATCCAGGCCAAGAAGCCGCTCGCCCGCAATCCCCGCGGCATCGGCATCCCCGAGCTGTTCGTGGCGCCGCCGCAAACCGTGCGCACCTGGCCCGGCAGCCCCCACGCGACCTGGCCCTGGACGCCGATCTTCGGCACCATCGACCGCATCTTGCAGGTCACGCAGGATTATTTCCCGAAGACGCGGCGGGCGCGTGCCATGGACAAGGCCGTGGCCTGGGTCAGCGAGCGCCTCAACGGCGACGACGGCCTCGGGGCGATTTTCCCCGCCATGGTCAACACCGTGCTGATGTACGACGTGCTCGGCTACCCGGCCGACCATCCCCAGGTGCGGATCGCCTGCGAGGCGATCGAGAAGCTCGTGGTCGTCAAGGAGCACGAGGCCTACGTGCAGCCCTGCCTGTCCCCGGTCTGGGACACGGCGCTGGCCGGTCACGCCCTCCTCGAGGCGGGCGGCCCGGATGCGGAGCACCAGGCCCGGCGCGGCCTCGACTGGCTGAAGCCGCTCCAGGTCCTCGACATCAGGGGCGACTGGGCCGCGGGGCGGCCGAACGTGCGCCCCGGCGGCTGGGCCTTCCAGTACGCCAACCCCCACTTCCCCGACCTCGACGACACCGCCGTGGTGGTGATGGCGATGGATCGGGCCTCGCGCCAGCACGGCCTCGTGGCCGATGTGCCGGATTACGGCGCCTCCATCGCCCGGGCCCGCGAGTGGGTCGAGGGGCTGCAGTCGAGCGACGGCGGCTGGGCGGCCTTCGATGCCGACAACAACCACCATTACCTGAACCACATCCCGTTCTCCGACCATGGCGCGCTGCTCGACCCGCCCACCGCCGACGTCACGGCCCGCGTGGTCTCCATGCTGGCGCAGCTCGGGGAGACCCGGGAGAGCTCGAAGGCCCTCGACCGCGGCGTCACCTACCTCCTGAACGACCAGGAGGAGGACGGCTCGTGGTACGGCCGCTGGGGCATGAACTTCATCTACGGCACCTGGTCGGTGCTGTGCGCCCTGAACGCCGCCGGCGTCGATCCGGCCTCCCCCGAGATCCGCAAGGCGGTCGCCTGGCTGATCCGCATCCAGAACCCCGATGGCGGCTGGGGCGAGGACGCCTCGTCCTACAAGATCGACCCGGCCTTCGAGCCCGGCTACTCCACCGCCTCGCAGACGGCCTGGTCGCTGCTGGCCCTGATGGCGGCCGGCGAGGCCGACGATCCGGCGGTGACCCGCGGCATCAACTACCTGACCCGCACCCAGGGCGCCGACGGCTTCTGGTCCGAGGAGCGCTACACCGCGACCGGCTTCCCGCGGGTGTTCTACCTGCGGTACCACGGCTACCCGAAGTTCTTCCCCCTGTGGGCCATGGCGCGCTATCGCAACCTCCAGCGCAGCAACACCCGGAAGATCGCCTTCGGCATGTGAGTCGATGGGCTGTGGGGCGCAGGGGTGTGATGCGAAGGCTCCGGTTCGTGGTCGATCGAGCAACGGCATGCGTGCGATGACCGCGCCCGGCACCCTCCCGGTCCTGGCCGTGACCGGCCTCGCGAAGGAGGCGCGGCTCGCCTCCGGCACCGGCGTTCAAGCAATTGGGGCCGGCGGCAATCCGGAACGTCTCCGCGCCCTCCTGGCCGCACGGCCCGAGCCGGGCTGCCGCGCCGTCGTCAGTATCGGCATCGCCGGCGGTCTAGACCCGGCCCTCCAGCCCGGCGACGTGCTGGTCGCAACCGCCATCGTCACGCCGACGCAAAGCTATCCGGCCGATCCCGCCATCACCGCGGCCTGGATGCGTGCGCTCGCGGGATCCGGCTCGACCGTTCGCGAAGCCGTGCTGGCCGGCGTCGATGCCGCCGTGATCGACGTGCCCGCCAAGGCGGCCCTGCGCAGCGCGACCGGCAGCGCCGGGGTCGACATGGAATCCCATGTGGCGGCGGCCTATGCCGCGGAGCATGGGCTGCCCTTCGCGGCCCTGCGCATCGTCTGCGATCCTGCCGACCGCGCGATCCCGGCCTTCGCCGCCCAGGCGCTGAAGCCCGACGGCGAGCCCGACATCCGCGCGGTGCTCACCGCGATCGCACGGCAGCCCAGCCAGATCCCAGCCCTGATCCGCCTGGCCCGCGACTCGGGCCGCGCCTTTCAGAGCCTGACCCGATGCCGGGCCCGGCTCGGGATCGCCCTCGGCGTCCCGGCCGTCTGAGAGCACGCCGCGCGCAGCGTACCGGGACGGAGGCGATTCAGCGTCCGGCCGGACCACGCCCGGGGCCCACGCCGAAGCCACCCGGCCCCTCCGGGCCCCCGAGTCCGCCTCCGGGCCCGAGTCCTCCCCCCGGACCGCGCCCGAGCCCGCCGGGGCGCTCGAAGCCGCCCGGTCCGCTCCCGAAACCACTCCCGGGCCGTCCGTGCTCGCCGCCCAGGGGCGAGCGCGTATCGATGTCGAGACGTCGTCCGCCCCCTGGGTGGCTCCCGGGCAAGCGTCCGTCGAGCCTGCCTCCGTCGAGCCCGCGTCCATCGATGCCCCGACCTTCAAGGCCTCGCCCGTCGACGCCACGACCCTCTGACCTTGGGGGCGATCCGCGATCGGGGGCCGTCCGTGGGCTGGGGCGCTCGGTGCCGCGCCGGTCGATGCGCAGGCTCTCGACCTTGGGGCGGCCGTCACGGGCCGGCTCGGCAATGACGACCGCGCGCACGCTGCCGCGGCGCGGCAGTCCCGCGTCGGGCCGACCGGTGATGGCGAGGCCGGACCCGATCTGGAGACCGCGAGCATTGCGGCCGACATAGGCTTCGATCGAGACGCGGCGGAGGCCTGGGACGAAGAGCGCGCGCGACGGCTCGATGCCGGTCACCGTCAGACTCGACCCCGTTGGGGCGCCCGTGGCGATGGCGCGACGTCCGACGTGTTCGGCATCGGCACCGACGAGGCGGAGATCCCCGATCATCAGACTGCCCTCCGGCCCCCGGCGGATCGGACCGGCCACCCGAGCCGGTCCTTCGGACCGCCGCTCCACCAGGCTGGCGACGACGACGCCATCGGGGCGGCGTAGACCGCTCACCGCGACGCGTTCGCCGAGGGTCCAGCCATCCTGCTGGGTCGCCGGAAGGGCGACCCGTTGCCCGAGGACGGTGAGCCCCCCCTTTCGGACGGCCTCCACGGGTCCGACCACCTCGCTCGTCACGTCGATACGCCGTGTGGCGAGGGTGCCGCCGCTCTCGAGGGCAACGACGCGCACCACGTGCCCGATGCGCAGGTCGCCCGCTGCCGCCGGCCGGCCGTCGATCCGCACCTGGACGTCCGGCGGGTAGGTGATGCGCAGGTCGTTGACGATGATCGATCCGAACTTGCGGATCGTCCCGATCACGCCGGTGCCGCCCAGGCCACGGTCGCCCTCCGATTCCGAACCGTCTCCCAGCGGGTGGCTGGGGCGCGCGCCGGTCCCGCCGATGCCCTGATCGCGGATCGGCGGGACCGGGTCGGCGCGGGCGGCCAGCGCGAGAGGCGCCGCGGCGAGCAGGCGCAGAGCGTCGCGACGGTTCGGTGCACGCATGGAGGCGGGCCTCACGCCTTCGCCGCCGCGGACGGCGCATCCTCGCCATAGACGTAGACGCCGAAATTCCAGCGATGGGTGCCACCGACATCGGTCTCACAGGCTGCGTGGGCCTCGCGGTTGGCCTGCTGCAGCGCCTCCATGGCGATCTCGCGCGCACGGGCCTCGAGGCGATCGGCCAGTTCCTTGGACAGGCCGTCGTAATGGACCGCCCGTTCGAGAAAGCGCGGGGTCGGCGCGGTGATGTTGGCGACGCTCGCGGCGATGTGGTCGTGCAGATTGCGACCGAAGTAATAGAGCTGGGACTCCCCGCCCCCCTTCGGCACGTAGGCCGCTTCCGCGAGGACGATGTGGCCGTCGGCATCGGCGACCACGAGCCCGCGGTCGAGCCACTCATCGAGGACGGCGCGCGGGCGCAGATCCCGGGTCACGGCCGCGACGAGTTCCTCGAAGGACGCGCCGGTCCCGTCGCCCGCCCGCGTGAGGGGGCGGGGTTGGCCGTCCGCGTCGGTGAAGGCAGGATCGGCGAGCCAGCGCGCAATGATCCGGCTGGTCCGCGACACGGAGGACGGCACGGCGCTGACGGGGGCACCGGCGCCGCGCAGGCGACTGACCTCCTTGCGGTGAATCCCGGTCAGCAGGCTGACCCGGCTGTCCGTCTGCTCCTTGCCCGGCAGCGCGAAGTCGTACTCGGCGACGTTCACGTAGAGTTCGCGCAGGAGCGTGGTCAGCGCCGGAAAGGTGATGCCGCGTGCCACGAAGAGGCGCACGAGCGGCCGAAGCAAGCGCGCGACTGGGGCGTGCAGGTTCGCTCCCTCGGAAAGGGTCTCGGTTGGATCCGCCATGGATCCAGCATAAGCATCGTGCCGTGGGAGACAATCCCACGGCGTGCGTTCGAACACCTGTTCCCAACCCAGTCCGATTGACGTGGGAAATTTACCCACATACGAAGATGGGAGTGATTTCGACCCGGAATGCCGCCATGGCCGTGCTGACGCCCTTCCATCCGACGCATGCTTTGCCGCCGCTTCATGCGGACACGTCCGCAGGCGCGACGGGACCGTCAGCCCGGTCGTTAGCCATCTTCGGTCGTGGTGTCAGCGTCCTCTCGGTTGTCGCGCTGGCCGTCGTCGTCCTGATCTCGACCGGACCGCGGTCGATCCCGGCGGCGCAGGGCACAACGCTGGCAGCGGACACGCCGCGGGCCAGCGCCACCCGCCTCGCCTCGCCCCGCCGGATGGCGGCGGCCTTCGCGTTCCCGCGGGCGAACTGATGTCCCGCGTCACGAGCCGTTCCCTCAGTCGGTCGGATCAGCCGCAACCGCGCCCGATCATCGACGTGCTCCTGTGCGCCGTTCCGGCGGTCGCCACCGTCATCCTGCTGGTCGTTGCACTCCGGGGCTGAGGCTGCCGCTGCTCGGCGACCCGACCCCGCGACGACCCGTTCACCCGTGTAATCACACTCGCTCGCAGCCCATTCGATGTATCGCGCCGATCCCCGCATGAGCCCTTCCCTGCACGCCTGCCGGCCTCCACGCGGGTCTGCGCGACGGCGGCCGTCGTCCGAGCGGACTTTCGGCGGCTGGTGGCGCGCGCTGATCGCGCGTCTGCGCGGCAGGGCAGCCGAAGTGCCTCGCCGCGTCTGACTTGCTCGAACCCCGCCCGAGACGAGGCCTCGCGGCGGACGACCGCGACCGGGAAGCGAACGGCCGGCGACCTCAGGCAGCGCGGACGGAGGCACCGACCGCGGGTGCGTCGGGCGTCCCGCGAACCGCCTCGGCCTCGCGGCACAGGGCGGAGGCGAGGCAGCGGGCCCGTTCCACCCAGAGGTCGCGCTCCTGACGGACAGCCTCGACCGCGGCGCGGTCTTGGGCCTGCGCGATGCGCAGATCGTCGAGCTCCTCACGCAACGCCGTGGTCCGGCGCCGCTCCTGGGCCAGCGCCTCCCGCAGCACCGACAGCGCAGCGTGATCGGACGCGGCCGGCTGGCCCGTCGAAGCGGACGCGGTTGCCGGCATGGCCGGGGTCGCCGGAACCGACGGGCTTGCCGGACGCAGATCCGCCACCTCGGCCCGGATGCGGTCGACGTCGAGACCGGCCATGTCGGATCTCGGCGCCGGCGCATCCGCGTCGCTCGTGCCCGCGACGGTCGGCATCGTGGCGATCGACGCGGTGCCGGGAACGCCCTCCTCCTCGATCACCAGACCGTGGAGCATCCGGAACACGGCGTCGCCGTCGAGCCGGGACAGATCGAAGCCGCTCTCGCGGGCGAGATCGTTCCACAGCGTCTGTCCGGCCTCCGCCTGACCGGCAAAGGCCATGGACCAGTTCGTGAAGCCCCGCGCCTCGGTCGGCCCGCATTCGAGCACCGTGACGTCGCCGTGCCGCTGATCGCGCTGGATCCGCTCGAAGGTGCGCTCCACCCCCTGGCGCGGGCCTTCGAGCACCTGCGCGAAGGCACCGCCGTTGAACATCAGTGCGCCGGTGACGCCGACCTCGGCGTTGTTCCGTTGCGAGGTCGCGAGGATCTGCGCGACGGCGCTGCTCGCCTCCGCGTCGGGGACCTTCAGAAGGTTCTTGCTGGCATAGACGAGACGATAGAGGTCGCTCATATCCGATCTCCGGAAAAGCTGGACACGGTCGGGGGCGGCCGCCTCACGCCTGGGCGAGGCCGTGTGGGCCGAGGTCGGTGAAGAGGGCCAGCAGCGCCTCGGCCGGGATCGGCCGGCTCACGAGGTAGCCCTGGACGTCGGTGCAGCCCTCGGCGCGGATGCGGCGCATCTGGTCCTCGGTCTCGACGCCCTCGGCCACCGTGGTCATGCCGAGGCTGCGCCCGAGACCCGCGATCGCACGGATCACCGCGTCTCCGTCCGGCTTCTGGGTGATGTCGGCCACGAAGGAACGATCGATCTTGATCTTGTCGAACGGGAACGAGCGCAGGTAGCTCAGGGAGGAGTACCCGGTCCCGAAATCATCCATGGAGACGCGGATGCCGAGGGCGCGAGCCGGTGCAAGGTCCGCAGGGTGCGCTCGTTTTCTTGAAGCAGCACGCCCTCGGTGATCTCGATCTCCAGGCGGCTCGCGGCGAGCCCGGAGCTCGCCAGCGCGGAGACGATGACCTCGACGAGGCGATCGCCCTTGAACTGCGCGGGCGACACGTTCACCGCGACGTTGATCGCCGAGGGCCAGGTCGCGGCATCGCGGCAGGCCTGGCGGATGACCCATTCGCCGATCGGGACGATCAATCCGATCTCCTCGGCGAGCGAGATGAATTCGCCCGGCGGGACCATGCCGCGCTCCGGATGAGTCCAGCGCAGCAGCGCCTCGCACCCGGTGACGCGGTCGTTCTCGAGGTTGAGCTGCGGCTGATAGTGGAGGGAGAATTCGCGCCGGCCGAGGGCCTGGCGGATGTCCAGTTCGAGGCGACGGCGCGCCTGCATGCGGGCGTCCATCTCGGCCTCGAAGAAGCGGAATGCCCCGCGCCCCTCGAGCTTCGCCCGGTAGAGGGCGAGGTCGGCGCATTTCAGTAGGCGATCCGCGTCGGTGCCGTCGCGCGGCGCCACCGCGACGCCGACGCTGGCACCGATGGTGAGCAACTGCCCCTCGATCATGTAGGTGCGGCCGATCAGGTCGACGATGCGACGCGCCAGGACCCGGGTCTCCTCGAGGTCCGTCACGCCGCGCTGGACCACGACGAACTCGTCTCCGCCGATGCGCGCGACGGTATCGCAGGGACGGAGCGTGGCGCTGAGCCGCTCGGCGACCTTGGCCAGAAGGGCATCGCCGATCGCGTGACCCAGGGTGTCGTTGACGGGCTTGAACCGGTCGAGGTCCACCAGGAGCACCGCGCAGGCACCGTCGGAGGTCTCCACCTGGACGAGGGCATCCTCCAGGCGTTCGCGCAGGTGCAGGCGGTTCGGCAGGCCGGTCAGGGGGTCGAGGCGCGCCCGCTCGCTGGCCGCGCTCTCGGCGGCGCGGCGCAGGGTGACGTCCTCGAGGGTGACGGTCCAGCCCCGGCAGGTCCCGCGGGAGCAGCCGAAGGGCTGGATGCCGACCTCGAGCGTCAGCCCCGCGTGCAGGATCTCGAAGGCGAGGCCCTCGCAGCGGTCCAAGGCGCACCGGACCTGAGCGAACAGCGCATCCCGGCGGAGGGGCAGGAGGCGGCAGAGGGTGTGCAGGGCCTGACGAAGGCTCGGACGTTCAGGCAGGCCGAACCCGCCCACCACGTCCCGCGCCGGCCCGGTGCAAAGGACCAGCCGGCCCCGCTCGAAGACGAGAAAGCCCTGGCGTACCACATCGAGATAGGGTGCCGGCCCGAGAGCGGACTCAGCCGGCCCGGGGGTCGTCTCCGGTCTCGCGCGAACCTGGACTACCTGCATCACGTCGCCGCTCCGGTGCGCATCCGGGGTGCGCCAGCGCCGCGAGTATAGAGACGCGAAAGTAAATTATAGGTTTTCGCGCCGCCGACTTTCAAATGTGAAAATCATAGCGCATGCCAGTGGCGCTCACACGACACTAGGCTGCCGTGATCTGGTCAGATCCAGAGACGATAACTGCGAAGCAACTGAGCATCGCAGAACATCGACAGCCATCCAAAGATGACGAGGCCGACTTCATCGCTCGCTGTACTTCGACGATCAAATGGTCTCGCCGATACGATCGGGGGGCAAGGTATCGGCGAGACCCGGTCGATCCGAAGACGGCGCGACGGGTCGAGCATGTCCGACGGTTGCAGCCGGCACATTCACACACATCAACGTGGCAGGGGTTCGCCTCGGCCGAGGGCTGTTTTCACCGCGATCATCAACGAAGCGTGGTCGAGAACGCGAAAGAGCGCGCGATGTCTCAGCCGAAGGACCGGGGCTCCGACAATTGCCGGCCGATCCAGGCCTGCGCCTCGTCGAGATCCGCGAAGATCGGCGCGTGCACATTCTCGACGCGCCCGAAGCCCGCTTCCAGAAACCAATGTCCCGCCTCGGAATCATGCTCGCTGGAGAGTTGGACGAGCACGGCGACGAGCATCCCATCCTCGAAAACCAGCCGGCTCTCGCGGTCATTGCTGCCCGTCGCGATCTGAACGGGCTCGAGTTTCATGGTCATGCCGCGGCCCGCGTTCCCAGGTGCAGGTATTTCGAGTTGAATTCCGCTATCGATTTCAGGCGCTGACGATCCAGGATCTTCAGCGTCCTGCCCTTGAGTTCAATCACACCTTGGCGCCGGAGTTCCTGAAGCGACCGGTTCACGTGCACATTCGAGAGGCCGACGGTGTCGGCGAGATCGAGCTGAGTGACCGGGAACTCGTAGGAATTTTCGCTCGCGAAGCCGACCACCTGCAGGCGGACGAGCAATTCGCAGAACAGGTGGGCGATCCGCTCGATGGCCGATCGACAGCCGACGTTGACGAGCCATTCGCGCAGGGTGGCCTCGTCCACCAGCGTGCCCATGCGCAGGGAGCGGGCGATCGCCGGGTGCTCGTCCATGATCCGTTTGACGACGTCGATGGGAATCCGCACCACGCGGCAGGCCGACAGGGTGGTGATGGTGTGGTCCATCTGCGTGAGCAGCGCCACGTCGAGGTCGCAGGCGTCACCGGGAACCAGGTAGGCGGTGATCTGGCGCGCCCCGTTCGCGCGGTGCTTCTGCCGGCAGGCGATGCCCTCCATGATCAGGATCACGCCGTCCGGGGCATCGCCCTCGCGGATCAGGTCGACGCGCGGGCCGATGACGTGACCGTTGGCGCTGATGCGCCGGAGCACCGCCCGCTCCTCCTCGGTGAGAGGTCCGAAACCCTCCAGCTTTCGCACCAGCGGGTTCGAGGAATCGGCGAGGGGGATCGAGGAATGAGACGACAAGACGATGTCCGTAATCCTGGCAACAATCTTCGGATCGCGTGAGATCGCGACCAGCGGTGCACCGATCGACCCTCACATCACGCGGAGTCGGGGACACATCGGTGAGCGGCGCGGCCAGAAATCCCGATCCGTGGGTGCGGGCACGCGCCGGAGAGCCGGACGGCCGGCCTCGGCCGCGCGAGCCGACCCACTCCGCTGCCGTTCCGGGTCGAGACTGCGCCGTCGACCCCGCGTACCTGCCCCGCGATCCCCGTCGGCTCGCCGATCCGACGATGTCATGCTGCTCTCCTACGGCTCACTGCGGAGGTCAGGCCGCAGGGCTTTGCATTTTTTATCCTGCCGCTTCAGCAGTTGTAAGCACCCAAGCCGCATTTGTATGATTTCAAACCTTTAACCTATGTTTATGAACCCACTACTGATGCGTTTAGATGCTCGCAGGATGATCTGCCATCTTTGATTGATCTAGTGCTCAACCTTCGCTATGGCCGCGCCATGGCGGGAGAGGCTTGGTTCTCTGACCCGAGAGAACAAGGTCTGACCTCAGCGAATGCAAGTCTTGCCGCGTAACCGTTTGCTGCGGACCCTATCGTCCGACGATTTGGCGTTGCTTCAACCGCATCTGCGTCGCCTGGACCTGGCAGCCCGGCAAGTTCTGGTTCAGGCCGGGGCGGGTCTCGCACAGACCTACTTCGTCGAGGCCGGCCTCGTCTCGGTCATCCTGCAGGTCGGCACGACCCGGATCGAGGTCGGAATGATCGGTCCGGAGGGTTTCGTGGACGCCGCCAGCGTCATTCTCGGGTCGACCCATTCGCCCTATGAGCATGTCGTCCAGATCGCGGGCGTCGCCCTCGTCATCGATCGGGATGCCCTCGAGGCCGCGATGGAGCGCAGCGCCACGCTGCGCCGGCAGATGCTGCGCTTCATCCAGGCGGAACTGTTCCAGGCGCGCCAGACCGCCTTCGTGAACGCCAGCTTCGGCATCGAGACCCGGCTCGCCCGCTGGCTCCTGATGTGTCACGACCGCGTCGAGGGCGACGACCTCGTCCTCACCCACGAAATCCTGGCGGTGATGCTGGGGGTTCAGCGCTCCGGCGTGACGCTGGCGGTCCAGAACCTGGAAGGCTCCGGCTATATCTGGGCCCGGCGCGGACGGATCACGATCCGGAACCGGGAACGGCTGCAGGAAGCCGCGGGACGGAGCTACGGCATCGCCGAGGCGGCCTACCGGCGCCTGGTCGAGGAGGAATGAGACCCCGCGCCTCGGGTCCTACGCAGCGGACCGGTTGCCGACGCTATTCGGCGGCGTGGGACGGGTCCTCGGCGCGCACCGGCTCCACGTCGTCGAGGGACGGAACGTAGGCGCACCAGGCGCATCGCCCGGCCTCCGCCCCGCGCGGGGTGTTCGCCTGGGAGCAGAGCGGGCAGACGTCGAGCCGGAGGCCCGCGTCGCGGAGGAGGCCGCGCCCGCGGCCGCGAAAGGTGATCTCAGCGTCCTGGGAAATGGTTCGGAATCCTGCGTTGTCGCGGGTCATGGCCGGGATCGCGGCGTGCGGGCTCGTTGTCCCGGCAGCCTCGGTGCGGGCGAGCGAGCGATAGCGGATGCGCCGCGACGGTGCAAAGGTCGATGCTGCAGCGCAACGCTTCGGCGCGCGACGCATTCTGTGTGTTGGTGCTGTGTGTTCGTGCCGTGTTTCGCGGCGGCACAGGCAGTGGAGCGACAGACACCGTGAGACGAACGCAACGAAACGGGTCGTCCATCGCTTTTCGGCGTGACGCAAGCGCGGCCGTTTGACATCAACCGGTATGCGTTCCTGGCTTCTCATCCTGCTCGGTCTCGCGGCAACGGCCGCGGTCTGGTTCCTTCTGCCGGTTCAGGACTGGCTCCAGGCCTTCGGCGCCTGGGCGGCGAGTCTCGGGCCCCTCGGCCCCGTCGCCTTCGCGGCCCTCTTCGTCCTGGCCACGCTGCTGGTGATCCCGGGCACCCCGCTGACGATCGCCGGAGCGCTCGCCTTCGGGTGGTGGTCGCTCCCGATCGTCCTCGGGGCGGCGACCGTCGGTTCCGTCCTGGCCTTCCTCGCGGCGCGCTTCGTCCTGAGACGACGCGTCGAGCGCGTCATCGCCCGACGTCCCACGATGGTCGCCACGATGGAGGCGGTGGGCGACGGCGGATGGCAATTGCTGACCCTGATGCGGGTCAGTCCCTTCGTGCCCTTCAACGTGCAGAACTACATTCTCGGCCTGACGCGGGTCCGTGTGCGGGACTTCTTCGTCTCGACCCTCCTCGGCATGATCCCGGGGACGATCCTCTGCGTCTATCTCGGCGTGATCGGCCGCACGGCGGCCGACTCGGCCGCCCACTGGATCCCGCTGGGGCTCGGCCTGGTGGCGACCTTCGGGGCCGTCGCGGTGACGCGCCGCCGCGTGCAGGCGAAGCTCGCCGCGCGCGGGCTGCATCCGGCGTCCCGTTCGTCCCGGGCCGCCGATCCGGGCGCGCTGGCTCCGCCTCGGTCCGAGGCGCGCTGGCTTCGGCCGGGCCAGACCTGCTGGCGCATCGAGCAGGCCGATCGGCTCGCCGTCCTCCATGACGGCGCCGCCTACTTCGCGGCCGCCCGCAGCGCCATGCTGGAGGCGCGCCACTCGATCCTGCTGATCGGCTGGAGCTTCGACCCGCGCCTGCGCCTCGCGCCCGATGGCAGCCACGCCCCGGAGGGGGAAACCCTGGTGGACCTGCTCCACCGTCTGCGCGCCTGCCGGCCGGACCTCGCGATCCACATCCTGATCTGGGACATGCCCTGGCCGCTCTCGGCCGGACGGGACCTGACACCGGAGGCGGTGCGCGCCCTGCTGGGACCCGGCATCGGCTACCGGGTCGATGCGACGCTGCCCTTCGGCGCCTGCCAGCACCAGAAGATCCTCGTCGTCGACGACGCGGTGGCCTTCTGCGGCGGGGGCGACTTCGAAGCCAATCGCTGGGATACGCCGGCCCATCGGGACGGCGACCCTCGCCGGCGCCTTCCCAGCGGCGAGACCTATCCGCCGCGACACGACATCATGATGGCGGTCGAGGGCCCGGCGGCGGCGGCCCTGGGTGACCTCGCGCGCCAACGCTGGCACGAGGCCACCGGCGAGCGTCTGCCTCCCCCGCCCGCACGGGACGGGACGCCCTGGCCGGCCTCCGTGACCCCACTCCTCCACGCCACATCGATCGCCCTGTCGCGCACCCGGCCCGCCGGCCCGAAGCGCGCGGCCCTGCACGAGAACGCCGCGTTGTACGCCACCGCGATCCGGGGCGCCGCCCACGTCATCTACCTGGAGAACCAGTACCTGACGTCGCCCCTGATCGGCGCGGCGCTGATGCAGCGTCTCGGCGAGGCCGAGGGACCGGAGATCATCATCGTGGTGGCCGAGCGCAGCCCGAACGCCTTCGACCGGCTGACCATGGACAGCGCCCGACGGGGACTCATCCGCAAGCTTCGGGCGGCGGATCGCTTCGACCGCCTCCGCATCCTGGCACCGCATACGGCGGAGGGACGCCCGATCCTCGTCCATTCCAAGGTGGGCATCTTCGACGATCGCCTGATGCGCATCGGGTCGACCAACCTCAACAACCGCTCCCTCGGCTACGACAGCGAGTGCGACCTGGCCATCGAAGTCCTGCCGAGCGAGGACGCGCCTCTCGCGCGATCCGCCATCTTGCGCCTACGGGACGGCCTGCTCGCGCACCACGCCGGCTGCCCGCGCAAGGATTTCGAGGAGGCGGTGCACCGTCGCGGCTCCCTGCGCGCGGTGCTGGACGATCCGTCCCTCGTGGCGCCGCGCCGGCTCTGCCCGCTGGTGCCTTCCCGGCGCGGTGCCCTCGCGCGCCTGGTGGAGGCCTGGCATCTCGGTGACCCGGCCAGTGTGCGCGATGCCTGGCGGCCCTGGCGCCGGGCCGCCGCCCTGGAGCAGTTCCGGCGGGGCGAGCGCCCGGCGGAGGCGCCGGCGGCTCAGACCTCCGGCGCCACGGCCAGGGCTTCCTGAGGCAGCAGCACCGCCCGCGGCACCTCGGCGAAGTCGAGCGTCGCCAGGAGCGGACGATGATCGGATGCGCAGCGCGCGGCCCCGTCGCGCAGCACCGCCACCTGGTCCACCCGGAGGCCCGGACCGACGAAGACATGGTCGAGACGCAGCACCGGACAGCGACTCGGGAAGGTCGCGCGCCCCACCCGGCTGCGCGCGGCGGCGCGGGCGTCGCTGAGTTGCGCGGTCAGCTGGCGATAGGCCCGTGACCACGGCGTCGCGTTGAAGTCTCCCGCCAGGACCACCGGTCCCGCCGCCGATGCGGCCGCGAGCCAGTCGGGACCGAGCAGTGCCGCGAGCTGCGCGCTTCGCTCCGCCGCGGCGAGGCCCAGATGGGTGTTGAGGACTTGGAGCCGGTGCCCATCACAGGCGACCTCCACCCACAGGGCGCCCCTCGGCTCGAGACCCGGCCGACCGGCGAGCCCCGGCAGGCCTCCGGCCCTGACGAGACGGGAGGGATGCGTCGTGAGGATCGCGTCGCCGTAGCGCTCGGTCTCGACCTGGAGGGCGGCGTGGAAGTGCGCCCGCATGCCCAGGTGCCGGGCGAGGGCCCCAGCCTGGTCGACGCCGCCGGTCCGGGCGCGGCCGAGGTCGACTTCCTGCAGCGCGACGATGTCGGCGCGGCTCGTCCGGATGGCGCGGGCCACGCGCTCCAGATCGACGCGCCCATCGGTGCCGCGCCCATGGCGGATGTTGTAGCTGAGGAGGCGCATGCGGGGCGGTCGCCGTCAGGCCGAGGGCTCGGCGAGGCGGCTGCGATGCCGATCGAGCGCGGCCCGCAATTGCGGCAGGAACGGCGAATGGCTGTCCCACGGCCGGACCGCCTCCTGCAGCCGCTCCAGGGCCTCGACCTGGGCGGACAGGCCCTGGGCCTGCGAGAGATAGGCCCAGATCGCATCCTCGGCCTCGCCGAGATCGACGGGTTGTTCGGCCACCAGGAGGCCCTGGAAGCGCTGTAGCGTGTGGTCGAGATCGGCCATGTCGAACTCCCCAAATCCTCTCTCACCACCGGCGCCGCAGGAACAGTTCACCGGATACGCCACTCGACCCGACCGAGCGCCGGTGAGCCGGCTCCGTCGCGCGCCGGGTGCCGGACCATATGGAGCGGCGCCCGCGATCGGGGAGCGTCGTCCCGGCCGGTCTCCCGGCATCCGGCCCGTGTCATGCCGCTGCACCCGCCGGTGCGCCGCCCCTCAGGAGCGCCGCAGGCCCCCGAGCAGGCTCGCCGCCGCCAGTCCGACACCGGCCACCACCGCGGCGGTCGTCAAGGGATGCAGGACGGAACGCGTATAGAAGCTGCGGCGCATGACGTAGCCCGGGTGTTCCCCGGCGACGCGGCCGCCCGACCCTGCCCCGTAGAGGGCGCCGCCGCGGTGGCGGGCGGGCTCGTCGCGCTGCTGCTGCGCTGTCATCGTACGGGCGATCCGGTCGAAGGTCCGGGGCGCCATGCGCTGGGCACTGCTCATCAGGCGGCCGCCGCCACCGATGTAGATGTCGCGCTGCGGATGCACGGCGGCCTGGACGATGGCGTTGGCGACTTCCTCGGTGCGGTAGATCGGCGGCGGCAGCTTCGGCTCGTGGTCGGTGTAGTTGCGCGCGTTCTGCGGAAACGGCGTGTCGATGGAGGCGGGCTTGATCAGCGTCACCGCCACGGGCGCGCCCTCCTGCTCCAGCTCGATCCGCAGGGCGTCGGTGAAGCCTTTGATCGCGTGCTTGCTGGCGCAGTACATCCCCTGCAGCGGGAAGGCGATGTCGGAGGCGACGCTGCCGAGGTTGATCAGCACCCCGCCCGTCGTCTTGAGATGCGGCAGGGCCACGAGGGAGCCGTAGACGAGCCCCCAGAAATTGGTCTGGAACAGGCGCTGGTGGTCGGCGTCGCTCACCTCCTCGAGGCGTCCGAAGATCGACAGGCCGGCATCGTTGACCCAGGTGTCGATGCGCCCGAAGCGCTGGATGGCCCGGTCGGCCACGGCCTGAAGCTGCGCCCGCTCGCCCACATCCGCGACCACGTGGATCGCCTCGCCTCCGCCTTGCTCGATCGCGCGCTGGACCTCGGCGAGGACCTCGCCGTTGCGGGCGGTGAGGACGACCTTGGCGCCGGCCGCGGCCGCCATCCGGGCGGTGGCGAGGCCGATGCCGCTGGAGGCGCCGGTGATGACGACGACCTGCTGGTCGAGGGGCTTGCGGGTGGCGAACATGCGGTCCGGTGTCCTGGGCGTCACGGGTGAACGGGGATGCTCCGTCAACCGGCCTCGCCGCGCCCCTGTTCAGCCGCGACGCCGGCGCGTCCCGGCCGCAGCAGGTTGGGACTTGACCGATCCGTGGCTATTGACCGATTTTTGAGCACAGAGCGGCCCGGTCGATGGGCGATGGCGGGTCCACAGCATCGGCGTGGACGGCGCCGAGAACCGGGTTCGGGCTTGGCCCGATCCATGCCAAGGTACCGTCGATGCCAAGGTACGGTCGATGCCAAGGTGTCGGCAGTCGCGTGTGAAGCAGACTCGAAGAGGATGGGTGCCTTGTTGAAGTCCACGGTCAAAGCGTTCGTCTCGGCCACCGCCCTCACCGCCGTCATGGGCCTGTCCGCCACCGCGCCGGCCGCCGCGGCGAACGTCTTCCGCTTCGCCTTCCAGGGGGACATCAAGTCGCTCGACCCCTACTCCCTGAAGGAGAGCTTCACGATCGGCATGCACGGCGCGGTCTTCGACTCGCTGATCACGCGTGACAAGGATCTGAACCTCGCGCCGATGCTGGCCGAGTCCTGGGAGAATCCGGAGCCGACGCGCTGGCGCTTCCACCTACGCAAGGGCGTGAAATTCCATGACGGCTCGGACTTCACAGCCGACGACGTGATCTTCTCGGCCAACCGCGTCCGGGCGCCGGGCTCGAACTTCACCACCAACGTGCCGTCCGACGCCGAGTGGGTGAAGATCGACGACCACACCGTCGACATGAAGCTCAAGAGCCCCAACCCGATCGCCCTGTACCAGTTCTCGACCTGGTACATCATGTCGAAGTCCTGGGCCGAGAAGAACGGCGCCGTCGCCCCGACCCTGCCGAGCGCGACCTCCACCAGCTACGCCGCCCTGCACGAGAACGGCACCGGGCCGTTCATCATCACCGAGCACCAGCCCGGCGTGCGCACGGTGTTCAAGAAGAACCCCAACTACTGGGGCAAGGTGGACTCGAACCTCGACGAGGCGGTCTTCACCACCATCCAGAACGACGCCACCCGCGTCGCCGCCCTGATCTCCGGCGAGGTCGACTGGATCGACCCCGTGCCACTGCAGGACGCCCAGCGCGTCAACGGAAGCGGCACCGCCACCGTGATGGCCGGGCCGGAGCTGCGCACGATCTTCCTCGGCATGGACCAGGCGCGCGACGAGCTGAAAGACTCGAACGTCAAGGGCAAGAACCCATTCAAGGACGTCCGCGTGCGCGAGGCCTTCTACCGGGCCATCGACGAGGAGACGATCGCCAAGCGCGTGATGCGCGGGCAGGCCGTGCCCTCCGCCCTGCTGATCGCCCCGGTGCTGTTCCCCCGCGCGTCCGAGTTCAAGCGGCCCGAATACGACCCCAAGCGCGCCAAGGCGCTGCTCACCGAGGCGGGCTATCCGGACGGCTTCTCCCTCGGCATGGATTGCCCGAACGACCGCTACGTCAACGACGAGGCGATCTGCCAGGCCGTGGTCTCCATGCTGGCCCGGGTCGGCGTGAAGGTGAACCTCAATGCGCAGCCCAAGGCGAAGTACTTCGCCAAGGTGCTGGCCCCCGCCTACGACACCTCGTTCTATCTGGTGGGCTGGACCCCCTCCTCCCAGGATTCGCACAACATCCTGTTCGAGATCGCCGGCTGCCGGAACGGCTCCAAGCCCGGCCGCGGCAACTGGAACCTCGGCAATTACTGCAACCCGAAGGTCGATGCGCTCGCCGACTCCGTCGAGGCCGAGAGCGACCAGACCAAGCGCAACGCCGAGATCAAGGAGGGCTTCGACACCATCCAGGCCGACTGGGGCTTCATCCCGCTGCACCAGCAGGCCCTGGCCTGGGGCGTCTCGAAGAAGGTCACCCTGGTCCAGCGCCCGGACAACATGTTGATGCTGTACTGGGTCTCGAAGCAGCCGTGACCGCTATGGCCGAACGGTTTCAGGACGTCGCATCGCCCCGCGTCTCCGCCTGGCGGGGAAAGGGCGATTGCATCCGCTGGTCTGTACGCCGAACCGGCGCGTGCAGCCCCCCGTCATCCCGGGGCCGCGCGGCGGGGCCCGGGATCCGGAAACGGAGCTGGTGCCGGACGTCACACCGTGGGCGGTTCTGGAGTCCGGGCGCGGCTGCGGCGCCCCGGACCGACGGCGCGCCGCGGTCCGCGATCGCTCTGCGTGCCGGTCTCGGCGATCGGCACGGCCGGATCGCCCGCCGATGATCGCGTTCATCCTCCAGCGCCTGCTCCAGTCCATCGCCGTGCTGTTCGCGGTCGGCCTGATCGCCTTCTCGATGTTCCGGTTCGCCGGCGATCCCGTGAACCAGATCGTGGGCGTCGACACGCCCTATGCCGAGCGCGTCGCCATCCGGAAGGATCTCGGGCTCGACGATCCCGTGGCGGTCCAGTTCCTGCGCTACGCCGGCAACGTCGCGCGCGGCGAGTTCGGCACCTCCTACCAGTTCCGCCAGCCGGTCTCGTCGCTCCTGGCCGAGCGCATGCCCGCCACCCTCGAACTCGCGCTCTGCGCGACGCTGTTCGCGCTCACCGTCGGCATCCTGATGGGGGTCTACTGCGCCCTGCGGCGGGACACCTGGCTCGCCAAGATCTTCCTCGCCATCTCGCTCGTGGGCATCAGCCTGCCGACCTTCCTGATCGGCATCCTGCTGATCTTCCTGTTCTCGGTGACGCTGGGCTGGCTGCCCTCCTTCGGCCGCGGCGACACCGTGCGGCTGGGCTGGTGGACCACCGGCTTCCTCACCGCCTCGGGCCTGCGCGCGCTGATCCTGCCCTCCGTCACCCTCGGCCTGTTCCAGATGACCCTGATCATGCGCCTGGTCCGCGCCGAGATGCTGGAGGTGCTGCGCACGGACTACATCCGCTTCGCCCGGGCACGGGGCCTCACCACCCGCTCGATCCATCTCGGCCACGCCCTCAAGAACACGCTGGTGCCGGTCATCACCATCGCGGGCCTGCAGCTCGGCTCGGTCATCGCCTTCTCGATCATCACCGAGACGGTGTTCCAGTGGCCCGGCATGGGCCTGCTCTTCGTCCAGGCCGTGCAGAACGTCGATATCCCGATCATGGCGGCCTACCTGCTGCTGGTCGCCGCCATCTTCGTCGTCATCAACCTCGTGGTGGACGTGCTCTACACCATCGTCGATCCCCGCCTGCACCTGTCCACGGGACGGGCCTCATGAGCGCGTCCGTGCAGGAGTCCCCCCTCCTCCCGCCGGCGCCCGTGAAGCGCTCGGCCCTGGCCCGCTTCCTCGATTCCGACGTCTATGCCAGCTTCCGCCGCTCGAAGCTGGCCATGGGCGCCTTCGCGGTGACGCTGCTCTTCGCCCTCCTGGCGCTGGCGGCCCCCTGGATCTCGCCGCAGAATCCCTACGACCCGGCCCAGCTCGAGCTCATCAACTCCAACCTGCCCCCGATCTGGTACGCCGATGGCCTCGCGCCCTTCACCCTCGGCACCGACGACCAGGGCCGCGACGTGCTCTCGGCGGTGTTCTACGGCCTCCGGCTGTCCCTGGTGGTGGGGCTCCTCGGCGTCCTGGTCTCGGGTGTCCTCGGCATCCTGCTCGGGCTGATCGCGGGCTATTTCGGCGGCTTCGTCGATACGCTGATCATGCGCATCGCCGACGTGCAGCTCACCTTCCCGGCGATCCTCATCGCCCTGGTGGTGGACGGCGTCGCCAAGGCAGCCCTGGGCAGCCAGATGGACACGAACGCCGCCATCGGGCTTATCGTGCTCTCGATCGGGCTGTCGTTCTGGGTGCAGTACGCCCGCACCGTCCGGTCCTCGGTTCTGGTCGAGAAGAACAAGGACTACGTCCAGGCCGGGCGGCTCATCGGCCTGTCCTCGCCGGTGATCATGGTGCGGCACGTCCTGCCCAACGTCCTCGGCCCGGTCTTCGTCATCGCCACCATCAACCTGGCGCTGGCCATCATCACCGAGGCGACCCTGTCCTTCCTGGGCACCGGCCTGCCCGACTCGATGCCCTCCCTCGGCACCCTGATCCGCACCGGCAACCGCTTCCTGTTCTCCGGCGAGTGGTGGATCGTCGCCTTCCCGGGCCTGGCGCTCGCCGGCCTCGTCCTGGCGATCAACCTGCTCGGCGACTGGCTGCGCGACGCCCTGAACCCCAAGCTGCAGTAACCGCGACGCCATGACAGATCTGACATGACAGAGCCCGTTCTCTCGGTCCGCAACCTGCGCGTCGCCTTCGCGGGTCGGCGCGGCACCCTCACGGCCATCGACGACGTCTCGTTCGACATCGCCCGGGGCGAGATCCTCGGCGTCGTCGGCGAATCCGGGGCGGGCAAGTCGGTGACCGGCTCGGCCGTCATCGGCCTGATTGATCCCCCCGGCGCCATCGTGGGCGGCGAGATCCGGCTGCAGGGCGAGCGCATCGACACCCTGTCGCCCGAGGCTATGCGGCGCATCCGGGGCCGGCGCATCGGCATGATCTTCCAGGACCCGCTGACGAGCCTCAACCCGCTCTATCGCGTCGGTCGGCAGATCGTGGAGACCATCCGCACCCATACCGACCTGTCCGAGAAGGCCGCGCGCCATCGCGCCATCGACCTCCTGGCGGAGGTCGGCATCCCGGCGCCGGAGCGGCGGATCGACGGCTACCCGCATGAATTCTCCGGCGGCATGCGCCAGCGCGTGGTGATCGCCCTGGCGCTGGCCGCCGAGCCGGAGCTCATCATCGCCGACGAGCCCACCACAGCCCTCGACGTCTCGGTTCAGGCCCAGATCATCGCGCTCCTGAAGCGCCTCGGCAGCGAGCGCGGCACCGCCGTGATGCTGGTGACCCACGACATGGGCGTGATCGCGGAGGCCGCCGATCGGGTGGCCGTGATGTATTCGGGCCGCATCGCCGAGATCGGCCCCGTGCGCGACGTGGTGCAGAACCCGCTGCATCCCTACGCCAAGGGCCTGATGGGGGCGATCCCGACCCTGGCCCAGGAGACCGACCGCCTCGCCCAGATCCCCGGCTCGATGCCGCGGCTCTCGAACATCCCGAAGGGCTGCGCCTTCAACCCGCGCTGCCCTTCCGTCTTCGCCCGCTGCGTGGTGGAGCGGCCCGATCCGATTCCGGTGGGCGCACACCGGGTCGCCTGCCACCTCTACGATCGTTCGGAGGCCTCCGCCGCATGAATGCGCCCGTGATGCCGCCGTCGATCCCGGGCACCCGCGCGCCGGACACCCCCTACGTCGCGATCGAAGGCCTGCGCCGCACCTTCGACGTGTCGCGGCCCTGGCTCGCCCGGGTCATCGAGCGCCAGCCGCGGCAGATCCTGCGCGCCGTCGACGGTGTCAGCTTCGAGATCCGTCGGGGCGAGACCTTCGCGCTCGTCGGCGAGTCCGGCTCGGGCAAGTCGACGGTCGCCCGCATGGTGGTGGGCCTGTTGCCGCCGAGCGCCGGCGACGTGCGCATCACCGGAATCTCGATGACCGACCCGCGCCAGGCCGCGGATCGCCGGCGCCTGCGCCGCCGCATCCAGATGATCTTCCAGGACCCCTACGCCTCGATGAACCCGCGCTGGCGCGTCCGCCGGATCATCGCGGAGCCGATCCGGGCCTTCAACCTGCTCCAGGGCGACATCGCCATCGCCCGCCGCGTCGGCGAACTCCTCAGCCTCGTCGGCCTGCATCCCGACGACGGGGTGAAGTACCCGCATGAATTCTCCGGCGGCCAGCGCCAGCGCATCGCCATCGCCCGGGCGCTGGCCTCGGAGGCGGAGTTCCTGGTGGGAGACGAGCCGACCTCGGCCCTCGACGTCTCGGTCCAGGCCCAGATCCTCAACCTGATGCGCGACCTGCAGGACCGCCTGGGGCTGACCTACCTGTTCATCAGCCACAACCTCGCCGTGGTGCGCCACATGGCGAACCGGATCGGGGTGATGTATCTGGGGCGCGTGGTCGAGATCGCAGACGGACGGGAACTCTTCCGTGCTCCGAAACATCCCTACACGCGCATGCTGCTCGATGCGGTTCCGGATATCGGGCTCACCGGGCGCAAGCGCATCCCCGTCTCGGGCGAGATCCCGAACCCCATTGATCCCCCCGCGGGCTGCGCCTTCAACCCGCGCTGCCCCTTCGCGGACGAGCGCTGCCGCATCGAGGTCCCGGCCCTGGTCGAGGGCGTGGCCTGCCACGCCTTCCAGGAGCGGCGTCTGCCGGCCTGAGGGTCGGTGGCCCGTGCGAGCGCGTTCCAGAGCCAGAGCATGAACACAGACCCATCCATCGCCGCGGCCGAACCGGCGGCGGGCGAAGCCTCCGACAACGACATCCTCAGCCTCGGGGCCGTCGAGCTCTCGGCCGCGATCCACGCCCGGCGCGTCTCCTGCGTCGAGGTCATGACCGCCTGTCTCGATCAGATCGATCGGCTCAATCCCACGGTCAACGCCATCGTGGCGCTGCGCGACCGGGGCGAGCTCCTGGCCGCGGCCGAGGAACGCGACGAACAGGCGGCACGCGGCGAATTCCTCGGACCGCTGCATGGATTTCCCCACGCGGTGAAGGACATCGATGCCGTCAAGGGCTTGCCCTTCACGCAGGGGTCGCCGATTTTTCGCGACCGCATCGCGGCGGCCGATTCGATTATGGTCAAGCGCCTGCGCAGGGCCGGCGCGATCTTCACGGGCCGGACCAACATGCCGGAATTCGGCCTCGGCTCGCAGACCTTCAATCCGGTCTACGGCGCCACCCGCAACGCCTATGATCCGACCAAGACCTCCGGGGGCTCCAGCGGCGGCGCGGCGGTGGCGGTGGCCCTCCACATGCAGCCCGTCGCCGACGGCAGCGACCATGCCGGCTCCCTGCGCAACCCGCCCGCCTTCAACAACCTGTTCGGGCTGCGCACCGGCTACGGGCGCATCCCGATCGAGACCAAGGACGCCTTCACCCCCGGCCTCGGGGTCTCGGGCGGGATCGGGCGCTCCCCGGCCGATATCGGACTGCTGCTCTCGGTCCAGGCCGGCTACGACGCGCGGGTGCCCTACGCCAACACGCAGGACCCCGCGATCTTCACGGAGGACCTGAAGCGAGACTTCAGCGGTGCCCGGATCGCCTGGTTCGACGATCTTGGCGGCTACCTGCCCTTCGAGCCGGGCGTGCTCGACCTCGATCGCAGCGCCCTCTCGGCTTTCGAGACGCTGGGCGCCAAGGTCGAGTGGGATCGCCCGCGCTTCGACATGGGCAAGGTCTGGCGCGACTGGCTCACCCTCCGGGCCTGGATGACCGCCTCGAACCTGCGTCCGCTCTACGACGAGCCGGCCTACCGGGCGCAGCTGAAGCCGGAGGCGGTCTGGGAGGTGGAGCGCGGGCTCGCGCTCACCGCCGATCAGGTCGCCGCCGCCCAGGAGGGCCGCACCGCCTGGTACGAGGCCGTGCGCCGGTTCCAGGAGCGCTACGACTTCCTCCTCATGCCCTCGACCCAGGTCTTCCCCTTCGACGTGGAGGAGCGCTGGCCGAAGGTCGTCGGCGGCCGGGCGATGGACACCTACCACCGCTGGATGGAGGCGACGATCCCCGTGACCATGAGCGGCCTGCCCGCCCTCAACGTGCCGGCGGGCTTCAACCCGGCCGGGCGCCCGTCCGGCATCCAGATCGTCGGCCCCAACAACGGCGAGCGCGCCTGCCTCCAGCTCGGCGCCGCCTACGATGCCGCGACCCGCTGGGTGACCCGGCGCAAGCCCGCGCTGCTGAACCCCTCCTGATCGTTCTCCCGAGATTCGCCGTCGAGACCCCCGATGACCGACACGCCCGCGCCGCATCACGGCCGCTACGCCTACAGCGCCCTGCCCGACCGGCCGGTCTACGACTGGCCCGGGGGCAAGCGCCTCGCGGTCTATCTCGGGCTCAACCTCGAGGGCTTCGATTTCGGCCGGGGCCTGGGCGCCGAACTCGCGCCGGGCGGCCCGCAACCGGACGTGCTGAATTACGCCTGGCGCGACTGGGGCAACCGGGTCGGCGCCTGGCGGATCAAGGAGACCCTCGACGCCCTGGAGATGCCCGCCAGCGTTCTCGTCAACAGTCGGCTCTACGCCGATTGTCCCGGCCTGATCGAGGCGTTCCGGGCGCGCGGCGACGAGATCGTCGGGCATGGCCGCACCAACACCGAGCGCCAGGGCGACCGGGAGGAGGCCGAGGAGCGGGCCCTCATCGCCGAGGCGACCGCGATCCTGACCGCGCAGGAGGGCAAGCCGCCGAAGGGCTGGCTCGGACCCTGGATCTCGCAGAGCCATCGGACGCCGGACCTCCTCGCCGAGGCGGGCTACACCTACTTGCTCGACTGGTGCCACGACGACCAGCCGACCTGGTTTTCCACCCGCGACGGCGGGCGCATCCTCGCGGTGCCCTATCCGCAGGAATTGAACGACATCCCCGCCATCGTGGCGCGCAAGGAGACCGGCCAGCAATTCGCCGACGCCATCGTCGAGGCCTTCGACGAGATGCTGGAGCAGTCGCGCACCGCCCCCCTGGTGATGGGCATCGCCCTGCATCCCTACATCGTCGGCCAGCCGCACCGCCTGCGGCCCCTGCGGCGCGCCCTCGCCCACATCGCGGCCCGCCGCGACGCAATCTGGCTCACCACCGCCGGCGGCATCGCCGCCTTCGCGGCGGAGAGCGGGACCGCTCTCTGACCGCATGCCGGGCGGCCGATCGTTCAGACATCGATCAGACAGGGGCCGCTAAACGGACGGCTCGCGTTTCCCGAACGCTCCTGCCGAGCCCGCCCATGCATGCCGACGCCTTCCTCGCCGCCGCCGAACGCCTGCCGGTCGCAGATCTCGACGCCCTGACCGGCGGCAAGGGCGTCGTGGTGGTGGCGCCCCACCCCGACGACGAGAGCCTCGGCTGCGGCGGCCTCATGGCCGAGGCCCGCGCCCGGGGTCGCGAGGTCCGCGTCGTCATCGTCAGCGACGGTTGCGGCTCGCACACGCATTCGGTGCTCTATCCGCCGGCCAAACTGCGTGACCTGCGCGAAACGGAGACGGTCGACGCTGTTGGTATACTGGGCGTATTTCAGGAGTCCGTGACCTTTCTCCGCCTGCCCGATGCCGGTGTTCCGAGCGCCGGTCCGATCGCGGAAGCGGCCGCCGCCCGGATCGCCGCGATCGCCCGCGATGCCGATGCCGGCGCCGTCTGCGTGACCTGGGGCCACGATCCCCATTGCGACCACCAAGCCGCCGCCGCTATCGTCCGCCTGGCGCGGGCGCATCTCGGTCCGATCCGGATTTTCGCTTATCCCGTCTGGGGTTGGACCCTGCCCGAGGGCACCGAGGTCGGCCCGGCTCCCACCGGTCTGCGCCTTGATGTCGGTGCCCACCGCGCCGCGAAGACCGCCGCGATCGGCGCCCATCGCTCCCAGACCACCGATCTCATCTCCGACGACCTGACGGGTTTTCGCCTGGAGCCGGCGATGGTCGCCCGCTTCACCGGCCCCTACGAGATCTTCGTTGCCATGGACGCACCCACCCCGTGATCGCCGACACCACCCTCATCACCCTGAACAAGGGCCGCGACGCCCACCTCGCCCGCCTGCTCGAAGGCGTCGCGCGAGGTCCGCATCCGGAGGCCTGCGTCATCGTCGAGATGGGTGCCGAACCCGCGCCCCTGCCGGATTACGGTTTTCCCATCCGCCGTATCGTTCTCGGCAGTGACGGCCTGCCCCTGGCTCGGGCCCGCAATGCCGGCCGCCAAGCCGCCGGCACCGAGCGGCTGATCTTCCTCGACGTGGATTGCATTCCCTCGGCGGATCTTGTGCCGCGCCTCAGCGCCGATCTGGCCGAGGCTGATGGGTTGATCTGCTGCGAGATCCGCTATCTGCCAGCGGGCGCCGTCGGGGACGGATGGACGGAGGCCGGACTGCGCGCGGTAGGCCACGCCCATCCCGTCCGTCAGTTCCCCGCCGAGGGACTGACCCGGACCGTCAATGCTGGGCTGTTCTGGTCCTTGGCCTTCGGAGTCCGGGCAACGACCTTCGACCGCCTCGGCGGTTTCGACGAGGCGTTCGACGGCTACGGCGCGGAGGACACTGACCTCGCCTTTCGCGCCGATGCCCTCGGAATCCCGGTGCTGTTCAGCGCAGGCGGGCAAGCCTTCCACCAGCACCACCTCGCCTGCGATCCGCCGTTGCAGCACTTCGACGACATCGTCCGGAACGCGACGCGCTTTCGCGCACAGCACGGTCTCTGGCCCATGGACGGGTGGCTCGACGCCTTTGCCGCGCGCGGACTCATCAACACGCGGTGGCGCGACGATCTCATCGTCTTGCGCCAACCCGCTGCCGAAGAGATTGCCGCGACGCGGCTTTCCGCGGACCGTCCCTTCTGAGATCTCGGCGCCTAACGGCGACGAGCGTCGAGGCGATCCGCCAAGTCGCCGATGAAAGAGACGGTGCGGGCGATCACGCCCGGCCGAGTCAGTCCGCCGATGACGCCCGGATCGAGCCGTTCCGCGGCCGCGATGATCGCCGGCCACGCGGCAGGCTCGGGCCAGGACTCGCAATGCAGTGCCGCGCCCATCGCGGAAAGGGCGCGCGATTTTTCGATCTGCTCATCGAACGCTCGTGGTTCGGGAAGGCAGATGAAGCGCTTTCCCGCCGCCGAGACCGCCGATACGACCCCGTCGCCACCACCGCCGACCACCAGATCGGCTCGGGCGAGATAGGGGGCTGGATCGCCGACCCATCCGTGCAGGTGCAGGTTCGGCGGAATATCCGTCCCCCCGCCGTTGACGGGACCGAGTACGTGCCAGTGGCGATCTGGCACGGCCGTTGCGGCCGCAACAAGATCCGCCCTGTGCCCGCCCGTCCCGCCGCGCCCATAGATGACGAGGATCGATCCATCCGCCTTCGTCGACCGGCTCGCGGCAGGCTCACCGGAGAGCAGTCCGGCATAGAACGTCTTGGCGCGAACCCATTCCGGCATCTCGGCCGAGTCGAGTTCGGGCGGGAAGAACGCGAGCAGGCGCTCAGCGCTTCGGAAGGCTTCGAGATGCGGGGTGTCCGTGCGTGTACCGGCAAGCCGAACGACCAAGGTCGGCAAGGACATGAGGCGTGCGAACAGGGCAATTTCCACCGACACATCGACGATAATCAGCGCGGGATCTGCGGCGTCCATCCAAGCCGCGAGGCGGCTCATTCGCGCGCGCACATTGTCGGCGCCTATAGGCGCGTAGTGCAAGCCATGCGGGCGCTCGGCTGATCCGTCTCGCCCATCGAAGTCGCTGCCAACCCGATCATCGGGCAGATCGAGAACTGAACCCGGTGCCTCGGCAGTGTCGAAATTCGAAAGCGTTCCGACCAACGTCATCGGGCGATCGAGCGCCCGAGCGATCAGGCAGGCGCGCTGCCAATGTCCGGCGCCCTGGTGGTGAACGTAGTAGCCGACCGGACGCCGACTCATGCGACCTGCGCAGTACGCGCAGGCTGTGATCCGCGCAGCATCGCTTGGAGACCGGTCAAAGCCTCATCGAGAGGAACTGGGACCGCCTGAGGAATGCCCTCACCCACCTGAGCCTCGACCCGCTCGACGAGCGCGATTCCGTTCGAGCACGTCTCGCAATCGATGGCGGCAAGATCGGCGTCGGAAACGCCCATCGCGCGCAGAGCCGCCGCTGTCCCATCCGGGTGCATGAAGCACTGCGCAAGCCTGCGGCGTCGCTCGATCAGCGCACGCCAATGAGCCGCCGACGGCAGCCTATAGGTTTCGAGCCCCTGAGCCACCCGTGTCCGGCGAAGCATCTCAGTCGCCATTCCGCCAGTCACGCGGCCGGTTCCCCGATCGGAGACGGCGATTGAGACCCCGGGACAATGCCGGACGCGTCCGCCGTACCAGCGCACCCGTGCCACCAAAGCGTTGTCTTCACCACAAGGGAGCATCGGCAACCCACCGACGCGACGATAGAGATCGGCACGCAGGGCAAGGCTGGCGGCGACATGATCGCCATGGCGGGGGGCTGGATCGTGGGTGGGCGGGTCAAGGACCTCCTCGAGGCGACGCACTGCCACCCAGTACTCCTCAATCCGCGCATGGAGCGCAGCGAGACGAGAGTCACCCGCCGGCGCCTCGCCGTGAAGTACGAGGCGTCCGCCCACCAGTTCGGCGTTTCGCAACGCGCGGAGATTTGCCGTCACCCAGTCCGCGGGTGCCACAGCGTCGGCATCCGTACTGATGAGGACGCCCTCGGTGACGCCCTCCTGATCCAACCAGGCGGCACCCGCATCAAGGGCACGACGCCGCGCAGTGCCGACATGGGCGTCGGGTGATGCGATCGTCGCCTCGATGATCCGCAGTGCGAGGTGCGGAATTTGAGCGTTCCGTTCCAAGGCATACAAGGTCGCCACCGTGTCATCGGTGCAATTGTTGGCGAGAATCACGACGCGCAAACACACGCCGTCCCCGGTGCCGCTCTGCTGGTCGAGAGACCGTATCAGACGGGGCAGTACCTCCGCCTCGTTCCGGGCGGGAACACAGACCACCGCGCGAGCGAGGGACAGATCCGGCTCACGCATTGCTGACCCGGGCAGCGACCGCGGTATTGGCTGCCCTTTGAAGTTCCAGCGCGTAGAGGGCTTCGTACTGATCGGTCATGGTGTCGGCATCGAACAATTGCTCCGCCCGGCGCCGGCAATCGGCGCGGGAGAGGCCGATGGCCTGCTTCACAGCGCGACCGAGGTCGGCGACATCATCCGCCGCTGCCAAGACACCGCAAGAGGCATCGAGGATGTCGGGGATCGCACCGCGCCGAAACGCCGCCACCGGCGTCCCACAGGCCAGGAATTCCGCAAGAACGAGCCCGAAGGGCTCCTCCCAGCGCGGCGTGCAGAGAGCGACATGGGCTTTCGCGACATGAGCCGCCAAGGCGTCGTGTCCAAGATGCCCAAGATAGGTCACGTCTTCGCCGAGGCGCGGCGCAATCTCATTATCCCAATAGGCCGGATTAGAGCGTGGCCCCGCAAACTTCAGGGGCAGGCCGGCGGCGCGCGCCGCATCGATGGCTAGATGAGGCCCCTTCTCGGGCACGAGCCTGCCCATCCAAATCGCGTGCGGCTCGCCCAGCGGCTTCGCTGCGTAGGCAAAGGCCGTGAGATCGATGCCATTGCCGATCACCTGAGGATCGCCAATCAGGTCATGCCATTCACGGGCGAGCGACGGAGAGACGGCCGCGAACGACATATCTCGCGCCCGCGCCCGCACGCCGCGGACGAAGGGCTCAAAAGGTGGCGTATGCAGGGCCGTCACCATCGGAACGGCGAGTTCACCAGCGCGCAGCAGGGGGAGGAAGTGCAGGCTGTTGTTGTGGACGAAATCGTATCCACCGGACACGACGGCATCCATGATCCTGACATAGGCAGAATTCTCAGCTGCATCGATCCGGGCTTCCGAAACATCGTCGAACGCGCATCCCGTTGGAGGGCAGACGGCGACCAACCGAAAGTCGCCCTGCGACCCCTCAGACGCGTAGAGCGTCACATCGTGGCCGCGAGCCTGGAGGGCTGACGCGAGCAGGTGTGTGTGCATCTCCAACCCTCCCGAGAACGGCTGTGCGATCGGGAACTTGAGATGCGCGATGATGGCGATCTTCACAGGATGCAGGACACGATGTTCGAGGAAGCGAAGCGTCTGATTGGCATCATCCACGCCGCGGATTTCCACACCACAGGGATGCGGGCACGAGATACATGGACATCACGAACCACAACGTAGCGTGAACAAACGCAGAGATTCCGTTTCGGTGTGCGCTCACTTGCCTAGTCGGCAGACCGGCGCCTCAACAAGAATAAGGGCTGTGCCAGAGCCGCCACATGGGGGCTCGCTCGTCTCGTCCATCATGGATCATGCGCGGGAAGCGTCTGTCATAATCACTTAAATTGGAAACCGCGACCAATCATGCGCCAACGAGCTGTATCAGCGAAGATAAAAGCTCGCTAACGAACCAAGCTACCTAGTGTTAAAGTTTTTAAATCGATAGAAAGCTATCAACATAACAATATTAATAAAATTCAAACCAATTATACAAATCGTTTTGGTCTAGATATATTGGATTATAAGAATTCGCTCTGACTAAGGGGAAACAAGAACGAGCTTCGATTTCGCCCAGTCTCACAGTTATTTTTATTTCCGCCTAAGATTGAATTTTTTATAGATACGCGACTCAGGGTTGTTGACGGTTCCTAATGTTTGTAATCGGGAGTTTACGCGTTGAGAACACTTAGTGGCAATGATGGTACTACGTTGGGCTCCCGCAATCGTATCATATGACAAGTCCAGCGATGCAGTGTATTTTATGCGCGGATGTCACTGGATGAAATATTTCTGACAGCCTTCCCTTGTAATTGAAGTATCTTCGTAAGCTTGCCTAGTTGAAAACGGTGTCTCGAAAACAACCTGTGCCGCCAGAATCCATCCCGTAGTCGGGATGCGTGATCAAGGTCGTCGAAGGAAGGCTGCACGTCATGGCGCAAGGAGCCATTTACCTGCTCACTGATCGTCCAGATCGGAGCGCCGCGTTAGAAACGCTGATCAGAACGATCGGATCGTGCGAGGTCATTGCCGCCAGCGACGATCATCCGGTGAGCGTTCGTCCCATCGCGATCGTGTCCGATCTTACTCTAAGCCGACGCGAGTCAGTGAGCCGTCTTCGTAACTTTCTGCACGACGGCAAAGTGACCGATCTGCCGGTCATCTGCCTCCTTCGATCGACGACAGACCATGACTTGCGTCAGGCCCGCAACCTCGGCGCAACGATCTGCTTTCCCGCCTATACCGCGCCGCACCTCGTGGTGCAGGCGCTTCAGGCGGAGATCAAGCCAGAAGAAGCGGATCTTGTTTCACAGCCTGTGCTTCAGAACGTAACGCGCGCCAAGGAAATTCTGAACGGCCTCTTCGACGGCGTCCGGGGAGGCGGCCCGATTTCGCTGGCACAGGTCGATGCCGGGCTCGATCCGATCCTCGCTGCCGTCAAAGAAGGCGGCCTGACACGTTGGCTTGAGACCGTTTGGACCCATGATGATGCAACGTATCAACACTGTCTGCTCGTTGCCGGCGTTGCGGCTCAGTTCGTGTTACATCTCGGCTTTCGCACCGACGATCGCGAACATTTCGTGCGTGCCGCCCTGCTGCACGATGTCGGCAAAGCGCAAATCCCGCTTGAGATCCTGAACAAACCCGGGCGTCTCGATGCCGACGAGTTGGTCGTCATGCGCCGCCATCCGGTGATCGGTTACGACATCCTACGTGAAAGCGGATGTGATGCGGCGACCCTTGGCGCGGTGCGCCATCACCACGAGATGCTGGATGGATCGGGTTATCCGGATGGCCTTGTAGGATCGGAGATCAGCGACACCGTTCGGTTGCTGACGATCTGCGACATCTACGCGGCTCTCACAGAGCGCCGCTCTTACAAGAAGCCGATGCCACCGCGAGAAGCACTGGCGATTCTGTCAGGGATGACGGGGAAACTCGAAATGAGCCTGGTGCAGCATTTCGGAGATGCAATGCTGCAACCGGGCTCTCACTCCTGAGGACGAGACGTCGGAAGACCCTGAACGGCTCCTCCGACGTCGTCGGCTAAACCGAGCGCTACTCGGCAGCGTCGAGGCGCGGGCGTTCGAACGCCGAGCGCTCTCGCTTCACGAGTTCCGCTGTCAGGAATGCCACTTCCAGAGCCTGTTCAGCGTTCAAGCGTGGATCGCAGTAGGTGTGATAGCGATCGCGCAAATCTTCGGCCGTCAGCGCCCGCGCGCCTCCGGTGCACTCCGTCACGTCCTTGCCGGTCATCTCCAAGTGGATACCGCCCGCGATGGTACCCTCAGCACGATGGACGCCGAAGAAGCCTTCGATCTCCTGCATCACACGCTCGAACGGACGCGTCTTGAAACCTCCGGCTGAGATCGTGTTGCCATGCATGGGATCACAGACCCACACCACTTTGCGACCTTCACGCTCGACAGCCCGGATCAGGCCGGGAAGGTGGTTGCCTACCTTGTCGGCACCGAAACGACAGATCAGCGTCAGGCGCCCCGCCTCGTTGGCTGGATTGAGCTGGTTCACAAGTTGGATCAGATCCTCGGCGGTCATCGAGGGACCGCACTTGAGACCGATCGGATTCCTGATACCGCGCGCGTATTCGACATGGGCATGATCCGGCTGGCGGGTTCGATCACCGATCCAGAGCATATGGCCTGACGTCGCGTACCAGTCGCCGCTCGTTGAATCGATACGGGTGAGTGCCTCCTCGTAGCCCAGGAGTAGAGCTTCGTGGCTGGTGTAAAAATCCGTGGTGCGAACCTCTTGGTGCGTCTCCGGATTGATGCCGATGGCCCGCATGAAATCGAGAGTCTCGGTCATCCGCTCGGCGCAGTCGGCGTACCGCGAGGATTGCGGTGAATCCTTCACGAAACCGAGCATCCACCGGTGCGAATTTTCCAAATTTGCGTACCCACCAGTTGCAAATGCACGCAATAGGTTGAGCGTTGCCGCCGACTGGCGGTACGCTTCGAGCTGACGACGCGGGTCGGGCACGCGCGCCTCCTCCGTGAAGGTCAAACCATTCACGATGTCCCCACGATAGCTTGGCAGGGTCACTCCGTTGATCGTCTCGTTTGGTGAAGACCGAGGCTTCGCGAATTGACCGGCGATCCGACCCACCTTCACCACAGGCGAACCGCCCGCGAAGGTAAGCACGAGAGCCATTTGCAGGAACACCCGGAAGAAGTCGCGAATGTTGTCGGCCGAATGCTCGTCGAAGCTCTCGGCGCAATCTCCTCCCTGCAGCAGGAACGCTTCGCCGGTCGAGACACGAGCGAGGGCCGACTTAAGCTTGCGCGCTTCGCCTGCAAAAACGAGGGGTGGAAAGCTTGCGAGCTGTGACTCAACTGATTCTAGCGCGGAAGCGTCCGGATAGGCCGGCACCTGCTGAATCGGCAGGTTCCGCCAGGTCTTCGGTGTCCAACGCTCAGCCATAATCGTCTCCGTTCCGCCTTTCGGTCGGCTCCGCACGGCGGAGGGCCCCGCGGAGAAGCGCGGCTTATAGTGCGGTTCTTCGACAGAGGCGAGAGATGACGAGCCGGGGCTGCTATTCGTACCACGCACGAGAGGCTGGATTGGAAAGATCGCTTGTCGATCCCAGATACGACTCGACTGTTCAGTCTCGACCTGGATCACTGTCTTCGATAGCAATGCCGTGCTCTGACAGGATCCAAAAAATTGCTTCTAAATCCTCCGCACTGACATCTCGCGGTGGCAACGCCTCCTCCAAATCGTCAAAGGTCAGACGCCGTTGGCGCTGAGCCTGAGCCTTGGCCAGAAGCACGTCGATTACGGCGCGCATGTCTTCCGGTAATCCGTCATGACTCTGCCTTCGCTCGTTCGAGGCCGAGCGCAGGGCGTGGGCGAGCATCCGGTCAATAATGGCTTGGCGGCGGCCATGGGCGTCGTCGAAGCGTTCCATCCTGTCGATTATGGGTCTGCGGCGCCGGCCGTCGAGGGGACCGGCGCCGGAAAATCGGCTTCGTGTCAGTCAGCGACGGCGATCGGCGTCCCCTTCCGGATCCGCACCGGGATCGCCTTGGCAGCCGGCGTTTTAGCCTGCTTGTCATGATGCCAGAGAGGGATGAGCGCGTTCAGCTCCGGATAGTAGCCGCCGACGTTACCCTCCGGGATGCCATACTTGATGATCCGTAATCCGTTGACCTCGCGCAAGAACTCGTCATCGGCGTCGGCAGAAAGATCCACCATCTGGCCGTCAGCGAGACCAAGACGTTCCATGTCATTGCTGTTCATGAAGAGCACCATCCGCGTGCCCTTCACTCCACGGAAGCGGTCGTCGTAGCCGTAAATCGTCGTGTTGAACTGATCATTCGAGCGCAGGGTAATCAGGTCGAGCACGTCACGCCGGTTACTGCGCATGTCTGGGTCGGCTTCCAGACCGCCCGGAACAGTGAAATTGGCCTTACCGGTTTCGGTTTCCCATTTGCGGTCACGCGCCGCGAGAGGTTTGTGGAGGCCTCCCGGCTGAAACATCCGGCCGTTCAGGTCGTGGAAGACATCTGGGTAGGTGGCCTCGATTGCAGCCCGAACCCGAGCGTAATCACCGACCCAACCGTCCCAATCGACCTTCGGGTTCGACGGCAGCAGCGCCTTCGCCATCTCGGCGACGATCCACGGCTCGGAGCGCACCTGATCGCTCACCGGCTTCGTCTGTCCGCGGGAGCCGTGAAAGCAGGAAGTCGAATCCTCCATCGAGACCGATTGGGGGCCGCTCGCCTGCATGTCGACCTCGATGCGGCCGAGGCAGGGCAAGATATAGGAGACGGCACCATGGACGAGATGCGAGCGATTCAGTTTGGTCGAAATTTGCACCGATAGGCGCAATCGGCGCCAAGCTTCTTCCATCCGAACGGTGTCGGGCACGGCACGGACGAAGTTGCCGCCGAGACCGATGAAAGCCTTTACCTCGCCGGTGACGATGCCCTCGCAGGCCTCGACGGTGTTGCGACCCTTCTCGCGCGGTGGCTCGAAGCCGTAGAGGTCTTTCAGTTTATCGAGGGGGGCCAGCTCAGGCTTTTCCGTAATGCCAACTGTACGTTGTCCTTGGACGTTAGAATGACCACGGACTGGACAGAGTCCAGCTCCTGGCCGACCCACATTGCCGCGCAGAAGCATGAGATTCACGAGCATCTGGACACCCTCGGTGCCACGTCGGTGCTGGGTCAGGCCCATGCCGTAGACCGCGATGACGGAACGGGCGCGCCCATAGACCGTAGCGGCAGCCTCCAGAGCCTCGCGTGTGAGCCCGGATCGTGTTTCAATGTCTGTCCATGACTGGGAATCGCAGAACGCGACGAAATCGCGGAAGCCGTGGGTGTGTTCAGCGATAAAATCGACGTCAAGGATACGCGGGCGACCGACTTCCCTCGCCTCTCGGTCAGCGGCGATCAGGACCTTACACATGCCGGTGATCGCCGCGAGGTCTCCTCCGGCCTTCACCTGATGGTACTGGGTCGAGATCTCGGTCGAGCTGCGGGTCAGCATTTCGGTGGGCGATTGCGGGTTCGTGAACCGCTCCAGTCCGCGCTCCCGCAGCGGATTGAACGTGATGATCGGAACGCGCCGCTTCCGTGCCTCCTGGAGAGGGTGGAGCATACGTGGGGCATTCGAACCGACGTTCTGTCCAAAGAAGAGGATCAGGTCGGTGGACTCGAAATCCTCTAGGATGGTAGTGCCCACCGGCGACCCAATCGAGGATTTGAGGCCGACCGAGGTCGGCTCATGGCACATGTTCGAGGAGTCGGGCAGGTTGTTGGTGCCATGCATCCGCGCCATCAGCGCGTACATGTACGACGTCTCAAGTGAGGCACGGCCGGATGTGTAGTAGATCACCGCATTCGGATCGAGGGCACGCAGCTCCCGCCCGATTTCCGCGAAAGCCTCTTCCCACGACACCGTTACGTAACAGTCACTGTCCGGGTCATAGCGGAGGGGATGGGTCAGGCGTCCCTTCTCCTCAAGAGCGTAGTCCGTCCAGCTCAGGAGTTCCGTCACGGTGTAGCGCTGGAAGAAGTCGGGCCCGACCCGCTTGGCGGTTTGCTCCCAAACCGTCGCCTTCGCCCCGTTCTCACAGTACTCAAACGTGTTGGGCTTGGCCGGCTTCGACCAAGCGCACGAAACGCACATGAAACCGTCGGGTTTGTTCTGCTTCATCAGCAGGGCCGCGCCCGAGACGGGGATTTGTTCGCGCGTTAGAATCTCGGCGAGGGAGCCCGCAGAACCCCACCCTCCCGCAGGGCCATCGTAGGGTTCGATCTTGGGTTCGGCCATCGGTTCGGTCATGCGCGTGTCCCGACATCTTAGGTGTCAGGACAGCAATGATGCGCAGACCCGGCGTGTTCCGGACTGCGACGGCGAGACGTCGTAATCCGGTTCGACATCCCCCTCAGCGCGGCAGTATGCTCGCGCCCATCAGAGCTTCGTCGATCGAGCGCGCCGCTTGGCGGCCTTCGCGAATCGCCCAGACCACAAGGGATTGTCCACGCCGCATATCACCGGCTGCGTAGATTTTCTCGTTCGAAGTCCGGTAGTCGAGTTCGTTCGCCGTGACGTTGCCGCGCTTGTCCATGACCACGCCGGACTCTTCCAAGAGGCCCTTGCGGACCGAGCCAGCGAAGCCGATTGCCAGGAACACGAGGTCGGCGGGCAACGTGAACTCACCGCCCGGGACAGGCTGACGCTTCTCGTCGACGCGGGTGCAGACCACGCCGGTGAGCTTGCCCTTCTTGCCCTCCAGGCGCAGCGTGGCCGCTTGGAACTCGCGCTCGGCGCCCTCGGCCTGACTGGAGGAGGTGCGCATCTTGGTCGGCCAGTATGGCCAGACCGAAAGCTTGTCCTCGCGCTCCGGCGGGCGCGGCCGGATGTCGAGCTGTGTCACGGACAAAGCGCCCTGACGGAACGAGGTGCCAACGCAATCCGAAGCAGTGTCACCACCACCGATGACGACGACGTTCTTCGCCGTGGCGAGGATAGGAGCCTCGCCGTTCCCCGGCATCGGCTCGGCACCGACGCGACGGTTGGACTGGACCAGGAACGGCATGGCGTAGTGCACGCCCTCCAGCTCCTGGCCCGGGAGCTGCGGATTCCGCGGGTCCTCCGCGCCGCCAGCGAAGAGCACCGCGTCGAACTCTGCGGTGAGCTCATCGAGCAGTTTAGTCACCCCGACATTCACGCCGTAATGGAAGCGAACCCCCTCGCCTTCCATCTGTTTCACGCGCCGATCGATATGGCGCTTCTCCATCTTGAAGTCGGGAATTCCATAGCGAAGCAGGCCGCCGGCCTTCGGCTCGCGCTCGAAGACGTGGACCTCGTGCCCGACACGGGCGAGTTGCTGCGCCGCCGCCAATCCCGCTGGTCCGGAACCGATCACTGCGACTTTCTTACCGGTCTTATGGTCGGCGGGCTCGGGCTTGACCCAGCCGTTGTTCCAGGCGCGGTCCGCGATCGCCTGCTCGATGGTCTTGATCGCCACCGGCTGGTTCTCGAGATTCAGCGTGCACGCCTCTTCGCAGGGAGCCGGGCAGATACGGCCGGTGAATTCCGGAAAATTGTTGGTGGAATGAAGGTTGCGTGCCGCCTCCTCCCAGTCGGACTGATAGACGAGCTCGTTCCAGTCGGGGATCTGGTTATGCACCGGGCAACCCGTTGGACCGTGGCAGAACGGGATACCGCAATCCATGCAGCGGGCCGCCTGCTTCTTGAGATCATGCTCGTCGAGAGGCAGTGTGAACTCGCGGAAGTGGCGAACGCGATCAGCGGCGAGCTGATACTTCTGCTCCTGCCGGTCGAATTCGAGGAAACCCGTGACCTTGCCCATCGTCTGACCGTCTTTCGCGAGTCTGTCTGATCCGTCGCGCGGAAGGCGGCCCCTACGGCCTAATCCGCTCTCTCCCGGCAGATCGATCTTCGACCGACCTGCCTCATGCGTCAGCCATCTCTCGGTGCTGACCCATGCAACCCCCGGTTCATTGATGAACCGGGAGCCGCCTCGATAGAATATCAGTCGTGCCGCGCCTACTCGGCCGCCACCGGCATCCGCGCCATCTCCATTTCGCGCAGGGCACGCCGGTACTCCACCGGCATCACCTTGACGAACTTGGTGCGGTAGCCAGCCCAATCATCGAGGATCGCCTTGGCACGCGGAGAGCCCGTGTACTTCAGGTGATTGGTGATCAGCTGAGACAGGCGTTCCTCATCGTGGCCAGACATGTCGGCCAGGATGTCGACGCGGCCCTTCGTTTCCAGGTCACCGTCCTGGTGGAACCGACGCATGAGGTCGTCTTCCTCCTCGACGGGTTCGAGATCGACCATGGAAAGGTTGCAGCGAGCCGAGAACGAGCCGTCCTCGTCGAGGACATAGGCGATGCCGCCCGACATGCCGGCCGCGAAGTTACGTCCGGTTTCACCGATCGACACCACCACACCGCCTGTCATGTACTCGCAGCCATGGTCGCCCATGCCCTCGACCACCGCGATGGCGCCCGAATTACGGACGGCGAACCGCTCGCCGGCCGAACCGCGGATGTAGGCCTCACCGGCAATAGCTCCATACAGAACGGTGTTGCCGGCCATGATGGTGTGCGAGCCCGGCGCCCGCAGGGCGTCGGAGGGACGGATGATCAGCTTGCCGCCAGATAGACCTTTGCCGACGTAGTCGTTGGCGTGGCCGGTAAGCACCAGGGTGACGCCAGCCGCCAGCCAAGCGCCGAAGCTCTGGCCGGCAGTGCCCGACAGCTCCACCTGAATGGTGTCGTCGGGCAGACCCTCGTGGCCGTACCGCTTGGCCACGGCTCCTGAAAGCATGGCGCCGGCCGTACGATCCGAGTTCCGGATCTCATCCCGCACCACCACCGGTTCTCCGCCATCGAGGGCCGACTGAGCGCCGGCGATCAGGCGACGGTCGAGCACCGTATCGATCGGGTGCTTCTGCTTCTCCGTATGCCGGATCGCGACATGCTCGGGGACCTCCGGACGGTGGAACAGCTTCGAGAAGTCGAGGCCGCGCGCCTTCCAGTGATTGATCACCTCGAGGGTGTCGAGGAAGTCGGCCCGCCCGATTAGGTCCTCGAGCTTGCTGAAGCCCATGGACGCCATCAGCTCGCGCAGCTCCTCGGCCACGAAAAAGAAGTAATTGATCACGTGCTCGGGCGTGCCCTTGAAGCGCTTGCGCAGGACGGGGTCCTGCGTCGCCACGCCGACCGGGCAGGTGTTCAGGTGGCACTTGCGCATCATGATGCAGCCGGCCGCGATCAGCGGCGCGGTAGAGAAGCCAAACTGATCGGCTCCGAGCAGCGCCGCGATCAAGACGTCACGGCCCGTGCGGATGCCGCCATCCGCCTGGAGCACGACGCGCCCGCGCAGGTGGCTGAGCACCAGCGTCTGTTGGGTCTCGGCCAAGCCCGTTTCCCAAGGGCCGCCCGCGTGCTTGATCGAGGTCAGTGGAGCCGCACCGGTGCCGCCGTCGAAGCCCGAAATCGTGATGTGATCGGCGCGTGCCTTCGCCACGCCCGTGGCGACCGTGCCGACACCGACCTCGGAGACAAGCTTCACCGAAACGTCGGCGGATGGGTTCACGTTCTTGAGGTCGAAGATTAGCTGCGCCAGATCCTCGATCGAATAGATGTCGTGATGCGGCGGCGGCGAGATCAGGCCGACGCCAGGGGTGGCATAACGGACCTTTGCGATTTTGGCGTCGACCTTGTGGCCAGGCAGCTGCCCCCCCTCGCCCGGCTTCGCGCCCTGTGCGACCTTGATCTGCATCATGTCGGAATTGACCAGATACTCCGTCGTGACGCCGAAGCGACCAGAGGCGACCTGCTTGATGGCCGAGCGGCGCGAGCGGCCGTCCGCCATCGGCTTGAAGCGCTCGACCTCCTCACCGCCCTCACCCGAATTCGAGCGACCACCAAACGAGTTCACCGCGATAGCGAGGGTCTCGTGTGCTTCCTTGGAGATCGACCCGTAGGACATGGCGCCCGTGGCGAAGCGCTTGACGATGTCGGCTGCTGGCTCGACCTGATCGATCTCGATCGGCGCACGGCCGAGTTCGGCCGCCTGCTTGATGCGGAACAGGCCGCGGATGGTCTTGAGGTGGTTCTCCTGCTCGTTCACCAGCCGGGCGTATTCACGGTAGCGATCGGGTAGGCCAAGGCGCACCGCATGCTGGAGCGTTGCGACGGAATCCGGGGTCCAGGTATGGCTCTCGCCGCGCAAGCGGTAGGCGTACTCGCCGCCGACATCGAGGGCGGTGCGGTAGATCGGCGAGTCACCGAAGGCGTCGCCGTGGCGCCGCGCGGTCTCCTGCGCGACCTCGGCCATGCCGATGCCCTCGATCGTCGTCGCGGTGCCGAAGAAGTCGCGTGCCACGAAGGACGAGTTCAGGCCGATCGCGTCAAAGATCTGCGCGCCGCAATAGGACTGATAGGTCGAAATGCCCATTTTGGACATAACCTTGAGGAGGCCCTTATCGATCGACTTGATGTACCGGTAGACAATCTCGTCCGGCGTCAGGTCCGGCGGGAACTCGTCCTTCATCGCGATCAGTGTCTCGAAGGCGAGATACGGGTTGATCGCTTCGGCGCCGTAGCCGGCTAGGCACGCAAAGTGATGCACCTCGCGCGGCTCACCCGACTCGACCACGAGACCGACCGAAGTCCTTAGCCCCTTGCGAATCAAATAATTGTGCACGGCGGCCGTCGCGAGGAGGGCCGGGATCGCGATGCGATCCGGCCCAACACCGCGATCCGACAGGATGATGATGTTGTAGCCGCCGCGTACGGCAACCTCGGCCCGGTCGCAGAGGCGATCGACAGCGCCTTCCATGGCCGCCGCACCGGTCTCGGCCGGGAAGGTCATGTCCAAGGTCTTGGTATCGAACCGGTCCTCGAAATGGGAGATCGAACGGATCTTCTCTAGATCGCCGTTGGTGAGGATCGGTTGGCGAACCTCGAGACGCTTCTTGCGGGAAGCGCCTTCCATATCGAGCAGGTTGGGACGCGGGCCGATGAACGAGACGAGGCTCATCACGGCCTCCTCGCGAATCGGGTCGATCGGCGGGTTCGTGACCTGCGCGAAGTTCTGCTTGAAGTAGGAGTAGAGCGACTTCGGCTTGTCAGACAGCGCCGAGAGCGGCGTGTCCGTACCCATGGAGCCGACGGCCTCCTGGCCAGTCACAGCCATCGGCGCCATGAGGAGCTTGAGATCCTCCTGGCTGTAGCCGAAAGCCTGCTGGCGATCGAGGAGCGACACGTCGGAACGCGAGGCCCGTGGGATCACCGGCTTCAGGTCCTCGAGGACGATCTGGGTGTTCTTGACCCACTCGGCGTAGGGATGCGCGGCGGCAAGCTCGCTCTTAATCTCTTCGTCGGAGACGATGCGCCCCTTCTCAAGGTCGATGAGCAGCATGCGGCCGGGCTGCAAGCGCCAGGACTCGACGATCTTCTCGTCCGGAATCGGCAGCACGCCCATCTCGGAAGCCAGCACCACGAGGCCGTCGTCGGTCACGAGGTAGCGGGCCGGGCGAAGGCCGTTGCGGTCGAGGGTGGCGCCGATCTGCCGGCCATCAGTGAAACAGACGGCAGCCGGGCCGTCCCACGGCTCCATCAGGGCAGCGTGATACTCGTAGAACGCACGGCGCTCCTCGCTCATCAGGGGATTGCCGGCCCAGGCTTCCGGGATGAGCATCATCATCGCGTGTGCCAGCGAGTAGCCACCCTGAACAAGGAACTCGAGGGCGTTGTCGAAGCACGCGGTGTCGGACTGTCCCTCATAGGAGATAGGCCAGAGCTTCGAGATGTCGTTGCCGAACAGCTCAGAATCGACGCTCGCCTGGCGCGCCGCCATCCAGTTGACGTTGCCGCGCAGCGTGTTGATCTCGCCGTTGTGCGCGACCATCCGGTAGGGGTGCGACAGGCGCCAAGTCGGAAAGGTGTTGGTGGCGAAGCGCTGATGCACGAGGGCGAGCCCCGAAACGAAGCGCTCGTCCTGCAGGTCGCGGTAGTAGTCGCCGAGCTGATCGACCAGAACCATGCCCTTGTAGACGATAGTGCGGGTCGAAAGAGACACGGGATAGTAGGTGTTCGCGCGCTCGTCCTTCAGACCGTAGACCTTGTTCGAGATCACCTTTCGAGCAGTAAACAGTCGACGTTCAAAAGCGTCCTCATCCGCCACCGTGGTGGGACGGCCGATGAAGATCTGCCGGTGACAAGGCTCCGTCTCCTTGACCATCACCCCAAGGTCGCTCGGATCGACCGGGACGTCACGCCAGCCAAGGAACGGCAGACCCTCGTCGGCCAGAGCCTTCTCGACGATCTCTTCGACGAGGCGACGTGCCTCCTCGTCCTTTGGCATGAAGAACTGACCGACACCGTAATGGCCGGGCTCGGGCAGGGTGATGCCGAGGGCCTCGCACTCGGCCTTGAAGAAGGCGTGCGGGATCTGCACGAGGATGCCGCAGCCATCGCCCATCTTCGGATCGGCGCCGACGGCGCCGCGATGGTCGAGGTTCTTCAGGATCTGCAGGCCCTGCTGAACGATGGCGTGGGTGCGCCGGTCGTGCATGTCGGCGACGAAGCCGACGCCGCAGGCGTCGCTTTCACGAGCCGGATCGTAGAGCCCCTGGACTTTCGGTAGGGCCTGGTCACGTACGATGAGCGGCGCGGTCCCGTCGCGAGTGGCGGGAACCGACGCCTGCAGCGCCCCGAACTCAGAAGATGCGACCACGTCCACCATCTTTCGCCTCCGACCTGCCCGCATGCGAGCATGTTTCATGCCCAGAGCCTGAGAGGCGTCCGGGTTTTGTCTCTCGACAGCGTCGGCTCTGGGCGGGTTCTTCGGTCAGGAAGCGCCCGCAACTCGCGGGCTCGACGCCGGCTTGGTGTCAAGCCGTGCGGGCCCGGATCGCCATGATGGCGACCGGCTTCGAATCTCGTTTGGCCGCCGGCAACGTCACCTGAGCGAGATCCTCACAGCCATCCGGACAGGCACCCCGCCGGGAATGGGACAGCTCTACTGTCCTACCGATGAAAAGTGACAGATTTTAATCGGTCCAGCAAGGGTGTGCCGGTTAGCACGCTGCGGTTTTCGAGCGCACGGTTCGAGCAGACGGAAGGCCTCATTGCCGCAGGTCCCTGCTAGATTGGAACGACCGATGTCCGTCGGAGCGAAGCCCACGGTCGTCACCCCGCAATCTTGCCCCATTCCGGCTGTCTACACGGCGTGCCGAGCACAAGCGGCGTGCGGGGATTGTCCCGAATCCCGGCGGACCTTGGAGCGGAGGACCTGCGCCAACAGCAGGCCTCCGCGCCGACATCACTCTGAATTTCATCGCGATGGTCTCGTCTCGCAGGAAGCCCATGCGTGCATCCTCCTCATTCCGCGGTCTGTCGGCGGGTCTCCTGACGCTTTGGGCTGCGAGCGTCGCTCAGGCGCAATACGCTTACGAGCCTGATCTCCTTCTCCCGCCCCGTGCTGTCGTGTGGCGCCTCAGTGACCGCGGATTCACGGACGTTACGCGTCCGCGCTTCGATGGGCAGGCGTATGTCGTCGAGGCATCCAACCCGTATGGCGAACGCCTGCGCCTCTTCGTCGATGCGCGCGACGGCCGAATCGTCGGACGCCAGCGCCTCGACACTGGGCTCGACGCGATCCCGCGCGTTGTGCGCCGTGAACCTGGCTATGGCTGGACGGAAGACGACGAGGCTCCTCGTCGGCGAATTCGAGAAGCCGAGCGAATCGTTCCTCCCGCAGACATCCCCTTCCCGCAGGATCAGGCTCGGCGGACGCGTCCTGAACCTGTCGGGCGCCCGGATCTCGCGGCTCGATCGGTAACCGGGTCACGGGCCGTTCCACAGGCGAGGCCTGAGCCTGGCGATCAGAATCCCATGGGTTTGAATCCCGATTCCCACGGGTCAGAGGCAAAGCCGAAGTCCGACATACGCCGGAAAACCGTTCGCCTCGCCCCGGCGGGAAAGGCGGCTCCGCCGGCGGTCGCTCCCGGAGTGCAGAAGCTGTCCGATGTGCCCCCCACTTTACCGAAGGCTGAGGCTGGTCCCGCTGGCATAACCGCAGCGGTTACTCCTCCGAAGACCGAGACACCAGCCGCCGCCATGACGCCAGCGTCGGTGCAGCCGCCCCCGGCAGAGAAGCCGGTGGCGCAGGACTGGAAGGATGTGCCGGCCGATGCCAAGCGACCGATTCGTGTGATCGGTGGAGCGACGATCGTGCCCGGCACCACGAAGGAGACCGAAAAGAACTGAAGTCCAGGTGCTCGCTTCCGGAATTGCGATCAGATCAGCCAGCGTCGCTGGCGCCGGCACCCTGCAGATGCGGGTCGCGAGTCGCGGCTCGAACGGGACTATCGGCAGCCGGCGTGTCCTGCAGGGCCCGCAGCGCAAGTGGATCGAGTCCACTATCTGAATTGGGGCCATAGCCCTCGAGAGCTCTGCGCATTTTCGGCGTCCAGAACGCCACGATGTGCTTGTGGATCCCGGCCACAGCTTCCTCGTCTGGATAGGATCGGAAGAAAGTGGCGATCTGATTGGCCATGCGGACCAGCTTCTCGTCGGACGTCAGGGCGCTCATGAGTACGAAAACTCTGTCGAGGGAACGGGAGTCGTGTGACGCTAGGGCTGCGCGGGCAAGTCGAGGCGTTCACGGCCTGTGAAGACCGTCAGGGTGTCTGAGCGAGCGATGGCACAGAGCGTCATGCCATTCAGGCGCGCTCGGTCGATCGCCAGCGAAGTCGGGGCGGAGATTGCGACGAGTACCGTCGCGCCCAGGCTTGCCACCTTCTCGACCATCTCGAAGGAGCAGCGGCTGGTGATGACGACGAAGCCATCCGCGGGATCGGTGTGTCGTCGGATCAGTGCGCCGATCAGCTTGTCGAGGCCGTTGTGGCGCCCGACATCTTCACGCAATGCCACCAAGTTACCGTCGAGATCGGCCCAAGCCGCAGCATGGACCGCCCGCGTCTCGGCATTGAGCACTTGCGCGTCGCCCATGGCCATCAGCGCCCTCTGGATTGCCGCGACGGTAACCCGACCCGCGCCGTGCAGGGGCGCGTCGGCCCTCGGTAGCGACCCGAGATCGTCGATTCCGCAGACGCCGCAACCGGTGCGCCCCGACATGGCGCGCTTGCGCGCGAGGTGTTCCCTCAGCCGCCCCGGCACCAAATCGACGAGAAGGCGCATTCCGCCCTCCGCCGCGTCAACCTCGACGTGAACCGAGCGGATCTCATCGGCGGCCGCGATGATTCCCTCCGTCAAGCTGAACCCGTAGGCAAAGTCTACGAGGTCAGCCGGCGTCGTCATCATCACGGCGTAAGGCACCGATCCGTAAACCAAATTGACCGGCATCTCGACAGCCAGCGGCCGGGTCCCGCTGCGCGGCTCCGGATCGTCGTAGGCGACGACCAGGGTCGGGACGCGCCGGGCGGTCTCGACCGCCGCATCCCCCTCGTTCGCCATCAGGCTGGTCTGGTCACTCGGCCGCATTCAGCTGGGTCGCAATCTGGGTCAACGAAAAATCCTCCTCGAAGAACCGCGCCTGCCAGTCGGAGGGCCGATTCGTCCGCCGAACCTGCACCGCCGTGACCTTGTACTCGGGGCAGTTGGTTGCCCAGTCCGAGTAGTCGGTGGTGATCACGTTGGCGCCGGTCTTGGCGTGGTGGAAGGTGGTATACACCACGCCGGGCTGCATGCGCTCGGACACGATCGCTTTCAATGCGATATCACCGGAGCGACTTTCGAGCGCAACGAGGTCCCCCTCGACGATACCGCGTACTTCCGCATCGAAAGGGTGGATCTCCAGCACGTCTTCCTCATGCCAGCGCGAGTTCTCCGTTCGACGGGTCTGTGCGCCGACATTGTACTGCGACAGGATGCGGCCGGTGGTGAGGATGAGCGGGAAGCGCGGGCCGGTGCGCTCCTCTGTAGGCACGTACTCGGTGATCATGAACTTGCCGAGCCCGCGCACGAAGCGGTCCACGTGCATCATCGGCGTGCCGGTCGGGGCAGCCTCGTTGCAGGGCCACTGGATCGAACCGAGCTCGTCGAGCTTGGCGAAGCTGACGCCGGAGAAACTCGGTGTCAGGGACGCAATCTCATCCATGATTTCGCTGGGGTGGCTGTAGCTCATCGGATAGCCGAGGGCGTTGGAGAGCAGCATGGTGCCCTCCCAGTCCCCGACGCCGGAGAGCGGCGGCATCACCTTGCGCACGCGGGAGATGCGGCGCTCGGCGTTTGTGAAGGTGCCGTCCTTTTCCAGGAACGAGGCGCCCGGCAGGAAGACATGGGCATATTTGGCCGTCTCGTTGAGGAAGATGTCCTGAATGACGATGCATTCCATCGCCCTCAGGCCGGCGGTGACGTGGTGCGTGTCGGGATCCGACTGGGCGATGTCCTCGCCCTGGATGTACATGCCCTTGAAGGCGCCATCGACGGCCTCGTCGAGCATGTTGGTGATGCGCAGACCCGGGTGCTGGTCCAGCGACACCCCCCACAGGGCCTCGAAGGTCGCACGGGTGGCATCGTCCGAGACGTGGCGATAACCCGGCAGTTCGTGCGGGAACGAGCCCATGTCGCAGGAGCCCTGCACGTTGTTCTGGCCGCGCAGTGGATTCACGCCGGCGCCGAGCATGCCGATGTTGCCCGTGGCCATGGCGATGTTCGCCATGCCCATCACCATGGTCGAGCCCTGACTGTGTTCGGTGACGCCGAGGCCGTAGTAGATGCCGGCGGCTCCCCCCTTCGCATAAAGGCGGGCGGCGGCACGCAGCTCGACCGGGTGGATGCCCGTATACGCCGCCTGCGCCTCCGGCGAATGGCGCGCGTCAGCGACGAAGCGGGCCCAGGCTTCGAAGTCGCCGAGGTCGCAGCGTTCGCGAACATAAGCCTCGTCGACCAGGCCTTCCGTGAGGATGACATGCGCCATCGAATTGATGAAGGCGACGTTCGAGCCGGGCTTGAGTGGCAAGTGGAAGTCCGCCTTGATGTGGGGCGACTTCACGAGATCGATCTTGCGCGGATCGGCAACGATCAGCTTGGCCCCCTCGCGTAAGCGCTTCTTCATGCGGGATGCGAAGACGGGATGACCATCGGTCGGATTCGCCCCGATGACGAGGATCACGTCGGAATGCGCCACGGAGGCGAAGTCCTGTGTTCCGGCCGAAGTGCCGAGCGTCGACATCAGCCCATAGCCGGTGGGGGAATGACAGACGCGGGCGCAGGTGTCGACGTTGTTGTTGCCGAAGGCGGCGCGCACGAGCTTCTGCACGAGGTAGGCCTCCTCGTTGGTGCAGCGGGATGAGGTGATACCGCCGACCGAATCCTTGCCGTACTTCGCCTGTATTCGCTTGAATTCGGAGGCGGCGCGATCGATCGCCTCGTCCCAGGTCACCTCGCGCCATGGATCGGTGATCTTCTCACGGATCATCGGCTTGGTAATCCGGTCCTTGTGCGTGGCGTAGCCGTAGGCGAACCGGCCCTTCACGCAGGAGTGGCCCTCGTTCGCCTTGCCGCCCTTGTAGGGCACCATGCGGACGATGCGGGTGCCTTGCATCTCGGCCTTGAACGAGCAGCCGACGCCGCAATAGGCGCAGGTGGTGATCTCGGAATGGTCCGGCTGGCCGTGCTCGATGATCGACTTCTCCTGCAGGGTTGCGGTCGGGCAAGCCTGGACGCAGGCCCCGCACGACACGCACTCGGAGTTGAAGAAGTCGGTCGGTCCGGCAGCCACGCGACTGTCGAAGCCGCGACCGGAGATGGTGAGGGCGAACGTGCCCTGCGTCTCCTCGCAGGCGCGAACGCAGCGATTGCAGACGATGCATTTCGACGGATCGTAGGTGAAGTACGGGTTCGACGCATCCTTGGGTAGGTACTGCTCGGAGGTCGGCTTGACGTGGTTGGCCCCGTCATAGCCATAGCGTACATCGCGGAGACCCACCGCACCCGCCATGTCCTGCAACTCACAGTCGCCGTTGGCGGCGCAGGTCAGGCAATCGAGGGGGTGGTCGGAGATGTAGAGCTCCATCACGCCCTTGCGAAGCTTCGCGAGCTTATCGGTCTGGGTTGAGACCACCATGCCGTTCTCGGCCGGCGTCGTGCAGGAGGCGGGCGTGCCGCGCCGTCCCTCGATCTCCACGAGGCAGAGGCGGCAAGAGCCGAAGGCCTCGAGGGAATCGGTGGCGCAGAGCTTGGGGATCTGCGTGCCGGCATGCATCGCGGCCGCCATTACCGACGTGCCCGCCGGCACTGTCACGCTCATGCCGTCGATCGTCAGCGTCACGGTCTGGTCCGAGATGCGGATCGGGGTGCCGTAATCGATCTCTTTGATGAGGGCCATGGATCGCGCCTCCTTACTCAGCCGCGACGGACATCGGCCCGCGCTGCTGGAAGTCCTCAGGAAAATGGGTGATCGCACTCATGACGGGCATCGGCGTCAGGCCGCCCATGGCGCAGAGAGAGCCGTCGGTCATCACCTCGCAGAGGTCGGCGACGACGGCGAGGTTCTCGCTCGGCCGTATGCCGGCGATGACCTTGTCCATGGTCTCGACGCCGCGGGTCGCGCCGATGCGGCAGGGCGTGCACTTGCCGCAGGATTCCGCTGCGCAGAACTCGAACGCGAACCGCGCCTGCTTTGCCATGTCGACGGTGTCGTCGAAGACAACGATCCCGCCGTGGCCGACGAGGCCCTTGTTGGCCGCCATCGCTTCGTAATCGAGAGGCGTATCGAGGAGGTGGTCCGGGAAGTACGCACCGAGGGGCCCCCCCACTTGAACCGCGCGTATGGGACGACCACTCCGTGTGCCGCCACCGAAATCCTCGATGATCTCGCGCAACGTGATGCCGAAGGCGTACTCGATCAGGCCGCCGTGCTTGACGTTGCCGGCCAGCTGGATCGCAAGGGTCCCGAGCGAGCGGCCCATGCCGTACTCGGCGTAAGCCTCGGCGCCGTGTTGCAGGATGTAGGGTACGGCCGTGAAGGTCATCACGTTGTTCACGAGCGTCGGCTGGCCGAGGAAGCCCTTCAGCGCTGGGATCGGCGGCTTGGCACGTACGATGCCGCGGCGGCCCTCCAGACTCTCCAGAAGGGACGTCTCCTCACCACAGATGTAGGCACCGGCCCCGAGGCGAACCTCCAGATGGAAGGCCTTGCCGGAATTCATCACGTTATCGCCGAGGAGCCCGGCCTTGATACCGTTGGCGATCGCTTCCTTGAGGGTCGAGAACGCCTGCGGATACTCGGAGCGCAGGTAGATGTAGCCACGGGTAGCACCGGTCGCGAAGCCCGCGATGGTCATGCCCTCGATGAGATTGAAGGGGTCGCCCTCCATCATCATGCGATCGGCAAAGGTGCCGGAATCGCCCTCGTCGGCGTTGCAGACCACGTATTTCTGCTCAGCCTGGGCGAGCATCACAGTGTTCCACTTGATCCCGGCGGGGAAGCCTGCGCCACCCCGGCCGCGAAGGCCGGACTCGCGCACTTCCGCGACGATGCCGGCAGCGTCGAGCTTAAGGGCGGCTTCCAGGCCCCGGTAGCCGCCATGCGCCCGGTAATCCTCCACCGAGACCGGATCCACCACGCCGCAGCGCTGGAAGGTGAGCCGATGCTGACGCGCCAGATAGGGGATTTCCTCCGGCCGCCCGAGCCGGAGAGGGTGCTCACCACCCTCGACGAGGCCCGCATCAAGCAGACTGTCGATATCGGCTGGCGTCACCGGCCCGTAAGCGATACGGCCCTCCGCCGTCGCGACCTCGATCATCGGCTCAAGCCATAGGAGGCCTCGGGAGCCAGTGCGAACGATGGTGACGTCGAGGCCGCGGCGCTCGGCGCCGGCGAACAGCGCGCGGGCGACGCGGTTGGCACCGAGCCCCAGCGCCACGGCGTCGCGCGGAACGGTGATCGTGATGCTCACGACTTCATCTCCGTCAGGGTGGCTTCGAGGGAAGCGGCGGTGAGCCGGGCCAAAGGCTCGTCGTTCACCAGGGCTCCGGGCCCATTGGCGCAGAGACCGAGGCAGTAGACGGGCTCCACGGTGACCTGACCGTCGGCCGTGGTTCCGTGCCAGTCGACCCCAAGACGTGACAGGATCGCGGCATGCAGGGCGTCCGAGCCCATGGCTTGGCACGCTTCGGCCCGACAGAGCTTAACTTGGTGGCGCCCGGCCGGTGCGCGACGAAAGTCGTGATAGAAGGTGATGCAGCCATGCACCTCCGCGCGCGACAGGTTCAGTGCGTCGGCGATAAGCGGCACCGCGCCTTCATCGACGTAGCCGAAGGTCCCCTGCAACGCATGGAGGATCGGAAGTGTCGCCCCTTCGAGGTGGACGTGTTCGGCAATGATCCCGGCGGCACGCGGCTCGCTCCAGGGCTCGTTCGGCACCATTGTTCCTACCCGGACTGAGATTGTTCTCATTCCAGGGTGGTATATCGCCAACCAACGATCAATCGCGCTGATCCGTGAAGCGACAACGGTTTTTTGTCAGCGAACGATGTTGCGACGCGAAAAGCGACGGTAAACAGGGGCCGATTTAATGCGTTCTCAAGGTCTTTTTACAAGGCGTCGATCATTTCATTGATCGACGCGGCAACGTTCCGCGCCTCGACGATCAGCGCAGCACAAAGGGGCGTCATCGGTTCGCGTTCCGGCACCACGAGGCCGACAACGTGGCTGAGATCCGGATCGACGATTGGCACGGCTCTCACGCGGTCACTCAAACGGAAGGTGTCGGCGAGTACCGCCGGCATGATGCTCGCCCATTTGGCGGTACGAACGTGAGTTAGCAGAACGATCATCGAGTTGGACTCGAGCAGCGGGGCGACCGTCGTTCCTGCATTCAGCAGTTGCCGATCGATGATCCGCCGGTTCTGCATATCAGGGGTCAGCAGACACAGAGGCAGGCTCGCGACCTCATCCCATGTGACCGTTTCCCGTTCGCCGAACACCCCGTCGATCGCGGTCAGGAGGCGATAGCGCTCTCGATAGAGTGAGACAGCCGTCAGCCGACCGAGGGGCTCATTCTCAAGATACGTGATCCCGGCGTCGATCTCGAGATCGGCGATCAGGCGCCCAATTTCTCCAGAGGTGGTGGAGTGGACAGAAAAGCGGACGTTCGGGTGGCGCGCTCGAAACGGCGTCGTGAGCGCGGCGACGATCGGGGTCGCAGTCGGGATTGCCGCGAGGCGCAACGTTCCCGCGAGCCCGCGCCTAAGACTCGCAACTTCCTCGCGCATCGCCCTCGCATCACCAACGATGCGGCGAGCCCACTCAAGGACGCGCTCACCCTCCGGAGTGAATCCCTGAAAACGCGAACCCCGTTGCACGAGAAGCACACCGAGCCGTTCTTCCAACTGCTTCACCCCGGCCGAGAGGGTCTGCTGCGAGACATTACAGACCTGAGCTGCCCTGCCGAAGTGACGCTCACGCGCAAGAGCGAGGATAAATTCGAGTCGATCGATCACGGACGGCCCCTTCGCAAGCCTTGGAGCCAGGCTACGCCTCCTCATCTGGGCTGAAGCATTCCCAGGGGCGCGTCGCCTAGCCTGCGACATTTCGATAGACCGTCAGCGGCCTGAGTCGAGACCTTCAAGCCGCATGATGCGACGCTGTTGCGGTTGCGCGCTTCACGCCCTTGTGGTCTGACACGCCAATCGGCCAGACGTGGGTCATTCCCTCGAAAGGCCCGCGATCCGCGAAATGCACTTGCGATTTAGAACAAACCCAGCAAGACGCGCGGCATCGACGATCACAATCACGGGGAGCCACGAGAGGCACATGCGGACGACGCAGGCGCAACACCGGTCATCATGGGGGCTTGCCGCGCTCGGCGCGTTCCTCGCTTCTTCCTCATCCGCGCTCGCGGCCGGCATCGGCCAGCCCGTTCCGTGGCAGATGGACCGCCAGGTCGCGGTCACCGAGAACGCCCGGGACATTCATTCGTTCGAACACGGCATGCATTGGCTGTCGTTCGGTATCTCGCTGTTCGTGCTCGGCTTGATTCTCTATTGCGTCTTCCGGTTCAGCGAGAAGGCGAACCCGACGCCTTCGAAGACCACGCACAACACCATGATCGAAGTGGCCTGGACCATCGTCCCGGTGCTGATCCTGGTCGCCGTCGCGATCCCGTCGTTCCGCCTCCTGCGCACGCAGCTCTCCGACCCCAAGGCCGACGTCTTGGTGAAGGTCATCGGTCATGCGTGGTACTGGTCCTACGAGTACCCGGCTGTGGAGAACGGCGGCGGCTTCACCTTCGATGCCAACCTCGACGAGGACAAGCAGCCGAAGCTGTTGGGTACCGACAACGACATGGTCGTGCCGGTGAATAAGATCGTAAAGATCCAGGTCACTGCCGCCGACGTCATGCACTCCTGGGCGATGCCGTCCTTCGGATTCAAAATCGACGCCGTTCCGGGCCGCCTGAACCAGTTCTGGTTCAAGGCGGAGCGCGAAGGCACCTACCATGGCCAGTGCTCCGAGCTTTGCGGCGCGCGTCACGCCTACATGCCGATTACGGTTCAGGTCGTGAGCGAAGAGGCCTACGCCAAGTGGCTCGCCGAAGGTAAGACTAAGTTCGCCCGCATCGACGACCCGTCGAAGTTCGCCGACGCCCGGTAAGGGCGCGGATTTCGGACCCGGGCCCTTGAGCGGCGCCCGGCTCCACCCATCGAGATGATCACGAGAAACCTGGACTAAGGTCTGCATCCATGGCGAACGCCGCTGCACATACGGGGCACCACGACGCCCACGACCACCACATGCCGTCCTTCTTCTCCCGCTGGTTCCTGTCGACGAACCACAAGGATATCGGCACTCTCTACCTATTGTTCGCGTTCTGCGCGGGCATCATGGGCGCGTTCCTCTCCTTCGGTATCCGCATGGAGATGGAAGAGCCCGGGCTCCAGTATTTCGCCAATCCCGGCACTTACAACGTGTTCGTGACCGGCCACGGTCTCATCATGGTGTTTTTCATGGTGATGCCTGCCTTGATCGGCGGCTTTGGCAACTGGTTCGTGCCCCTCATGATCGGCGCGCCCGACATGGCGTTCCCGCGCATGAACAACGTCTCGTTCTGGCTGACGGTCGCGGGCTTCCTGAGCCTCGTCTGCTCGCTCTTCGTCGAGGGCGCTCCTGGCTCCTCGGGTGCTGGTACCGGCTGGACCGTGTACCCGCCCCTGTCGAGCGCCGGCCACCCGGGTCCGGCGGTCGATTTCGCGATCTTCGCCCTCCACCTCTCCGGCGCCGGCTCGATCCTCGGTGCGATCAACTTCATCACCACCATCCTGAACATGCGCGCGCCGGGCATGACCCTGCATAAGATGCCGTTGTTCGCCTGGTCGATGCTGGTGACCGCCTTCCTCCTGCTGCTGTCGCTTCCGGTGCTCGCCGGCGCGATCACGATGCTCCTCACCGATCGGAACTTCGGCACGACGTTCTTCGACCCGGCCGGCGGCGGCGATCCGGTCCTCTACCAGCACTTGTTCTGGTTCTTCGGTCACCCCGAAGTGTACATCATGATCCTGCCGGCCTTCGGCATCGTCTCGCACATCATCTCGACCTTCTCGCGCAAGCCGGTCTTCGGCTACCTCGCCATGGCCTACGCCATGGTCGCGATCGGCGTCGTCGGCTTCGTCGTGTGGGCGCACCACATGTACACGGTCGGCCTGTCCCTCCAGACGCAGTCCTACTTCGTCTTCGCAACGATGGTCATCGCGGTGCCCACCGGCGTGAAAATCTTCTCGTGGATTGCGACGATGTGGGGTGGTTCGATCCGCTTCACCGCTGCCATGCACTGGGCGGTCGGCTTCATCTTCCTGTTCACGGTTGGCGGCGTCACCGGCGTTGTCCTCGCAAACTCGGCGGTCGATAAGTACCTTCACGACACCTATTACGTCGTGGCGCACTTCCACTACGTCCTGTCGCTCGGTGCCGTGTTCATCATCTTCGCCGGTGTCTACTACTGGTTCCCGAAGATGACCGGTCACATCATCCCCGAGTGGGCCGGCAAGCTGCACTTCTGGCTCGCTTTCATCGGCGCGAACGTCCTGTTCTTCCCGATGCACTTCCTCGGCTTGGCCGGCATGCCGCGCCGCTACGCCGACTACCCGGAAGCCTTCGCCGGCTGGCACAAGGTTTCTACCTGGGGCGGACACATCTTCGCCCTCGGCATGGTGGTGTTCTTCATCGGTGTCGTTCTGGCCTTCCGTTCGAGCAAGCGCGCCGCCGACAATCCGTGGGGTGAGGGTGCGACCACCCTGGAGTGGACCCTGTCCTCTCCGCCGCCCTTCCACCAGTTCGAGACCCTGCCCCGGATCGTCGAAGAGCCGGGTCACCACTGAACAGGTTACCAGCTTCGAGGATTGCGAGGACCGCGCGAGCGGTCCTCGCTCTTTCCCGGAGGCCCCGGTCAAGCTTCGGGAGTTCGCTCCTCGAGTGTGCTGAGGTCTCCCGCAAAGGGCGGCGCCACGCGGCGCGATCTGAAGCCCCACCAAACACGAAAACCGTATCGGGACCCCATGACGAGCGTGTCGAACAGCCTATCCGCTGGCGCCGAGCCGCAAGTTCTGTCGCCGGTTGGCGGCGAGGTGTCGGATTTCTTCGCCCTGCTGAAGCCGCGGGTGATGATCCTTGTCATCTTCACCGCGCTCGTCGGCATGGTGGTCTCGAACGTCCATATCCAGCCGGTGGTCGGCTCCATCTCACTGCTGATGATCGCTGTCGGCGCAGGCGCCTCGGGCTGCCTGAACATGTGGTGGGACGCGGACATCGACGCGGTGATGACCCGGACCGCAAAGCGTCCGATCCCGGATGGGCGCATCCGACCGGATGAGGCGTTGGCATTCGGCATCGTGCTGTCTGTCGGCTCGGTGTTGGTCCTCGGTCTCGCTTCCAACTGGGTGGCGGCCGGGCTCCTAGCCTTCACCATCGTGTTCTACGCCGTGGTCTATTCGATGTGGCTGAAGCGCGCGACGCCGCAGAACATCGTCATCGGAGGTGCTGCCGGCGCCCTCCCCCCGATGGTCGGTCAGGCGGCCGTCACCGGCACCATCGGCGTCGAGTCGCTGGTCCTCTTCATGATTATCTTCATCTGGACGCCGCCGCATTTCTGGGCTCTGGCCCTCATCAAGTCCGCCGACTACGCCAAGGCGGGCATCCCCATGATGCCAAACGTCGCCGGCCCGGATTCAACGCGTCGTCAAATCATCGGCTACTCGATGCTGCTCTTCCCCCTCGGACTCGCGCCTGTCGCCCTCGGTTTCGGCGGATGGCTCTACGCGATCACCGCGCTGCTGGGCGGTCTCGGGATGCTGGCTTTCAGCGTCCACGTCTTCCGCAATCGCGAGGGCGAGCCGGAGCGCAAGGCCGCCATGGGCATGTTCGGATTTTCGATTTTGCACCTCTTCCTGATGTTCGCGGCCCTGCTCGCGGAGCAGAGCCTCGGCCTCTTCCGCGCGGTGAGCCTGTGAGCGATCGCCCTGGCCTTCCCGGAACGCCACGACCGTTGACGCCCGCGGAATCGCAGCGTCGGCGCAAGCGCTCCATTGCCATCGCGACCGTCCTGTTCGCGCTGGTGACCATCTTCTACGTGCTGACGATCGCGAAGCTTGGGCCACAGGTCCTCAACCGTCCGATCTGATTGCACCGGACAACGGAGACGCTTCTGATGGTCGACCCCAGACATGCACCGCCGCGTGGCGTTGGCCGCAAGGCCGGCGTGACGGCCTTCGCCTGTGCGGGCCTCGCCTTCGGGATGATCGGGCTCGCGTTCGCGTCGGTGCCACTCTACGACATGTTTTGCAAGGCGACCGGCTATGACGGCACGCCGCGTACAGGTCTTGCTCCGACTGCTGCGGCGATCGATGACAGCATGGTGGTCCACTTCGACACGAACGTGTCGTCGAGCTTGCCCTGGCGCTTCCAGGCCGAGTCGCCGAAGGTCGAAGCCCGACTCGGCGAGACGAAGACCGTCTTTTTCCGCGTGAAGAACACCGGTAGCACGCCTTCTACAGGCATCGCCACTTTCAACGTGCAGCCGGGTCTCATGGGAAGCTTCTTCGTCAAGGTGCAGTGTTTCTGCTTCAACGAGCAAACCCTGCAGCCGGGTGAGACGATGGATTTTCCCATGGTGTTCTACATTGACCCTGAGGTCCGCAAGGACTCGAATACCGCGCATCTGTCTGAGATGACGCTCTCCTACACGTATTTCGCCTCGAAGAACGGTCAGCCCACGGCCGCGCTTGCGACAACGGGCGGCACGGGGACGAAGTCGAATTTTTGATGGCACAAGCGTGACAACAGCGCACGACCCTGGGTAAGGGTTTGCCACAACAATCCGGGGCAACCCGGTCGGGAAGACGCAATCAGTGGATCGAGGGCCGGCGACGGTCCGGAGGTCGGGGGTAGGAGAAGAGTTCAATGGCCGAGGCGCACGCCAAAAATCACGACTTCCATATTCTGGCCCCCAGTCCCTGGCCGCTGATCGGTGCCTTCTCGGGTTTCCTGATGGCCTTCGGCGCCGTGTTCTGGATGAAGAGCCTTCAGATCGGCACGCTCACCCCTGGCCCCTACATCTTCGGCGCCGGCCTCCTCGGCGTGCTCTACACCATGTTCGCTTGGTGGAAGGACGTCGTGCATGAGGCCAACACGGGCGACCACACCCGCGTCGTTCAGCTGCACCACCGCTACGGCATGATCATGTTCATCGCCTCCGAGGTGATGTTCTTCGTTGCTTGGTTCTGGGCCTATTTCGAAGCCGCGCTCTATGCCGCCGATCCGATCCAGGCCTCGCGCGTCGACTTCACGGGGGGTACCTGGCCGCCGAAGGGTATCGAGGCGTTCGACCCGTGGCACCTGCCGCTGCTCAACACTCTAATCCTTCTCACCTCCGGTACGACGATCACTTGGGCGCACCACGCCCTGCTAAACGATGACCGGAAGGGCTTGAAGTACGGCCTTTGGCTGACGATCATCCTCGGCGTCCTGTTCTCCGCCTGCCAGGCCTACGAGTACGCGCACGCCCACTTCGGTTTCTCGGGCAGCATCTACTCGTCGACCTTCTTCATGGCGACAGGCTTCCACGGCTTTCACGTCATCATTGGGACGATCTTCCTCGCGATTTGTCTCTACCGCGCCTATCTCGGTCAGTTCACCACCCGCCAGCATCTCGGCTTCGAGTTCGCCGCCTGGTACTGGCACTTCGTTGACGTAGTCTGGCTGTTCCTGTTCGCGTCGATCTATGTCTGGGGTGCGGGGGTCGGTCACGCAGCTCACTGAGCCCGGCTTGGTCCGTAGGGCAGTGTTGAAGAGGGCGGCGTGAGCCGCCCTTTTTCATGGTCGCGCCTGCCGCGCACATAGTCCATGCCCATATGGAGTGGCACGGCGCAGCGCCGTACGAGGAGTGATCGATCTTGGACCCATCGCGGCCGAAGCCTTCCCCCATATCCGCCGGCCTGCGCGGCCGTTGTCCCCGTTGCGGCGAGGGGCACATGTTCGACGGCTTCCTCACGTTCCGCCCATCCTGCGAGGTCTGCGGTCTCGACTACGGCAGTTTTAATTCGGGAGACGGGCCGGCCTTCTTCGTGATGTCGATCGTCGGCATCGTAGTCGTGGGGCTCGCGCTCTGGATGGAGGTTACCTATGAGCCGCCGATCTGGGTGCATGCCCTGGTGGCGGGCACCCTGTCGATCGGACTCAGTCTTCTGCTGGTGCGGCCACTCAAGGGTGTCCTCGCGGCCCTGCAATTTACCAATAAGGCCGAGCAAGGGCGCTTCCGCTAATCATGGCTCCGACACTTCGTCCCGGCGCCTGGCGCAGTATCCTGGCGCCCGGCCTCGTCTCACTGATCTGCCTCGCGATCCTCCTCGGTCTTGGAGTCTGGCAGCTTGAGCGCAAGGGAGAGAAGGAAGCCCTGATTTCCCGCATCCTGGCGCGATCGAAGGTTGAGCCGCCAGCCGCGCTTCCCCCGACGCAGAGTTGGGATCAAGCCCGGGACGAGTTTCGACGTGTCCGTGTCACGGGGCGGTTTCGGCACGAAGCCGAGACGCTGGTCCACGGGCTCGCCGCGGGCGAGGTGCCAGGACGGGCGCTGCAGGGCTACTACGTCCTGACACCCTTTCTCCTTGAGAATGGTGGCTCCATCCTGATCAATCGCGGCTTCGTGCCCACCGAGTTGAAGGCGCCCGCGAATCGCGCGGCCGGCCAGGTCGACGGCATCACCACCGTGACTGGGATACTTCGCGGATCAGAGCCACGGACGATGTTCGTGCCGGCGCCGGATCCGGTGCGGAATGAATGGTTCAACCGCGACATCGCTGGGATCAGCGCTTCCCGCGGTCTCACCGACCCTCGACCCTACCTCGTCGAAGCAGATGCCACGCCAAATCCCGGCGGCTGGCCGAAGGGTGGGCAGCTTCGGGTCGATCTTCCGAATAACCATTTGCAATACGCTTTCACGTGGTTTGGAATTGCAGCCTGCCTCGTCGGCGTGTTCAGTGTCTTCGCTTGGCGTCGACTTCACGACGAGTTGCCACCCGCGCAATCGTGACGCATGCGGCCGAGTACTTGCTTCAGCTGCGCCGGTGATCCCGCTAGCCTCCGGGTGAACGGTCACGATACGGAGTGGGCCCCATGCGCACCGTCCTGCTGTTTTTTACTCTGATGTTCATGCCTTCGGCCGCTATTGCGGTGGATGCCGCCGCGCGGGATGCGGCAAAGGCCACGGTGGAACGCCAGATCGACGCCTTCCGTCGAGACGATGCGGCCACCGCTTATGCTCAGGCCGCCCCTGCGATCCAGGGGCTGTTTCCCTCACCCGAAACCTTCATCGCGATGGTCAAACAGGGATACGGCGCCGTCTACCGAAACCGGCGATTTAGTGTGGATCGCATCGAGGATGCCGGTGACGACGGCGTGGCCCTCGGCGTCACCTTGCAGGACGAGGACGGGGCCGACTGGGCTGCTCTCTACAGCTTGGAGAAACAGTCGGACGGCGCCTGGCGAATCACGGGATGCCGTCTGGTCAAGGCGCCCGGCAGCAAAGCCTGACCCGCCCCGAGACTTTCGACACGCCCGCCGACATCGTGTAGACGGGGCGCCTTCCCGGAGGCCCCCTTGCTTCACGTCTCGACCCGCGGCGCCGCGGCACCCCTCAGCTTTTCCGATGCCCTTCTCGCCGGCCTCGCCCGCGACGGCGGCCTCTACGTGCCCGAAAGCTGGCCGCAGATCGCCAAACCGACGATCGCCGCACTGGCAGGCCTGCGCTATGCCGATGCGGCCAAGACCGTGTTGCGCCCCCTCATCGACGGGGAGATCGCCGATGCGGACCTCGATCGGATGATCGAGGAGGCCTACGCGACCTTCCGGCACCCGGCCGTCTGCCCCCTTACCCAGCTCGACGACAACCTGTTTCTGCTGGAGCTCTTCCACGGCCCGACGCTCGCGTTCAAGGACGTCGCGATGCAGCTGCTCGGGCGCCTGATGGACCATGTCCTGCGTGCCCGCGGCGCACGGGCTACCATCGTCGGCGCCACATCGGGCGATACCGGCAGCGCCGCGGTCGAGGCGTTCCGCGGCCTCGATCAGGTCGATATCTTCATCCTGTTCCCAGAAGGGCGCGTGTCCGAGGTCCAGCGTCGTCAGATGACATCGGTCGGGGCACACAACGTCCACGCCATTGCCATCGACGGCAATTTCGACGACTGTCAGAACATCGTCAAAGCCCTGTTCCAACACGCGGATTTTGCCGACGACGTTCGGCTGTCGGGCGTCAATTCGATCAATTGGGCCCGAGTCGCCGCACAGGCGGTCTACTACTTCACCTCGGCCGTGGCCCTCGGCGCTCCTCACCGTCCGATCTCCTTCGCGGTCCCGACCGGGAATTTCGGGGACATCCTGGCCGGCTGGGTCGCCAAGCGCATGGGCCTGCCGATCGAGCGCCTCATGATCGGCACCAATGCCAACGACATTTTGGCTCGCACCCTCGAGCACGGCGCGTACGAGGTCCGCGGGGTGCAACCGACCACCTCGCCCTCGATGGATATCCAGATCTCCTCGAACTTCGAGCGCCTGCTGTTCGAAGCCTTGGGACGCGATTCTACGAGCCTTGCGCGGCTCATGGCCGGGCTAAAGCAGTCGGGCGGCTTCCATCTCGATCCGTCCGTCCTCGAGACCGTACGCGGCGAGTTCGATGCCGCTGCCGTCTCCGAGCCTGAGGTCATGGCTGAGATCGCCCGCACCCATGCGGAGACTGGACACGTCATCGATCCACACAGCGCCATCGGCATTCATGCAGCGCGCAAGCTCCTGCGTCAGGACCCACACACGCCGGTTGTGGCGCTGGCCACAGCTCACGCTGCCAAGTTCCCCGACGCCGTCGCCAAGGCGATCGGCGGGCGGCGGCCTGAACTTCCGCCGCACCTCGCCGACCTGATGGATCGCAAGGAGACCTTTTCGCGCGTTGCCAACGATCAGGCGGCGGTCGAAACCTTCATCCGCGAGCGCGCCCGCATCACCAAGGGAGCGTAATCGCTCATGAACCAACATTTCGCCACCCACGGCGCCTCGCCCGATCTCAAGATCACCAAGCTCGACAACGGTGTCACCGTGGTCACCGAGGCGATGCCGGGCGTGGCGACGGCGACGCTTGGCGTCTGGGTCGGAGCCGGCTCGCGCCACGAACGCGCCGACGAGGGCGGTCTGAGCCACCTCATCGAGCATATGGCCTTCAAGGGTACGAAGACCCGGTCCGCCCGCCGCATTGCCGAGGACATCGAGAATGTCGGCGGCGACATCAATGCCGCAACGAGTGCCGAGGGAACGAGCTACACCGCGCGGGTGCTTGGCGAAGATGCAGGCGTTGCCCTCGACGTGATCGGAGACATCCTCACCAATTCGGTCTTCGATTCCGGCGAACTTGCGCGTGAGAAGAGCGTGATCCTGCAGGAATACGCGGCGATCGAGGATACCCCCGACGACGTCGTCTACGAGGCGTTCACCGAGGCGGCCTTTCCGAATCAGCCAATGGGGCGGCCGATCATTGGCACGCCCGAGACGATCAACAGCTTCGACCGAGCAGCGATCGAGGCCTACATCGCGCGGGAATATACCCCCGACCGCATCGTCCTGGCGGCGGCGGGCGCCATCGGCCATGACCAGATCGTCGAATCGGCTTCACGCTATTTCGGTGATCTGAAGCCGACGCAGCCGCCGGAAGCAGTCCCGGGGGTCTATGGCGGTGGCGAGAAGCGGCTGCCGAAGAAGCTCGAGCAAGCCAACGTCGTGCTCGGCCTGCCAGGCCTGTCGTTTCGCGACGACGATTACTACGCGCTTCACATCTTCGCACAGGTGCTCGGTGGCGGCCTGACCTCGCGGCTGTGGCACGAGGTGCGCGAAACGCGAGGCCTGGCTTACGAGATCCAATCCTTTCATTGGGCGTTCTACGATTGTGGTGTGTTCGGAATTGGCGCCGGTACATCCGGGGGTGACCTCGCCGAGCTGATGGACGTGACGCTGGACGCCACGATCCGTGCCGCGGCGGATGCCGACACGATCGAAGTCGCGCGGGCGAAGGCCCAGCTGAAGGTCGCGCTGCTCTCCGCCTTGGAGACCCCTGGTGGCCGAATCGAACGCAACGCCCGACAGATCCTGGCCTGGGGCCGGGTTATTCCAGCCAGCGAGGTCATCGCGAAGGTCGACGCGGTCACCGTCGACGACGTCCGCCAAGCTGGCCGACGCCTGCTGAAGGGCGCCCCAACCCTCGCCGCCATCGGCCCGATCAAGAAGCTTCCGACGCTCGACCGCATCACAGCGGCGTTGAAGGCGGCGTGAGCTTGGCCTTTGCGGCTTGTTTTGGCCGCAAAGGCGGGCGATCGAACCTCGTCGGCGCCACGGTTCACAACCGGTGAACGCCGTCGCGCAAGGCAACCGTTTGCCTTGCTCGTCGAGGCCCCCACCGATACGACTGGATGCACAGCTGAGCCGTCTCCCGTCGCCTGTTTCCATCGATCATGCCTCGCCCGGCCGGAACACTCGCCCGTTGCGTAGATTCGCCCTCGTCCTAGCCGCCCTCGCTGCGGCACTGCTCAGTGCCCTGATCGTCGGAGGACCGGCGCAGGCCGTCGAGGCGGTCCGCGTCACGCTCGACGCGCCCGTCATCGATCTCACACCGATGATCGAGCGCTATCGCTCCGATGGCGACCTGATTCAGATCTCCACCGCTCCGGGCAAGGACGGGATCGTCCGCCGCATCGTGGTCAAGGCCCGTGAGACGGGCGCCCGCCCTGACTGGATGGTGTTCGCCCTGACCAACGATACCGACGAGCAGGTGGATCGAGTCCTCGTCGCCCCGCATTTTCGCCTCGTGGGTTCGGGTGTTGTCTGGCCCGATCTCGGAGGCTCGCGCATCGCCGCCATCACGGCGAGCCAGGGCATTCGGCCGGAGCGCGACGAGAACCCGGAAGCCGATCAGTTCGTCATCACCCTCGATCCCGGTGCGACGGTAACCTACGTGGCCGAGCTCCGAGGCCCGAACATCCCACAAGTGTACCTCTGGGATCAGGAAGCTTATCGCAAGAAGGCCAACGGCCTGACCCTGTACAAGGGCATTATTATCGGCATTGCGGGTCTCCTCGCCCTCTTCCTGACGATCATCTTCGTCGTGAAGGGCGCGATCATTTTTCCTGCCGCCGCGTCCCTGGCTTGGGCCGTGCTGGCCTACGCGTCGATCGATTTCGGTTTCCTGCAGCGCGTGTTTCCCATCACCGAGGTTGCCGAGCGTGTCTATCGCGCCTCGACGGAAGCGGTTCTCGGCGCGACGCTGCTGGTCTTCCTGTTCGCCTATCTGAATCTCAGCCGGTGGCACGTCCGCTACAGCCACGTGGCGATCATCTGGCTTCTGTTCCTGGCGTGCTTGGTGGGCCTCGCAGTCTTCGATCCGCCTGTGGCGGCGGGTGTCGCCCGCATTTCCATTGCGGCGGTGGCCGGGGTCGGCCTGCTGCTGATCGTCTATCTCGCAGCGCACAACGGTTATGACCGCGCCATCCTGCTGGTGCCTACTTGGTGCCTGCTTCTCGTCTGGGTGGTGGCTGCAGGGTTCGCGATCACGGGGCAGATCAGCAGCGACCTGGTACAACCGGCCCTCATCGGCGGCCTCGTACTGATCGTCATGCTGATCGGCTTCACCGTGATGCAGCATGCGTTCGCCGGCGGTGGCCTGACCCACGCTCTTGTCTCTGACACCGAGCGTCGCGCATTGGCCCTTACCGGCGCAGGGGACGTGGTGTTCGACTGGGACGTACCGGGTGACCGGGTCTTTGCCGGTCAGGAAATCGAGGGACAGCTTGGTCTGAAACGCGGTGCCCTCGAAGGCCCTGCGGCCAACTGGCTCAGCTTGGTCCATCCGTTCGACGTCGAGCGCTACTCGGCTGCCCTCGACACAGTCATCGAGGAACGCCGTGGCCGTATCGTACACGATTTCCGCCTGCGCTCGACGGCCGGCCCGTACTATTGGTATCGCCTCAAGGCACGGCCCGTGATTGGTTCGGACGGAGAGGTGATCCGGGTCGTCGGCACGATCAGCGATGTCACCGAGGTGAAGACGGCCGAGGAGCGGCTTCTCCACGATGCGGTGCATGACAGCCTCACGGGTCTGCCGAACCGCGAACTCTTCTATGATCGCCTCGATGCGGCGCTGGCTTTCGCCAGCCAGGATGCCCGGTTACGGCCGACGACGATCGTCCTCGACATCGATCGGTTCAAGGCCATCAACGACGCCATCGGTCTGTCGGCCGGTGACTCGATCCTTCTGACACTGTCGCGTAGACTCGGACGCCTCCTCCGCCCACAGGATACCCTGGCCCGTGTCGCGGGCGATGAGTTCGCCCTGATCCTGATCTCCGAACGCGAGCCGGACCGCATTCTCGCGTTCGCGGAGATGATCCGCAAAGCGATCGCGACACCAATCACCTATGCGGATCGCGAAATCTTTCTGACGGTCTCTGTCGGTCTCGCCCTCTACGAGGGTGGTGCGAATCTGAAGCGGGAAGAGGTGTTCAAGAACGCCGAGATGGCGATGATCCAAGCCAAGCGCGGCGGTGGGGATCGCACCGAAGTGTTCCGCGCCACCATGCGTAACGAGCGCAGCGATCGCTTGATGCTGGAAGCCGATCTGCGCCGGGCGCTGGATCGCAACGAGATGAAGGTGCTGTTCCAGCCGATTGTCCGGCTGGAGGACCGCACCGTCGCGGGTTTCGAGACGCTCCTGCGCTGGGACCATCCGAAGCTCGGCCGCATTGGTCCCGCGACCTTCCTGCCGATCGCGGAAGAAAGCGGCTTCATCGTCAATCTTGGTATCTTCGCCTTGGAGCGAACCGCTCTCGAGTTGGCAGCTTGGCAGCGTTCCCTCGATGTGGAACCGCCGATCTTCGCCTCCGTCAACATCTCCTCACGACAGCTCCTCCGCCACGACCTCTTGCATGACGTGAAAACGATCCTCGCCCGTTCAGGAGTTATCCCTCGCTCTTTGAAGCTGGAGATGACCGAGAGCCTGGTGATGGAGAATCCGGAATACGCAGCGCAGATGCTTCACCGCATTCACGACCTTGGAGCCGGCCTGTCCCTGGATGATTTCGGCACTGGCTACTCGGCCCTCTCCTATCTGCAGCGCTTCCCCTTCGACACGATCAAGATCGACCAATCCTTCGTACGCCAGATCGCGACGGGTCAGACCGCCATCCTACGATCGATCGTCAAGATGGCACAGGAACTCGGCTTGTCGATCATTGCGGAAGGCGCCGAGTCGGAAGTCGACACACAGATCCTATTCGAACTGGGCTGTGAATATGCGCAAGGTTTCGCCTTCGGCGAACCGATGTCGATGCTTCAAGCTCGGCAGTTGCTCGGTGCGGCGCCCGAAGCTGCCTGAGTCAGATTAGTCGGATGCGTGCAAACCATCGCATCCAGTTAAACCTCCCTTAACCATGATCCGGCATCCTCAGCTTCGAGTTGATGTGCGGGCGGCAAAGCGCAACGCGCTGGCCGAGGGAGATGGGGTCATGGCGCAGGCTGCGTTGCGGATCGTGGACGACGAGATCGACACCGGTCTGGTCCGACGCTTGATGGCGCGTCCGCTTCGCGCGGCGCCGGATGTCGCGGTGGTTCCTGAGGTTCCGGCTGCCGCACCCATCGCAGTCGCGACGTCCGGTACGGCACCGGCAGGTGAGGTGTCGCGGCTCAAGGCCGAGGTTGCGGTCATGAAAGCCGTACTGGGGGCTGAACGTCGCGAGGTCGACCGGCTCCGCGCCTGCATCAGCCGGATCGATGGCGCCGAGCCACTGTCGCCGGAGGCACAGGCGGTCCGCGACCGTTGGGCCGCCCTGGTCGACCATCTGCTCCACGAACCGCGCTGAGACGAGGCGTCGCTCAGCGACACCTCCGCGACGCACCCACTCCATTCCCCACACCTGAAGGACGACCATGAGCACCCGCTGCTCGCTCGTCGTCAACGGCAAGTCCGTGCGCGTTTCCACCGGTGACACCCCGCTGGAAGCCGCTCTTGCCGATGGGATGATCGCTGCCACGCCTGGAGCCGGTGGCCAGGGCGCTGGCCCTGCCCCACGCCGGGCTCAGAGCCGCGCCCATCGTGGTGAGGCTATCAAGCTTTCGCTGCCTCGCGCAGCTGCCATCGATCCACCCTCTCGCCTGGTGCTGCCGAGTCGACCGACCGCCGTGCAGAAGCGGACCGGCACGGTCACCGAGATCACCCCCCTTGGTCCGCATACCTTCCAAGTCGTCGTGACGATCACCCGTCGGCTTGCCCTGGAACCGGGTCACGGGCTCGACGTCACATTCGAAAATTTCGCGCCCGTCACCCTGAGCCCGACCCTGCGCGTCGACGGATCGGCGGAACTCAACGAGTTGGTGTTCCACCTGCGCCAGGACCGCGACGGCTTCGGTCTCGGCCACGAATTGGTGGAAGCTCTCGCGTGCGATCACCCGGTGAAGGTGAAAGGGCCCGTCGGTCGCGGCTTCTACCGTGCAGGGGGCGGACGCCTCGTTCTTGTTGCTTCCGAGACCGGCTTTGCACCGATCTGGTCCATTGCCCATGCAGCGCGCTACATCGAACCGGCCCGTGAAATCATCCTGGTGGTCGGGGCGCGCAATCCACTCGACCTTTACATGCGACCGGCGCTCGATTGGTTGCGCGCGACCGGCGTCACCAAAATCGTCACCGTCTCCGACCGCACCCGTCAACGTCCGCCCGAAGTTCGCCCGGGGCCCCTCACAGCACACCTGCCATCACTGCGGAGCACAGACGTGGTTCACGTCGCGGGGGATGCCTCGACCGTCGGAGCCGTGGAGGTACTCGCCGCCACCACCGGGGCCCGGTGCCATCCGATCCTGATCGACGCCGGGATCTAGCTTGGCCCCCGACCCCGCTGAGGCGATCAAACGAAATGAGCCGCATTCCCCCGGGGATGCGGCTCAGTCATTTCTAGATTGCAGCCGCGACCTGCCCGGCCCCATCTCGGGAGCCGGGCGCACTGGGCAGATCAGCTGAGCCGAACCCGCCAAATTTCCTCTGCATATTCCCGCATGGAGCGGTCGGATGAGAACCACGCCATCCGAGCGGTGTTGAGGATGGCCGTACGCCACCAAGCCTTCGGATCGTTCCAGGCCTGATCGACCGAGCGCTGAACGCGCCAGTAATCGTCGAAATCGACGGTGAGGAGATAACGATCGTTGTGGCGCAGGTCATCGACGATCGGTCCGAAACGGCCTGGCTCCTCGGGCGAAAAGCCTCCAGCCTCGATGAGGTCAAGGGCGGCTTTCAGGCGGGGCGAAGCGGCGATAGCCGCCTCAGCGTAGTTCGACTCCGCCATCCGAGCCTGCACCCCGGCCGCATCGAGGCCGAAGATGAAGATGTTGTCCGCGCCCACATGGTCACGGATCTCGATGTTGGCGCCATCGAGGGTACCGATCGTCACCGCGCCGTTGAGGGCGAGCTTCATGTTGCCGGTACCGGAGGCCTCCATGCCGGCCGTAGAGATCTGCTCGGAGAGGTCGGCCGCGGGGATGATCGCCTCCGCCAAGCTCACAGAGTAGTTCGGCAGAAAGACCACTTTCAGGCGGCCCGCCACGTCCGGGTCGGCGTTCACCACCTTGGCGACGTCGCAGGCGAGCTTGATGATGAGCTTGGCCTGGACGTAGCTCGGTGCCGCCTTCCCGGCAAAGATCTTCACGCGCGGCGTCCAGTCGGCCGTCGGGTCAGCCTTGATCGCCTGATACAAGGCAACGGTCTCGATCACGTTGAGGAGCTGGCGCTTGTACTCGTGGATGCGCTTGATCTGTACGTCGAAGAGGGCCGACGGATCGATCGCGACACCAGTGCGATCGGCCACCACCTGCGCGAGTGCCGCCTTCCGCGCACGGCGCATCGCCGCGTAGCGGGATTGGAAGTTCGCATCGGATGCGACATCGGCCAAGCCGGTGAGCAGTTCGGGCGTATCGAGCACCTCAGGCCCGACTGCCTCGACAACGAGGGCTGTGAGTTCCGGATTGGCGTTGTGGAGCCAGCGCCGGAAGGTAATCCCATTCGTCTTATTGACGATCTTGTCCGTGTCGAGGGCGTGGAGCTCCTTGAACACCGTCGAGCGCATCAGATCGGTATGCAGCGCAGACACGCCGTTCACGCGGCGGGCTCCCAAGAATGCAAGATGGCCCATGCGGACCCGCTTGCCATGGGTTTCGTCGATGAGTGACACGGCAGCGAGCTTCTCGGCAGAACCACGGCCCTGCTTGCCCTGCTCTTCAAGGTGCATCCAGTTAATTAGGTAGATGATCTGCATATGCCGCGGCAGCACGCGCTCCATCAACTCGACCGGCCAAGTCTCCAGCGCCTCGGGAAGAAGCGTGTGGTTCGTATAGCCGAGAGTGTGCGTCGTGACGTGCCAGGCATCCTCCCAGTTGAAGCCATGATCCTCGAGGAGGAGGCGCATCAACTCCGGCACCGCGATGGCGGGATGCGTATCATTGAGCTGGATTGCGGCATGGTCGGGCAGCGAACGCAAATCGCCGCGCTCGGCTGCATGCCGGCGCACCAGATCCTGCAGCGAGGCGGAGGTGAAGAAGTATTCCTGCCTCAGGCGCAGCTCCTGGCCCTCGGCGGACGAGTCGCTCGGATAAAGCACGCGAGAGATTGCTTCAGCGCGAGCCCGCGCTGAAACGGCACCCACATGGTCTCCGCCATTGAACTGAGCCAGCTCGACAGGCACGTGGGCTTCGGCCTTCCAGAGACGCAGCGTATTCACATGGCGTCCGCGCCACCCGACGACCGGCACGTCATGTGCCACCGCCCGTACCGTTTCGGCCGGATGCCAATGGCGACGGATCACGCCTTCGGAGACCGACGACATGGTGACGTGGCCACCGAAACCGATCGTGTAGGTCGCCTCCGGCCGCGGAAATTCCCAAGGGTTGCCCTCGGCGAGCCAGGTCTCCGGGGCTTCCTTCTGCCATCCGTCCTCCAGGGATTGCCGGAAGAGGCCGTGATCGTAGCGAATCCCGTATCCGATAGCGGGGATCGACAAGCTGGCCATGCTTTCCATGAAGCAGGCGGCGAGACGTCCGAGGCCGCCGTTCCCCAACGCGGCATCCGGCTCCGCCGCCTCCACGTTGCCCAGTTCCACGCCAAGTTCGCGCAGGGCCGTCCGGGTGGTCTCGACGAGGCCGAGATTGTTCATGGCATCGGAGAGAAGACGACCGATGAGGAATTCCAGGGATAGGTAATAGACCCGCTTGTTGGGAATCGACCCATCCGCATCGTGGCAAGCATCGACGACCCGGTCACGCAGGGCGAGGGCGGTCGCGGCGAACCAGTCACGCTCACGTGCAGTCCGGGGCGTCTTTCCGATGGCATAGACCAGCTTGGCCAGGATGGCCTCCCGCAGGTCCGCTACATCATCGCCGGACGGCTTGTGCAGTGGTCGGGTGCGTTCTCGCAACATTGGCGAGGGCCCTCGTAGAGTCATCTCCGAAGCCTCCATCGATGTGGTGACGTCGGAATTGTCTCGTCCGATGAGTTTGTCGTTCAGCACGTCTTAGTCCCCCCTTCTCGGCCGTCAGACTTGGAAGCCGCCGCCAGGATGACAACCCTGGGGCTATCATGCTCTCGAGCATTCCAGTTCTGCGTTCGGCTCGGTCCCCTTCGTTTCGTCTCGCCAACCGGTGCAGCATGGGCCGTACCGAGCTCGCGATCTTTCTCTAGTCTGATGTTCGATCCTCGCCCCGGAGCCCCATTCTCGCACTCCACCAATGCTGCGAATTCGGTACCGCTTTAGGATGGGGTACTTTGCTTGCCCGAGCGTGCCCTACTGGCGCCCCATCGAGACCACAGAGCTCCCCTGGAACACAAACCTGCGTCATGGTGTCCGACAGTCCCAGCCAAACCGTTCGGGAATGAGACCACACCACGTTCGAATATTGTCTGAACGCCTCTCAATCCGAGCGGGTCGCGCGAAGTGCCGTCTGCAGCTAGGGTCCAACCCGAACGCGACCGGGGCGCGTCGGCGGAGGATTGCATGGCGGATACGGTCTGGTGGAAGAGCGGCACCGTCTATCAGGTCTACCCGCGCTCCTTCCAGGATAGCGACGGGGACGGGATCGGGGATCTGCGCGGGATCACCCGCCGTCTCGACTATCTCGCCTGGCTCGGCGTCGATGCTGTCTGGATCTCGCCGTTCTATCCCTCTCCGATGGCGGATTTCGGTTACGACGTCGCGGACTATTGTGGCGTCGACCCCTTGTTCGGAACACTGGAGGACTTCGACGCTCTGGTGGCGGAAGCCCATTTCAGGCGGCTCAAGGTCATCCTCGATTTCGTCCCGAACCACACCTCGATCGCCCATCCGTGGTTTGTGGACAGCCGCGCTTCGCGCACGAGCCCGAAGCGGAATTGGTACATCTGGCGCGATCCCGCCCCCGATGGTGGTCCGCCCAACAACTGGATCAGCAATTTCGGCGGCCCCGCCTGGAGCCGAGACGCAGCGACGGGGCAGTACTACTACCATGCCTTCCTGCGCGAGCAGCCGGACCTGAACTGGCGCAACCCGGAGGTTCGCGCGGCGATGCACGACGTCCTCCGCTTCTGGCTCGACCGCGGTGTCGACGGTTTCCGTGTCGACGTGATTTGGCACCTGATGAAGGATGAGGGCTTCCGCGATAATCCTGCCAATCCGGGCTTCACCTCGGGGCAGGCCGAGATCAATCGCTTCACTCAGGTCTATTCCGCGGATCGCCCCGAGATCTTCGATGTCATCGCAGAAATGCGGGCCGTACTCGCACCCTACGGTGATCGCGTTCTGATCGGCGAGATCTACCTGCCCGTTGAGCGACTCGTAGCGTATTATGGCGCCGATCTGGCAGGCGTCGATCTGCCCTTCAACTTCCAACTCATTCAAACGCCCTGGAACGCACGCTCGGTGGCCGAACTCGTCGTCGCCTACGAGGACGCCCTTCCCCCCGGCGGATGGCCGAATTGGGTGCTCGGCAACCATGATCAACCCAGGATCGCGGCACGGGTCGGTGCCGCACAGGCCAGCATCGCGGCGATGCTTCTGTTGACCCTGCGCGGCACGCCGACGCTCTACTACGGTGACGAGATAGGCCTCGCCCACGTGCCCATTCCGCCAGACCGGGTCCAGGATCCCTGGGAGCGCAACGAGCCAGGCCACGGCCGTGATCCCGAACGCACGCCGATGCAGTGGGACGACTCACCCAATGCGGGTTTCAGCGTGGGCGAGCCTTGGCTCCCCCTCAGCGCGGATGCGGTAGCCCGGAACGTCGAGCTCCAGTGCGACGATGCCCGATCGCTCCTCACCCTCTACCGTCGCCTCCTGCGCCTCCGCCGGGACTATACGGCTCTCTCGACGGGAGGATTTCGCAGCCTGCCTTCATCGAATGCGTTCGTCTTTGCCTATGAGCGGCATGACGCTGATACGACGCTCCGCATCCTGCTAAACTTTAGTGCATCGCCACAAACCGTCAGCGATACGGGGGCATATGGTGGCGCATGGACCGTTCTCCTTTCCACCCACACGGACCGAGCCAGCAGCCTGCACGCCAACGATTTGGTGCTCGAGGCCAATGAAGGCCTGATGCTCATCAGAGGCTGGAGCTGACGGTCGCAGCGAGCATCACATCAGCGTGTGAAAAGCGGGCAGAAGCGTCTCCTTCCAAGAAAGTTTCTGAACGTGGCTTGAATTGTGCAACGCAACGGAACAATCACCGTCTCGCTGCGTTCACGAGGTCGACGTCGATGCTGGGCTCTCGCTCTCCGTTCCCGCCCACCGCTCGACGCGGGAACGAATTGATGAGCTTGGTGGACCAGCAGAATCCCATAGACTTCCATCACGGGACCCGTTTCCGCCACCAATTACAGCCCCGCATTCTCTTCGCTACGCCGGAGATGGCCGATTTCGTGAAAACGGGGGGTCTTGGCGAAGTGGCGGGCTCTCTTCCGCGAGCTCTACGCAAGCACTACGATGTCCGCGTCCTCATTCCCGGATACCGGCAGGTCGTCGAGCAGTTCGATCACATCCCGGTCGTCGCACAGTTGCCGGCCCAAGCGGGCGTACCGCCCTGTGATCTTGGCCTCGTAGAGACCAGCGATGGGCTCCAAGTCTACGTTGTCCTCAATGCAGATCTCTATCAGCGCGACGGGACACCCTACGGCAACGCGCAGGGCGATTTCGGCGACAATGACATCCGCTTCGCCCGTCTAAGCCTCGCTGCTGCAGAAATCGCGCGGGGCATCGACCCGGCTTGGGCCGCAGATCTTCTTCATCTGAACGATTGGCAGGCTGCCCTTGCCCCCGCATATCTCGCATGGGCTGGACTGCGAGTGCCGAGCATCCTTACGGTTCACAACCTTGCCTATCAGGGCGTTTTCCCGCGCGAGTCCCTCGGGCGCCTCGGGGTACCCGAAGATGCCTTCCAGATGGACGGCGTCGAGTTCTACGGTCAGCTCTCGTTCCTCAAGGCCGGGCTCTTCTACGCTTCGCACGTAACAACCGTCAGCGAGACCTACGCTCGGGAAATCATCACACCGGAATCAGGCTGCGGGCTCGATGGCCTGCTACGGACACGGGCCGCACAAGGCCGCCTCGCCGGGATCCTCAATGGGATCGACGAGAGCTGGGACCCGCGGACCGACGCCCATCTTGCCGCCCGTTTCGAGGTCGATGATTGGAAGGGCAAGCGTGCCAACGCCGAGACTGTCCGGCGACAGTTCGGCCTGGCCGTTTCGCGCGGTCCCCTCTTCGCCGTGGTTTCCCGTTTGGTGCACCAGAAGGGCATCGATCTCAGCATCGCCGCAGCCGAGTCGATCGTGGCCGAGGGCGGTCAGCTCGTGGTGATCGGCCAGGGCGAAGGCCGTTTCGAAGGTGCATTGCGAGACCTCGCTCGCCGTCATCCCTCCTCCATCGGCGTCCATGTCGGCTTCGAGGAGCGGGATGCGCGCCGGATGTTCGCGGGCAGCGATTTTCTGCTGATGCCTTCGCGCTTCGAGCCATGTGGATTGGCGCAGATGTATGCCCAGCGCTTCGGATCACTGCCGATCGTTCATCGGACCGGCGGACTTGCTGATACGGTGGAGGACGGCGTCACCGGCTTCACCTTCGGCGAGGCCTCCACGCGTGGCTTCTCGAACGCGATCCGGCGCGCCTTCGATACTTTCGCGCAGAAGAAGCGCCTGAACGCCATGCGTCGCCACGCCATGTCGCGCTCGTTCGGTTGGGATCAGGCCGCGATGAACTACGCGTCCCTCTACGCCCGCGCCTTTGGCAACACTGCCGGCTTGCGCCTCCGCGCTGCGTAAAGTCACGATGGCCCTATCGGCAAACGAACAAAGCCGGCGGGGTCACCCGCCGGCTTTGTTCGTTTGCTCAGGTTGCAGGTCCCATCCCTGAAGAAGGGACCCGCGACGTACGACCTTACCCCTCGCGGAGAAAGATCGTCGTTGCCAGGGGTGGGATCGTCATGGACACCGAGTAGGGCTGACCATGGCTCGGCACGGCTTCGGCCTGAACGCCGCCCATATTACCGACGTTCGAACCCCCGTAGCGCTCCGCGTCCGAGTTGATGGCTTCCCGATAAAAACCGGCAACCGGAACGCCGATCCGGTAACTCTCCCGCGGCACCGGCGTGAAGTTCGCGACCACCACGGCAATTTCATCCGGCTCACGACCCTTCCGGGCCCAGGCGATGACGCTGTTGTCCTGGTCGTCGGCCACCAGCCACTGGAACCCGGCAGCCTCGGTATCCCGGCTATGGAGGGCTGGCGTCGCCTTGTAGAGGTGGTTGAGGTCGCGAATCAGATCCTTGACGCCCTGATGCATCCCGTCTTCCAGAAGGTGCCAATCGAGGCTCTGGTTGTGGTTCCATTCCTTCTCCTGGCCGAACTCGCAACCCATGAAGAGCAGCTTCTTACCGGGATGCCCCCACATGAAGCCGTAATAGGCGCGCAAATTCGCGAACTTCTGCCAACGGTCACCGGGCATCTTGCCGAGGAGCGAGCCCTTCCCGTGCACCACCTCGTCGTGAGACAGCGGAAGGATGAAGTTCTCCGAGAAGGCATAGAGCAGCCCGAAGGTCAGGTCGTGGTGGTGGTAGCGGCGATGAATCGTCTCTTTGGAAACGAAATTCAGGGTGTCGTGCATCCACCCCATATTCCACTTGAAGCCGAAACCGAGGCCACCCGTATAGGTTGGGTGCGAAACTCCCGGCCAGGAGGTGGATTCCTCCGCCACGGTCAGTGTGCCGGGTGCGTGCGCGTAGGTCGCCTCGTTGGTCTTGCGTAGGAATTCGATGGCGTCGAGATTTTCGTTGCCACCATAACGGTTCGGAATCCACTCGCCCTGACGACGCGAGTAGTCGAGGTAGAGCATCGACGCGACGGCATCCACGCGCAGGCCATCGAGGTGATAATGCTCGAGCCAGAACCGAGCATTGGCGGCGAGGAAGCTGGAGACTTCCGTCCGACCGAAATTATAGATGTAGGTGCCCCAATCCTGGTGAAAGCCCTGACGAGGGTCGGCGTGCTCGTAGAGATGCGTCCCGTCGAACTGACCCAAGCCGTGCGCGTCGAGGGGGAAATGGCCCGGCACCCAATCGAGCATCACGCCGATGCCGGCCACGTGGGCCGCATCGACGAAAGCAGCGAAGTCGTCCGGCGTGCCGAAGCGGCTCGTCGGCGCGAAGAGCGAGACCGGCTGGTAGCCCCAGGATCCGTCAAAGGGAAACTCTGTGATCGGCAGCATCTCGATGTGCGTGAAGCCCATCTCCTTCACGTAGGGGATCAGGCGCTCACTCAGTTCCCGGTACGTCAGGTAACGGTTGCCTTCTTCGGCGACCCGCGCCCAGGAACCGAGATGGACCTCGTAGATCGAGATCGGAATGTGGCGCGGGTCCTTCTCACCCCGCGTCGCCATCCACTTTTCATCATGCCAGGCAGGATCGTTCGTTCCCTGGAGAACCGAGGCGGTCTCCGGCGGCTTCTGGGCCGCGAAAGCGACCGGATCGGCCTTAAGGGGCAGCAATGATCCGTCGGCGCCACGGATCTCGTATTTGTAGTGCGCACCAGCCTTCAACCCGGGGATGAACAGTTCCCAGATGCCGCCACTCTGCCAGAGCCGCATGGGATGGCGACGGCCATCCCAGTTATTGAAGTCGCCGACGACGCTGACTCGGCGGGCATTCGGTGCCCAGACCGCGAAGCGGAAACCGTCGATCCCGTCGACCGGGCGATGCTGCGCACCCAGGATGCGATAGGTGACGTTGCTGCCGACCTCGCGCAGATTGTCGATATCTTCCTGGCGCAGGGAGGAGCCGAACCCGTACGGATCGTGGCGCGAGCGCTCGACGCCGTCCCAGGTTTCGACGGATAGCTCATAGAGCGGACGCCCCTCACTCGGCAGGCGCGCGACGAAGAAGCCGTCCGGGTGTTTTCGCTCGAAGGAAATGCGTTGGCTGCCCACGAGCAGGCTCGCGGATTTCGCCTCCGGCAGCACGGCGCGTACCTCCCACTGACCCGGCCCCACCTCATGAGGACCCAGCACCGAGAAGGGATCGCCATGGTTCGCCGCCATCATTGCGGCAATGACGTCGGGGTGAAGCGAACCGGTCTCGGGCGCCGCGGATTGCGGCGCCCGGGTGGCAACGGGCGTAACGTCCGCCGATCCGGAGGTGCCCGACGCTTGGCCGGTCCTGCTCGCGAACGTCTCGTCGATGCCCATCATTCAAACGCCTCTCTTGATCTCATCCAGAATGTTGAGAACCCCACGGGCGGGGATTTCGATCCAGTCGGGTCGATTGTTGGCTTCGTAATCGACCTCGTAGAGCGCCTTCGTCAGCAATGAGAGCCTGAGAAGACGGCTCTCGGTCTCCGGATCGGTCACGGCGGCCCGGCTCACCGAGACGGCCTCGCGGTAGCCGTCGAGGAAGGCGGCATCGATCATGCCGCGCCAGGCGATCGAAGCCCGCCGGGCCCGCTCCTCGGAATCCGAGAAGCGCGCGGCGATCCCACGAGTGACGGTCTCGGCGCCGTACGCGAAGGAGCGCAGCATACCGGCGACGTCCCGCAACGGTGTCGACTTGATCCGACGCTCGTCGGCCGGCCGCGAGGGTTCACCCTCGAAGTCGACGATGATGAGATCGTCCTCTGCCGCCAGCACCTGCCCGAGGTGATAATCTCCGTGGATGCGGGTCTTCGTAGCGCCCTGTGGTGCCCTGGCGGTGAGGGTCTCGATCGCCGCCTCGACCTCGTGGCGGCGGCCCGCCAGTTCGGTGCTCGCAGCATTGGAGCCGCGGCCTGCCAGGCCGTCGAGCCCGCGGAAGGCCCGCTCCGCTTGGCGGCGCGTGTCGTCGCCGAGGGCGTATAGGTCGGCGTGGTCGAAGGGCTCGGCCGCGAAGGCCGGGTCGTCGGTCTCGACCGCGAACGCGTTGTGCATTTCGGCCGTGCGGCGCCCGAGCAGAATCGCCCAGCGCAGGTGGGTCTCGAACGCCTCCGCGGGTGACGGCGCTTCGCTCTCCGGCGCCAACACCACCGTGTCGAAGTCGCGGCGCAGGCCTTCCAGCATCAGCGTCCAGGCATCGCCCTGGTTCGGCACGAACTTCTGCAGCACCGCGAGCGCTGTACGGGTGCCCTTGGCGTCGACGTGCTCAAGAACGCCAAGGAGCGCCGGCGTGTTGTGGAAGTGCGCGGTCTCAGTAAGGAAGCGCCCGACTTCGATCTCGGGATGCGTCCCGGTCTGCAGGCGGCGCAGCAGCTTCAGCATCATCTTCGAGCCAATGGCGATCGAGGTGTTGCTCTGCTCAGCGTTCAGCGACCGGATCTCGCCGGGCTCCACCACCACCTCGCGATCGAAGGCGGAGGTGGTGGAGAAGACGAGGCGCCCAGTCTCGGTGGCGATCTCGCGACCCTCGCGCATGCTCTCGACCATCGCAACGGCGAAGCTCGACGAAGCAGCCGCGCCGAGCAGCAGCCCGGTGCGCGGACCCCGGCGGACACGCGCCACGGCATGCTGAAGCATGGCCTCGTCTTCGCGGCCTTCATCGACCGCCACCGGCACGAAATAGTCCTGGCGCTCGCCCGTGGAGAGGTGAACAGCGACCCGGGGCAGGAGGAACTTCGACTCGCCGGTGCTGTCCTTCAGCGCCGCGCTGTCGGTGACCTGCACCGACTTGATGCGCGAGCCCTTGGCGGCGAACCAACGACGGGTCGCAATGAAGCGCGGCGCGACCGTGCGCTCGAAGGCCGTGCGCTCACGCCCAGCCATCAAGGTCTCGATGCCACCCGTGAGAACGAGGGTGAAGAGTTCCGGCAATTCGGGCTGCGGGCCGATGCTGCCCGTGTTCGCCGCGCTTAGGGAGAACCAGTAGAAGCCGTAGGAGGGCAAGGTGAGCAGGTATGGCAGATCGCCGATGGCCGGGAACTCCGAGCCCCCGGTCAGCTCGATCGGCACGGCGCTGCGCAGTTCCGACAGGTCGAGCTGCACCGCCTGCGGCGCTCGGGACAAATTGGCGACGCAGAGGACCCGCTCGCCCTCGAACTCGCGGATCCAGGCGAGGACCTTGCGGTTCGAGGGATAGAGGAACTGCATGCCGCCCCGGCCGAGCGCCACCGAGTTGTTGCGGATTGCGATCATGCGCCGGGTCCAGTTCAGCAAACTGGTCTGCGACTGGGTCTGTGCCTCGACGTTGATCGCGTCGAAGCCGTAGATCGGGTCCTGCACGGAAGGCAGGAAGAGCTTCTGTGGATTGGCCCGCGAGAAGCCACCGTTGCGGTCCGGCGACCATTGCATCGGCGTCCGCACGCCGTCGCGATCACCGAGGTAGATGTTGTCGCCCATTCCGATCTCGTCGCCGTAATACAGCACCGGCGTGCCGGGCATCGACAGGACGAGGGACTTCATCAGCTCGATCTTGCGCCGATCGTTCTCCAACAGGGGCGCGAGGCGGCGCCGGATGCCGAGGTTGATGCGGGCGCGGCGCTCGGCGGCATAGAAAGACCAGAGGTAGTCGCGCTCCTCGGCGGTGACCATCTCGAGGGTCAGCTCGTCATGGTTGCGCAGGAAGATCGCCCACTGGCAGCCCTCGGGAATTTCCGGGGTCTGGCGCATGATGTCGGTGATCGGGTGCCGGTCCTCGCGGGCGATCGCCATGTACATGCGCGGCATCAGCGGGAAGTGGAATGCCATATGGCACTCGTCGCCGTCGCCGAAATACTGCGCGGTCTCCTCGGGCCACTGATTGGCCTCAGCCAGCAGCATCCGGTCGGGATAGCTCGCATCCAGAGCTGCGCGGATCGCCTTGATGACCGTGTGTGTCTCCGGCAGGTTTTCGCAGTTCGTGCCGTCTCGCTCGATCAGGTAGGGGATTGCATCGAGGCGCAGGCCATCCACGCCCATGTCGAGCCAGTAGCGCATCACCTCGATGACCGCCTCGAGCACGGCCGGATTGTCGAAGTTCAGGTCGGGCTGGTGGCTGTAGAAGCGGTGCCAGAAGTACTGCTTGGCGACCGGGTCCCAGGTCCAGTTCGAGACCTCGGTGTCGAGGAAGATGATGCGCGTGTCCGAGTACGGCGTATCGGTATCCGACCAGACATAGAAGTCGCGCTCCGGCGAACCGGCCGGCGCCTCGCGGGCTCGCTGGAACCAGGGATGCTGGTCGGAGGTGTGATTGATGACGAGCTCGGTGATCACCCGCAGGCCGCGCTCGTGCGCCGCGTCCACGAACTTCCGGAACTCCTCCATCGTGCCGTAGGACGGATTGACGTCCCGATAATCGCCGATGTCGTAGCCGTCGTCCCGCAGGGGCGACGGATAGAACGGCATCAGCCAGATGGCCGTGACACCGAGGTCGCGGACATAGTCGAGCTTCTGCGTCAGGCCCTCGAAATCGCCGATCCCGTCATTGTTGGAGTCGAAGAACGACTTGACGTGGATCTGGTAGATGATGGCGTCACGGTACCATTGCGGATCGCTGCGATCGATCATCGCGTCGTTGCCTCATGCGTCGAGTTCAAGGGCGTGTCCGGGGCATCCGTACCACTCACAGCGATGAGACTGGCGAGTACGGCGTCCGTCGGCTCGGTAGGCGCCGACAATCGGGCGACACGACGACGGCCCGCCTGGGCCGCCGGGTTTTTTGCTGACACGGGCACGCGGCTTACGCAACCCGGCTCGGGGCGCGAAGGCGCCAGATCACCGCCGAGCGCTCCGCAGGATCGAGGGCGATGCGGTGCGATTTCCCACGTAGCTCGAACTTGTAGCCGAGCAGCAGGTCCTCGACCTCGACAGCCCCGTCATCGGGCTGGCCGAGCAGCCACAGCGGCACCTCGTAGGTGCATTCCTGCCGGTTGCGCGGATCGAGGTTGACCAGCACGAAGATGCAGTTGTCCCCGTCCGGCGTCACCTTCGCGTAGCCGATGATCTGGTCGTTATAGGCGCCGGTGAAGACGACGTTGCGGAAGTCCCACAGGGCCGGGTTGTCGCGCCGGATCTGATTGAGCTTGATGATGTGGTCACGGATGTTGCCGGGTTGGTGGTAATCCCAGGCCTTCAGCTCGTACTTCTCGGAGTTGAGGTATTCTTCCTTGCCCGGGTAAGGCTCGGCCTCACACATTTCAAAGCCGTTGTAGATGCCCCAGACGCTCGACAGCGTAGCGGCAAGGGTTGCGCGTACGACGAAGCCCGCCCGTCCGCTGGTCTGCAGGTAGATCGGATTGATGTCGGGCGTGTTGGCGAAGAAGTTGGGACGATAATAGTCGCCCATCTCTCCCGCCAACTCGGTCGAATAGGCGATCAGATCTGCCTTGGTGTCTCGCCAAGTGAAATAGGTGTAGCTCTGCTGATAACCCGCCTTGGCGAGCTTCTTCATCATCTTCGGCCGGGTGAAGGCCTCAGCGAGGAAGATCACGTCGGGGTAGCGGGCATTGACCTCGGCGATCATCCACTCCCAGAACGGGATCGGCTTGGTGTGTGGATTGTCGACCCGGAAGATCCGGGCGCCCAGTTCCGCCCAGCCCATGACGATGTCGCGCAGCTCGATCCAGAGGGATGGCAGCGCGCCACCGTAGAAATGGACGTTGGAAATGTCCTCGTACTTCTTGGGCGGGTTCTCGGCGAACTTCAGGGTGCCGTCGGGACGCCACTCGAACCACTCCGGGTGGTTCTTGATCCACGGATGGTCCGGCGAGCACTGGATCGCGAAATCGAGGGCGATCTCCATGCCGTAGGCGTGGCTCGCCGCAACGAGACGTCGGAAGTCGTCGAGGGTGCCGAGATCCGGATGAACGGCCTCATGTCCGCCCTCCTCCGAACCGACTGCGTAGACCGAGCCGACATCCGCGGGCAGCGCCTTTAGGGTATTGTTCTTGCCCTTGCGGTTGGTCTTTCCGACAGGATGGATCGGCGTGAAATACAGAACGTCGAAGCCAAGTTCGCGGATCTCCGGCAGACGCCGGATGACGTCGTCGAAGGTGCCGTGGCGGTTGACGTCCATTGATTGGGAACGCGGGAAGATCTCGTACCAAGCCGAGAAACGGGCCGCGAGACGATCGGCGATGACCGGCACGTTGACCGGATAACGCGAGAGGTTGATGCGCGGGGCATGCTGGCGGATCAGATGCGCGTTGGCAGGTGCGAGCATCACGTCGAGTTGGCTCGCCGAGCCGGACGGCTGAGCCTCGAGGTCGCCGACGAGGGCCTTCAGGCGGCCGCGATCCGAATCCGCCGCATTCTCGGCCGCCCCCAGAACGAAGGCAACACCCTCGATGGTCTCCAGTCGGACGTCGACCCCGGCATCGCGCTTCTTCAGGGTGTCGCGCACCCAGGATGAATACCCGTCTCGCCAGGCCTGGATCGTGAACTCGTAGCGGGCATTGCGCAGGAGCGGGAAGTGACCGCCCCAGCGGTCGTTGTCGATGAATACCAGGCGGTCGGACCGCCATTCGGTCTCACCCACGACCCGTGACAGGATCTCGGCGTCGATGATCTCGTGGCCGTCGCTGAAAATGTCCGCGGTAACGTGAACGCTTTCGCCCACCACACGCTTGACCGCCGACCGGCCGCCATCGAGCTCCGGCATCACCGCCTCGATGACGACGCGACCCTCACCCGTCGGTGTGCTCGGCTTCGGCATCGCCTTCACGCCTAAGCTTTCCGCGGCGAGGATGCGGACTTCTCCCGGTGCCAGGGCAAGGGCAACGCCTGGGCGAAACTGGATGGGCTCCGCCTCCGGCGTCCGATCGATGAAGTCACCGAGCATGCCACCTGTCCGGGCCAGAAGGGCTTCCGGCGCCACCGGCACCGATGCCTCTGTCGGATTGTACAGCACCAGCGTGGCGCTGCGCGCGGAGGCGCCATGTCCGGTGTCGAAGCGCAGCAGAGCCGTGTAGGCCGCGTCGGGTGACGAAATCCGCGCCTGGGCACCCTCGACATTGGCGGCCGGCAGTTCGGCCCGCAGGGCATTGATCGCCGCGATCGAAGCCGAGATGTCGACGCCAGTATTTGATTCGCGTGCTTCCGGCGTCGTCTCGACCACGTGCAGCGCACGCTGGTAGCCCCACTCGTACCCGATCGGCATGAGCACACCAGCGGAGAAGAAGGCGGATAAGGCGTAGCGTGCCGTCAGGTGACGGGCGATGGCGGCCGCGTCGCCGTCGAGGTGGGCGGCCAAGCGGGCCATGTCGTGATTCTCGGGAAAGGCGATGGAGGGCGCGATAACGCGCAGGCGCTCGTACTGGTCGAGCGCCCAGGAGGCCTTGAGGTCCCACCAGGCGAAGCTGTTAAAGAGGTAGTCAAACCCGGCTCCCGCGGTGGACTGGGCTTCCTCGAAGGTGCAGCCAAGGGTCTCGGCCGCAAACAGGCAATCCGGCTCCAGTGCCTTGGCCGCACCGATCAGGTCGCGCCAGACCGTGGCCGGGACCTTGTACGCGGCGTCGCAGCGGAACCCCTGCACGCCGAGATCCTGCAGGCGGTTGACGTAGCCCGACCAGAGGGCGGTGAGTTCCTGGCGCGCGCCTTCGGAATGATAGTCGAGTTCGGCGAGGTCGCCCCAAACCGTACGGATCGACGGATCGTCCGGATCGACCGCATAGGGGCTTTCGATCTGGCCCTCAGAATCCCGCACAAACAGATCCGGGCGTTGAGCGGCGAGCGGACCGTCCATGGCGGTGTGGTTGATGACGAGATCCGTCATCACACTGAGACCATGCGATGCGGCGGCGGCGCAGAAACGTCGAATCTGCTCATCGTCCGAAGTGCCGTCCCGGTCGCGGAAGCGCTCGTCCAGGCGGTCCGGATCGGCCACGGCGTAGAGGCTGCGCGATCCACCGGTCTGGTGGAAGGGATTGAGATAGACCCAGTCGAAGCCGAGGGCAGCGATCCTCGGCAATTCAGCGGTCCAGGCAGACACGCGGCCGACGAGAAGTGGGAAGAGGTTGTAGATACGCGGCCCCTCAGCGCGGGGCGCGAGGGTAGCGGGAAGCGGCACCTGACCGGCTGCGGTCCGCTGGGCGGCGGTCGTTGCGGGGCTGGGTGCGTTCATGCGAGCTCCATTTCGTCTGTGCGTGCACGGATCGGGACCCCGACAGGGGCCGCCTGAGCCGGCGAGCGGCTGTCCCGAAGAGGGTCAGCCGTGTCGAGGAAGGTCGATCCCTTCCCCATATCGATCGTGTCGGCGCGCCGTCAGCGGATCCGCTTCAAGACGGCATAGGGCAGACGCGCGAAGGCCCGTTCGAGTTCGATCCGGCCGTCCTCGGAAACAACTTCGTCGCCGGTGACGAGATCGATCCAGGCTGAGCCTGGCATCACCGCCACGCTCGTCCCGGCGAAGGCTTCACTCGACCAGATGGCGTCACCGATGAGACCTGAGACGAGTCGCGGGACCGCAACCACGAGATCGCCCTCGCCCGTCGTCGCATCCGAACGTGTGAATGCGATGACATGCCCTGCCTGCGGACCGGACGCCGGAAGCGCCTGATAATCGGCGTCGGCGTAGAAGCTCGGCCGGGCGGCGCGATCTGCCAGGAGCCTAGCAAGGGTCGCCTGCTTCACGCGTCCATCCGTCCAGTGTGCCAGGAGATCGGCGGTCGGCAAGCCCTCCTCCAGGGCCCTGGTCAGGGCCGGGTAGTTCACGGGGCGGCGGTTGTCGGGGTCTACGAACGAGAAATCCCAGAACTCGGTGCCCTGGTACGTGTCGGGCAGGCCCGGCAGCGTCACCTTCAGTACCGTTCGTCCCAAACCGGCGATCATGCCGAGATGAGCGAGGCGCTTTGCGAACGGGCGCAGTTGCGCCAGGAACGCGGACCCGGGTGCGATGAGGCCGCCGAAGAGCGTGTGAACCGCGCCCTCGTACTCCTCGTCGACGTTGACCCAACTCGACCGCCGCTTCGATTCGCGCAAGGCCTTATCGGCATAGGCATCGAGGCGACTACGGAAATCCTCGATCGCGGTCGGATCGTCCGCCTCCAGCAGTTCGAGCGGCCATGCACCGAGGATAGCCTGCAAGAACATCCACTGGTCATTGGCGTCCGGCACCGGCTCCTTGTCGATCACCGTCAGATGGGGCTGGGCGAGGTTCGTCCAGGTGTCCCAGGCAATGGCCCAATCCTGCGGGATTTCCGACAGGGCGAGCAGGCGCGAGCGGGCATCCTCGCCGCGCTTGGTGTCATGGGTCGCGGTGGTGATCATCGCATTCGGCCAGTCGCGAGCCCGCGCCGCCTGAAGCGCATGGAAATGCTCCGCGTCGAGGCCGTACTCGCCCGGATCGCCCCCGACCTCGTTCAAGGCGAGGAGCTCGGCGAAGCGATAGAACAGTGTGTCCTCCAGGCTCTTGGCCATCACCGGACCGGTGAGCTGCTGGAAGCGGCGGCGGAAACGCAGGATCACCTCCGGGTCCGGCCGACCCGGTCCCGTCACGTCGATGCGGCCGAGCATGGCGTCGGCGGCGAAGTCGTGCACGGAACGGTCCGGCAACGCACTCCAGCGCTTGGCCTTCTTCACCGCCGTCTCGATGAGACGGATATCCTCGTCCTCGACATCGCTTTCGTCGAGGTCGCCCGGCAGGTAACTGCGATAGGTCGGGAAGCGGGCAATGATCTCGATCAGGGCCCGACGAATGGCATTGACCGAGAAGTCACGGGTCCGTCGGTCCGCATCCGCCACAGCCTTGAGGTCGGAGGTCATCACCTCGAGCTCGGAGGCGAAACTAATCTCCAAGATCTCGGCCTTGGCCGCCCGGAGCATGAACTTGTACGGCTCGTCGAACTGCGTCCGGCTCTCGTAGAGCTTGCGGATCTCGGCGCGCTTGCCTTGATCGACGAGGATGCCGTCGAGTTGATTGAGGACGTCGTACCCGGTCGTGCCCGCCACGGGCCAGGGACGCAGGCGCTCGCCGGGTTCGAGGATCTTCTCCACCACCACGTAGAAGCCTGGGCCGATGGCAGCCTGCAACGCGCGCGCATAGCCGAGCGGATCGGCGAGACCATCGATGTGGTCGATGCGTAGACCATCGATGCGCCCGGCTTCGATGTGGCGGAAGATCGTCTCGTGCGAGCGCTGGAACACGTCGGATTTCTCGACACGCAGGCCTGCGAGGCCGTTCACGTCGAAGAACCGGCGGTAATTGATGTCGCTCGCAGCGATCCGCCAATGGGCGAGGCGATAGGATTGCTGCTCCAGAAGGCGGTGCAGCGGACCGAAGCTGTCAGGGTGCCCCTTGGCGCCGTTAAGGAGCTTCAGCGTGCGACCGATTGCGGACGCGATGGCCGGAGAGGCTTCGACGGCCTCGACGAGGCGGTCCTTGAGTTCTTCGGCTTCCGCCGGGAAAGCACGACGGCGCTCGTCGCTGGTCTCTTCGCCCATGAGGCGCAGGCGCTCCGAGATGCCCAACACCTCGAGCGCCGCCGCGTCCTCGATGTCGCCGAGTGCCGCGAGCGAGCGGTTCAGGATCGTCGGATACTGGAGCGGGCAGATCGGAAATTCGTGCTCGTAGTGCCAGATGCTGAATGCGCCCTTTTCGGGATCGAATTTCAGCTCCAGAGTCCCTTTCTCCAAAGCCTCGCCGTAGCGGTCGCCGAGGAACGGCACCACGAGCTTGTTCTTGGCGCCGAGCCGCGACCAGTCGATGTCGAAGGCTTCGGCCGAGGGCGAGAGCCCGCCCCATTCGAGCACTGAGAGCCACCAGGGATTGTCGGCGCCGCCGACGCCCATGTGGTTCGGCACGATGTCGAGGAGGAGCTTCAGGCCGGCCCCATGCAGCGCGTCCGAGAAGCGGGCGAAGCCCTCTTCTCCGCCGAGTTCCGGGTTGATCGTCGAGTGATCGACGATGTCATAGCCGTGCGTCGAGCCGGGGCGGGCCTTCTGGATCGGCGAAGCGTAGACGTGGCTGATGCCGAGCTTGGCGAGGTACGGAACGATCTTCTCCGCATCCGCGAAGGTGAAGTCCTTGTGGAACTGGAGGCGATAAGTCGATCGGGGCGGAGCCGATGCGAGGCGGGCGGCTCCCGAGCGCGGACCGCGATCCTCGGCGGCGAGGGAGGCCGCAAGCTTGGCGAGGGGTCCCCCGGGGGCGGCGATGCTTTCCAGGGTGCGATCGAGTTTGCGACGCCAGTTCGGGTAGCCTTCCGTCGAGCCCGGCACATTGGCTTGGGACAGTTCGGAAACGACGTCTTCATACTGGACAGCCGTCAGCATGGAGGGCGCACGCCCGAGATAACGGGCCGCAGCCTCGAACGGGGCAGCCTCGGGCGGATCGTAGCTCGGCAGCAACTGCTCCGAGGCGAGCGCTTCGGTGAGACGGGTGCGCTCCTCGACGCGCTCGCGGCGCTCCGCATCGGCGCGCTCGGAATCGTAGAGCCCCAGCGCCTGGCGCGTGTCGGTGTCGACGCCCCGCCACCATCCGACGAAAGTCGGCAGATCGTGGGTGGTGATGGCCGTGAGGGCATCCCGAGGATAGGCCGCAGGCGGCTTGAAGCGAGCGCCCTGCTCGCGCTCGAAGGCGAGGATCCGGTAGCTGAGGATGCCAGCTTGCATCAGGGCGTCGGAGAAGCCTTCCGGGGCGGTCCCAAGATCTTCCGCGATCACCAGGCACTTCGCGCGGTGGCTTTCGAGGCGCAGCACCGCGAGCATCGGCTCGAAGGGCATCGCCACGTAAGCCCCCTCTTTCGCCGAACGCCCAACCGGGATCAGGAACAGGCGTGCAAGCTGAAAGGCGTGATCAATTCGGATCGCGCCCGCATGGCGCATGTTGGCCACCACCAGGGCACGGAAGGCGGCAAGCCCGTCGCGCTCCATTTCGAGGGGATGGAAGGCTGGCAGGCCCCAATCCTGCCCCTTCGGAGCCAAGAGGTCCGGCGGCGCCCCGATGGAGACACCGTTGGCGAACCGTTCGGGATGCGACCAGATTTCCGAACCGCCCCGGTCGGCACCGACGGCGAGGTCGCGGTAGAGTCCGAGGCGCATGCCGGTGGCGAGCGCGGTGTTGGACGCGTCTTCCAGCTGGCGGTCCGCAAGGTACTGCAGCCAGATGTGATAGGTCACGGTCTCGGCATGGGCCTCGCCGAAGGCGCGCACGGCTTGCGTTCCGTTGCGGCGCATCTCCTCCGGCCAGTCGCCGAGCCACTGGGCGCCCTGTGCCTGATAGTGCTCGGCGAGCGCCTCGAAGGTTCCGTGCGCTTCAAGGTCCTCCCCGCCGGTGGCTCGGAAGGCGGCAAAGTCCGCATCCATCCCGGCGCGCGCCGCAGAATCCTGCCAGAGAGCCTGCAGCACGGGCGACAGCACGGCCCAGATGCCGGCATGCTCGACGAGCTTGGCCTCGCGCAGACTCTCCACCCGATCTTCCATGGAGGCCAGCAGTGCCGCCGCCCTCGAGCCCGCGAAGCCCGGCAGGGCACCGGGCTCGATGAAGAGGATTTCGAGGAAGAGCCGCGACGATGGCGAGTAGGGCGAGATCTTCGTGCGATCGGTGGCGAACAGAGCGTGGACGGGGCTGAGGCCCAGGAAGGACGCGCCGCGCAGGCCCGCATCCCGCGCCGCCCGCCCCGCATCGGCGTAGGAGCCAATCCCGAGGTTGTCGGGCGAGCGCAGGCCGTAGAGCTGTGCCGCGAGACCCCAGTCGCGGGCGCCCTCATCCGCATAGGCCCGCGGGCGCCAGCAGCGCTGCGGCGCCGAGATCACCCAGGAATCCGAACGATGTTCACCGAGGGTGACGGAGAGGCGATGATAGCCTGGGGTAAGCGGTGGCAACTCGAAGCTGGAGCCCGTGACCGCGACACGACCCTCGCGGTGATGTCCTCGCTCGTCGACCAAACGCCAGGACAATGTCCCGCTGGCGCCTGCCACCTGAATCGGGACAGTTGTGGCGCGACGGGCCTCGGCCGGCAGGAGCGGCGGGATGAGCCCGCTTCGCACGGCCGCAACCTCGGCGAGGCTCGCGGCGATGTCCGTGTCGGTTTCGACGGCAAAGCCGAGGGCAGCGATCATCCCACGCCGAACCTCGAGAGCGGTCTCTACGGGCTGCCCGAAGGCATCGGTATAGCCGGCGGCGACGCCGAGGAGGTCGGCGAGGCGTTCGAGGTCGCGGCTCATCAATTCACACCCGTCAGAAAGACACCCGTCCAAGACGGAAGTTGGATTGATCCGTTGCCCGAACCGCTCGACCAGATGACCTGGCCGCCACCGCGCTCGACGGTGAAATCAGCGTTGCCGACATTGGCGACGAAACGCAGCCAGCCGCCCGCATAGGTCCAGGTGCAGTCTACGACATCGGGCCGCGGTAGGGTCGACCGTGCGCCGACATATCGGGTCTTCGTCAGGGGAACCACGCTCTGGTGCCGGATCTGAAGCAGATTGCGCGTGTCCGTCAGCACCGCGCGGTGAGCCGCCTCCGAGCGCTCGGCCCAGTCGATCCGTGAATCTGTAAACGTCTTCGCTTCAGTAGGATCTGGGATCACCGACGTATCGTCGGCGAAGGCTGCGAAGCTCTTGAACTCCCGGCGGCGTCCCTCGCGAACAGCCTTGTTCAGCTCCTCGTCCGGTGCAAAGTCCACGAAGAAGAGGAAGGGCGCGGTCGACGACCACTCCTCGCCCATCCAAAGCATCGGAATCTGAGGGCTGAGGAGCAGCCCGGCCCGGGCGAGCGCAAGCTTCTTCGGATCAGAGAGAGCGCTCAGCCGCTCACCCAGCGCCCGGTTTCCGACCTGATCGTGATTCTGCAGGAACGTGACGAAGGCTGATGGCGGCAAATGGGAGGACGGCTCGCCGCGAGGATGGTTATCGAGGGTCGGGAAGGGCTCGCCCTGATAGGCAAAACCTTCCGACAAGCAGCGGGACAAGTGCTCGACTGGCTTGTCAGCGAAGCTCGCATAGTAGCCGGCATCTTCGCCGGTGAGGAGCACGTGCCAGCAATGGTGCAGGTCGTCGGCCCATTGCGCATTATGCTGGATCGCCTGCCCCTGCGTATCGCGCTCGAGCCAGCGTGCCTGGTTCGCCTCGTTCTCAAGGACAAGGTGAATATGGCGGCCCGGAAGTCTCGCGCGGATGGTTTCGGCGAGCTCTCCGATGAAGTGCTTCTCAGAATCATCGAGAATCGCATGGACTGCGTCAAAGCGCAGACCATCAAAGTGAAATTCCTCAAGCCAATACAATGAATTCTCGATGAAGAAATCGCGGACAACTCGCCCGCTGGTCTCGCCGTCGTAGTTGATCCCGGCGCCCCAGGGCGTCTGATGTCGCTCTGTAAAAAAAGTCTTGGCGTAAGCGTTCAGGTAATTCCCGGCTGGGCCAAAGTGGTTGTAGACCGCGTCCAAGAAGACCATCAACCCAAGGGAGTGCGCCTTGTCGATGAGGCGCTTCAAGTCGTCTGGTCGACCGTAAACGCTGTCCGGCGCGTAGGGCAGGACACCGTCGTAGCCCCAGTTGCGCGTACCCTTGAAGTCCGCGAGCGGAAGAAATTCAATGGCGGTTATTCCCAGGTCACGCAGGTCCTCGAGCTTACCTTCCAGCGCTGCGTAAGTGCCTTCTGGCGTCGCCGTCCCGACATGGAGTTCGTAGAGCACGACCTCCTCCCAGGGGCGTCCGGTCCAAGTGGCGTCGGCCCAATCGTAACTGCGCGGATCGATCACCTCGCTCAGACCTGAGACGTCTTCTGGCTGAAACCGTGATGCCGGATCCGGTACGATCAGGTCGCCGTCGATGCGATAGCCGTAGCGTGCACCACCGCCGGCTCCTGCAACGGTGAGCCGGCGCCAGCCTTCGTCGCTGTCCGGCATCGGATGGTCCGCTCCGTCGAGGACCAAGCTCACCTCTTGGGCCGTCGGGGCCCAGAACGCGAAGCGAACTCCGTCCTTCACCACTTCGCTGCCGAAAACCATGCTGTGGGCGCGCCGCATCAAGCCACCATCATCCGTCTGCTGAATTCGTCTTGGGGACGTGAGCGTCCGTCGCACCTTGCAGAAGCCGGCGCGCACCATGTTGTTCCCTGTGGGATCATCGTCGAGGTAAGGCGTGGTTTGGCGGCGACAACCACTGGCCGAAAGAGTTTTGTGCGCCGCACCGACTCCTCCGAGTCGATCCCGGCTCGGTCCGACTCTTGCCTCAAGCGGGTCGGACCGGTTCCCCGCGCTGTAGGGTTAAAGATGGAAGAAGCTGATGCGGTGCTGGTCCTGGCGAGGGCCAAGCTGAACTTCGCACGAAAGAGTCACGGAGAGCGTTGCTGGGACGCCGCCGGCGCCGACGACCACCCGACCTCCGAATGCCCTTTGTTGCCCCTTTCGGATGCTGAACGCGAGGAGTTCCTCGAACAAGCGCGACATGAATTGCGCACCGAGGGATCGACGGGGTGAACGCCGTTCGAGGCCCGGCCGGGGTCTCAACCTGCTCTCTGCTTATCCCCGATATGCCGAGGCCGGCCTCGCGCGCAGGACATAAATCGCTTGTGCATCGAGGCGAACGCCCGCGCCGGGTGGAAATAGGGCCTGTCCGGCCGGCACAGAACCGGTCTGTTTCGTCGTGTCGAAAACAAGCGTCCAAGGGCCTCCGATGATCGGCGCCAGGGTGAAATCGCAGGGCTGTTCGGCCGCATTGATGAGGATGAGCAGGCGATCCGCCTGCGGCAGATCATTGCCGATCTGCATACCGAAGGCTTGCCGGTCGGAATCCGCCCAGTCTCCATCGTCCATCTCAGTCCCCCCCGGGGCGAGCCAGTGAACGTCTCGGAGAGGCCCATCATCGACCAGAGCGCCCGTGAGATAGTCGCGCCGACGTAGGGCGGGTTGCTCGCGGCGGAGGCGCGTCAGGTTGCCGACAAAGGTCGCGAGGCTGAGATCCGGATCGTTCTCCCAGTCCATCCAGCTGATGGCATTGTCCTGGGCGTAGGCGTTGTTGTTGCCGCGCTGGCTCCGCGAGCGCTCATCGCCCATGAGCAGCATCGGCACACCCTGCGCCAGGAACACCGTAGCCAGGAGATTGCGCTTCTGGCGGGCTCGCAGGTTGAGGACGACGGGATCGGCGGTGTCCCCCTCGACGCCGTAATTGCGCGAGAGGTTGTGTCCATGCCCGTCGCGATTGTCCTCGCCATTGGCGAGATTGTGCTTCTCTTCATAGGCCACGACGTCCGCCAGCGTGAAGCCGTCATGGGAGGCAGCGAAGTTGATACTCGACAGGGGCCACCGCCCGGAGGCCGCAAAAATTTCACGTGAACCCGAGAGCCCCTGCGTGACCTTGGCCAGGGTGCCACGATCGCCGCGCCAGAAGCCTCGGATGCTGTCGCGGAACTGATCGTTCCACTCGCTCCAGCCGCGGGGATAGCCACCGAGCTGGTAACCCCCGGCGCCGATGTCCCAGGGCTCGGCGATCATCTTCACAGGGGCAAGAACGGGATCCTGCGCGACGGCCTGGAAGAAGGCGGCCTTGGGGCAGAAATCATGGGGGTTGCGACCGAGACTTGTCGCCAGATCGAAGCGGAAACCGGCGACGCCGTAGGCCGTCACCCAGTGCCGCAGAGAGTCGAGCACCATCTGCATGACGCGCGGATGGTCAAGGTCGAGTGTGTTGCCACAGCCCGTGCAGTCGATCTCTTCGCGACGGTTGTCCGGTTTGAGCTTGTAGTAGCTGGCGTTGTCGATGCCGCGAAACGATAGGGTCGGGCCGGCGTGATCGGCCTCCGCCGTATGATTGTAGACGACGTCGAGGATCACCTCGATCTCAGCGGCGGCAAGCTCCCGGATGGCCGCGCGCAGACCACCGATTCCGGCCGGCCCACGGTAGCGCGGATCGGCAGCGAAGTAGTTCAGCGGTGAGTATCCCCAGAAGTTCACGAGGCCCTGGTCGACGAGGAAGCGGTCGTCGGCGAAGGACTGGATCGGCAGGAGCTCAATGGCGGTGACGCCCAACTTCAGAAGATGCTCGATGATCGCCGGATGGGCGAGTGCTGCATAAGTGCCGCGTGCCGCTTCCGGCACGTCCGGGTGTGTCTGCGTCAGGGCCTTGACGTGCGCCTCGTAGATCACCGTCTGGGACAAGGGTCGACGGACCGGGCTCACCGCAAGATCAGGCACCTCCGGCGGCGTGACGATGCCGCGTGGCATGAAGGCGGCACTATCGCGCCGGTCGATCTGGTCAGCACGCTGCAGGCCGCGGCGATGGCCATACAGGGAGTCGTGCCAGCGGATGCGCCCCTGGATGTCGCGGGCATAGGGGTCGAGCAACAGTTTGGCAGGGTTGAAGCGGTGCCCCTGGGCCGGATCCCAGGGACCATGGACGCGGTAGCCGTAGAGTTGGCCCGGGAATACGCCGCGCAGGTAGCCGTGCCAGACGTCGTCGGTACGGCAGGGAAGGCGGATCCTCCGGGTTTCATGGCGCTCCCCTTGATCGAACAGGCAGAGGTCGACGGCCGTGGCATTCTGCGAAAACAGCGCGAAGTTGACACCGCGCCCGTCGAAATGCGCGCCAAGCGGCGCCGGCACGCCGTCATCGACGCCGATCATGTGGTCAGTTGCGATCAAGTAGCTGATGTCGTCCCGGGTTTAGGCGCCGGCAGGCGACGCCAACAGATCATTCCGCAGCGGCTGCAGTACGGGGTGGCTCCCGCTCGATCGTTCGAAAATTCTCGAGTTCGGCCATGAAGTTGCGTGCCCACCAATCCACGTCCTCGCGCGTCATGCGCTCGACCATGGGCTTCCAGCGTTCGAGGCGCTCACCACGCGGCATGTAGAGCGCCGTACGGATCGCCTCGGCAACCTCGAAGCGGTCGTAGGGATTGACGAGAAGCGCTTCGGGCAACTGCCGCGCCGAGCCGGCAAACTTCGACAGGACGAGGACGCCGGGATCCTCTTCGGTCTGCGCGACGACGTATTCCTTGGCGACTAGATTCATGCCGTCTCGCATCGGTGTCACGAGGCCGACCCGCGCCGCACGATAGAGGCCCGCCAGGACGGGGCGGGGATAAGCCTTGGTAACATACTGGATCGGCGTCCAGTTCGGTTCACCCAGGGTTCCGTTGATGTGCCCGACGGTCTCATTCACCTCGCGGCTGAGATCCTCGTATTCCGGAACTTCAGTACGCGATTTCGGGGTGATCTGAAGATAGACCACGTTCCCGCGCTGGTCCGGGTTCGAGGCGAAGAACCGGTCCACCGCCTCCATTCGCTCGGGCACACCCTTCGAATAATCGAGCCGATCGACGCCGATCAGAAGTTTGCGTGTCCGCAAACCCGCCATGGTCTCACGCACGGTGCGGTTGGACCCGGCATTCTCGGCCGCTTCCTTGAAGCCGGCCACATCGATTCCGATCGGGAAGCTGCGAATGCGCGTGCGGCGCCCGTCCACCATCAAGGAGCCGCCACCGAGGGGGATCGCTCGCAGTTCGTCGATCAGATTGCGCGTCAGGTTGTGCACATCCGGATCGGTTTGCAAGCCGATCAGGTCATAATCGGCGATGCCGCGCAGGAGGTCTCCGCTGGCGGGAAGCGTGTTGAATACGTCAGCCGCCGGCCACGGGATGTGATGGAAATACCCGATTGGATTGGCGATGCCGAGACCACGAAGCTCGGAGGCCAAGGGCAACAGGTGGTAGTCGTGCACCCAGATGATGTCGTCGGGTTCCACGAGGTTTGCGAGGGCTCGGGCGAAGATGCGGTTCACGCGCTGGTAGCCGGCATAATCGGACCGCGAGAAAGCTCCGAGACCGAGGCGGTAATGCATGATCGGCCAGAGGGCCCGGTTGGCGAACCCGCTGTAATATTCTCGATGATCCTGCGGTGACAGATCGACCACGGCGTAACTGATATGCCCCCGATCGATCAGAGTCGGCTCGCTGGAGGGGTTCTCGACGACATTGCCGCTCCAGCCGAACCAGAGACCTTCGTAAGCGGTGAACGCCTCCTTGACGGCGACCGCGAGGCCACCCGCCGCAACGGCTTTTCCCCCTTCCTCGGGGATTGCAACGCGGTTCGATACGATGACGAGACGTGCCACGAAGCCGGCTCCGGTCCTCACGGGTCCCGCGCAGAATTGCGCGCGACCAGAATGATACATTGGGTGAACGCGCGGAAGCCGAGCGCGATCCGTCGGTGTAGCCAAGCGCGTTCGATGGACCTGGGTCAAGACCTGAATGCGTGGGGTTCACGTCAAACAAACCCGCTTCCAAATGCGTCCTGTCGCATCACAGCGCGCGACTTTGCAAACCTCACACCTCACCGACCGTCCAGCGGTCAAGCTTCTGCAGCTTACCGATGGGTGGCTGAACGGAGGCTGACGCGGGTCGGGTTAAGCCTCGGTCGAGACGCGCTGCCCGCAAGCGGAACCCTGTCTCTTCCGCTGCTGTTTAACCGTCGCAAATGCCAGTTCTTTTTCACTCGTGCCGAGGAGTATCCCCGTGACCGCAAACCAACCTACAGGCCCCATGGGCGCGGAGCCGGCGAACCAGACGGCCGACTGGAAGGCCCTACGCGGCGATGTCGAAGGAATTGCGGATGTCGCAGCGGAGCGCGGGCGCAGCTTCGTCGAGTCCGCGCGCTCACATGCCACGGATTACATCGACCAGCGTAAAGGTGACGCCGCACGGTCCGTGACTGACCTCGCCAAGTCCGTGCGGGAGTCGAGCAAGACGTTTGAGGCACAACCGAACATCCGGGCCTTCTTCGACAGTGCCGCTGACGGTCTCGAACATCTGGGCTCCTCAATCGAGCAACGCAGCTTCTCCGAGTTTTATGAGGATGCGGAAGCGTTCGCGCGGCGCGCGCCCGTGGCGGTTGCGGTCGCGACCTTCCTTACCGGTTTCGTGGTGGCCCGCTTTATCAAGTCGACGAGCGCCGCACCCCTGAACGATACCTACCCGACTCACCATCGCCTCTAAGGACCGTTCGATGACCACCGGTCCGCAATCCAGCATCCAGGGCCTGATCGGCGACGCCCTGCGGGAAACCAACGAACTCGCGCGAAAAGAGATTGCTCTCTTTCGCAACGAGATGACCAGCAACGTCCGAGCCTTGTTCATCGGGCTCGGGCTCCTCGTCGGCGCCGCCGTCTTTGGCGTCGTCGCCCTCTTCGTCCTCGTCGACGCCCTGGTGAAATGGCTTGCCACCGTCGTTCATTCTGAAGCGCTGGCTGCCTTGATCGTCGGCGGTGTCCTCCTCGTCATTGCGGTGGCCCTGGCCCTGATCGGGCGGAATGCCATGTCGCTCTCGACCCTCGCCCCCGTCCGGACGACCCGCCAGGTCCGCGAGGACGCCCGTACGTTGTCTGAGAGGGTCTCGGGATGACCGAATCGTTGAACGATCTTGAGAAGGACATCGAGGCGAGCCGCGCCCGCCTCGACCAGACGATCGACCAGATTCAGGAGCGCCTCTCGGTCTCCAGCATCGTCGACGAGATGCTGGGTAATGCCCGGCGCACCCCTCTCAGCGGCGCCTATGACGGGGCTTTGGAGGCTGTCCGGCGCAATCCGGTTCCCGTGCTCCTGATTGCTGCAGGTGTCGGCTGGCTCATTCACCGTATGTCCACCAACCAGCCGACGCCGGGGGTTCGCCGACGCGCGCGTCTCGCGGTCGACGGCCTCCCTGTGACGAAAACTGGTGCAGACCGCGTCTACGACCCGGACCTCCCGACGCAGCATCCCGTGAGCCATCTCGCCAGCGAGACACAGATTTAAGCTCTCGCTGGCGATCACACATGATTTGACCCGGCCCCCGTGGCCATCGGCGACCTTCAGGAGTGACCCATGAGTTCGACCCAGAAACCCGGTGACGAGCACCGCTCGCTCCCGGACGATATCGCCCTCGCCGCCGGGATGCCGCGTGGCCATCAGGTGGAAGGCTCTCTGCACGATGTGCCCAGCCCCACATCTCAACACACAGGCACTCAAACCCACAGCATCTACACGACCGAGGGAAGCCATACTTCGTCGACCTCCGATGCAATGAAGTCGCGCGCCAGCGACCTCCGCGACCGTGCATCCGAAACGGCAGCCGACGTTCGAGACCAGGTGTCCGACAAGGCCCAGGACCTGCGCGACCGCGCCTCGGATGTCTACGACGACGCCCGAAGCTGGGCCTCGGACACCCGCCAGGAAGGGCGACGTCGCATCAACGATCTGAGCGAGCGCGGCAGCGCGCGTTTTCAGGATGGTCGCTCGGCCGTCGAGGACTTCGTTTCCGAGAACCCGCTGCTCGTCGGCGTGGTCGGTCTCGCGGCCGGTCTCCTGATCGGCGCCTTGCTTCCGCGGACGCGTACCGAGGACGAGAATGTCGGTCCCTGGGCGGACGAAGTGCGAGACCAGGGCCTGCGCTACGCACGCGACGTCACCCATCGCGGTCGCGAATTCGTAGCGAGCGCCCTCGATCCGGAGAATCTCAACGCGGCCGTCCAGCGGGCTTCCGGGAGCGAGCAACCCGGGAACGGGGCTCAGGGACAGGCTTCGTCTCCCGCCTCCGCGCCTAAGCCTCATTGAACCGGAACACAGATCTTCCATCATTGGCATGAAGGGGCGGCACGTGATCGTGCCGCCCCTTTCCGCGTGGAAGGTCACGGATGGCTCGACGGTGCAGAGCCCAGCCGTTATCGGAAGAGCCATGAAAATTGCCGATTGCGAGATCCTGATCCTGCCGGGCTATGCCGGGTCCGAAGACGAGCACTGGCAAGCTCGCTGGGCCGATCGACTTTCCACAGGCCGCATCGTCGTACAGGACGACTGGCATCACCCCGATGCAGAGGCTTGGCGCAGGCGGATCGTCGAGGCCGTGAACAGCGCGACCCGCCCCGTGATCCTAATCGCGCACAGCCTCGGCGTCGTGGCGGCGGTGCAGGCCGCTCCAAGCTTCGCACCGGGCATCGTACGTGGCGCGCTCCTCGTGGCCTTTCCCGACGTCGAGACGACGCCGAACCTGCCCGTCAGCGTAACCGCTTTCGCGCCGGTGCCGCGGGATCCATTGAACTTTCCATCCTTGGTGGTTGCCAGCCGCAACGATCCTTACTGCAGCTACGCCCGAGCCGAGGACTTCGCCTATGCCTGGGGTGCTGTCGTGGTCGACGCAGGCGAGTCTGGACACATCAACGTGGAGAGTGGGCACGGCCCCTGGCCGGAGGGTCTGATGCGCCTCGCCGGCTTCATGAAGACCCTCTAGCGGTCAGCCTTTCGCCTCATCTGCTAAGGGCTTCAGCAGTTCGCCCGCCACGTCCGAGAGACGCGGCGGCGCCTCTCGCACGAACGGCAGGGGCCGGCAGACGGCCATCGCCGCGAGGCCGAAGCGAGCGGTCATCAGCCCGTTGAGCACACCCTCGCCCAGTTTGGCGGAGACGCGGGCGGCGATGCCGAGGCCGAGCACCTGCTGGATCATGCTCTCCCCCACCGCCATCCCACCCGTCACGGTAAGATGCGCGAAAGCGGCACGCGCCAAGCGCAGGAATCCGAGGAAGCCCGGGCGTCCGCCATAGATCGTAGCGATCCGGCGCAGCAGGCGGACGGCAGCGAAGATCACGAAGGCAACATCGACGATGGCACGCGGGCTTAGGGCGGTCACCGCCGAGACCTGCTTAGCCGCTGCCGCGATGGCGTTGCGGGCTTGGCGGTCGAGAGGCGCAACCAACTCATGCTCGGCAAGGCCAAGGCGGTCGTCGACATCAAGGATTGCATCACCGAGGGTGGCGAGCCGAGCACGGCCTGCTGCCAGTGCAGAGCGCTCGGCGTAGAGACCCGTCAGATCCCGGACGACGGCCTGTGCCGCGGAATGGTCGCGGGCGGCAATCGCCTCCATCGCCTTGCCGCGGATCCGCTCGATCTGTCGTTCGCGCCAGATCCCGGAGAGCTCCCGAGCGACGAGAGCCAAGAATGCGACCGCCGCAATGGCCAGCAGGACCAGGGCGACAGCGCCGAGCCAGGGCGCAGCGCTGAACAGATCGGCAATCAGGCGCTCTACCGACAACCCGACGCCGAGGGAAACAAGACCTCCAAGAGCGACGAGAAACAAGCTGAGCCATGGAGCACGCGCCTTCGGCGCGACAGGCACCGCGACACCGTCGGCGGCGTCGACGATCTCGAAAGGTTCCTCGACGATGCGGACCTGCGCCGATGCCGTGGAAGGCGGTGCAGCACCGTCGGCGGTCGGCTCAGATCCGCTCGGCGGAATGCGGAACGCGCGGGGGCGGTTGCTTGAGCTCATGGCTGAGAGATCCCGGAGGTCTTAGGTGAGTTTGTCGCCGATGAGGAACTGCATGGCGCGGTCGAGCCGGATCTGCGGCAGGTCCCCCGGGCGGCCGAGCGCGTCGGGCTTCACGAGAGGCGGTCGGAAGCGGGGAAACCGTAAGGATCCCGGCGGGACGGCACCCTCCAGTACCGCTTCCGGACGCTCCGGCAGCTCCCCGGGGAAGATCGCTGCCTCGCTCAAACCGTCGAAGACCTCGTCGCCGACACGTTCACCCGCTTCCGGTGTCCCGGATACGGCACGGAGGATTTCGTCGCCGTCATGCACGGTGGTCTCGCGCGTCGCGCGGACCGAGGCCAAGGCGACGGTGCCGACCCGTGCACCGGCGGCCTCCGTCCGCCGCATCGCCCGGGAGACGAGGAGCCGTAGCAGGGTGTCGAGGCGATCGTGGCTGGTCTGGTGCAGGTGGTCGGCCTTGGTGGCGGCGAACAGGATGCGCTCGGCGCGCGGTGCAAACATCCGGGACAGGATCGTATTGCGCCCGATACGGAAGCTGAGGAGCACGGAATCAAGAGCTTCCTCGAGCTCGGCCAGCGCAGCCGGCCCGGCATCCACGGCAGCGAGAACATCGACGAGGACGATCTGTCGGTCGACCCGTTGGAAGTGATTGCGGAAGAATGGCTCGACGACCTTCGCCTTGTAGGCCTCGAAGCGGCGCTCCATCAGCCCGCCGAGCGTGTCCGGGGCCAGCGTCTCGGGCAGGCTATCGAGCGGCGCGAAGGTCAGGGCCGGTGAACCGGCGAGATCGCCAGGCATGAGAAAGCGTCCCGGCGGGGTCGTCGCCACCGCCTCGGGACCGGCACGCAGGGCCGAGAGATAGGTCTTGAAGGCGGTGCTGGCGTGTTCGGCCACCACCTCGTCGAGAGGTCCGAGCGGGTCCAGTTGCTTCAGAGTCTCGAGCCAGGGCGCGGCCATGGCCCCGCGGCCACTCCGGCGCGTACCCGCGATCGTGGCGCGCGACCAAGCGGTGTAAGTTTGGTCGATCAGTGCAAGATCGAGTAGCCACTCCCCCGGGTAATCCACGACATCGAGCATCAGTGTGCCGGGACCGGAGCGCCAGCCGCCGGATCGCTCGTACTCGATGGCCAAGCGGAACTGGCTGATTCGGTCGGTCGATCGTGGCCAAAGCCGCTGCTCGGTCAGGGCCGCGTAGTGCTCCTCGTAGGGAAAGCGCGGAATGTCGTCGTCCGGCTGCGGCACGAGGCGCGCCCGGCGCAAGCGGCCCTCATGGGCTGGGGCAAAGGCCGGGAGCGCATGAGCTTCTACGAGATGGTGGATCAGGGCAGTGGTGAAGACGGTCTTGCCCGAACGTGCAAGGCCGGTCACGCCGAGCCGCAGGTTCGGTTGAATCAGCAGGTCGCTTGATGCCTCGGCGAAGGCTTTGACCGCGGAACCCGCACGCGCGGCGAAGCTGTTCATGGCAACCTATTCGAGAGACGGGCTGGGATGAGTGATACGTAACGGCGCGACGATGTCGCTGAGGTGGCGCGACAGAGGCGCCGCTGCAAGGCTCGAAGCTCAGGCGCCCGCGATCACGGTGGGTTGACGGCGGCGAGGTTCGTAGCGTCGAGACGTACAATGGCGGCCTCAACCAAGGCAGGGCCGGCGCGCAGGGCTCCAAGCTCTACGCTCGACATCGCCAGCATGACCGGGCCTAGGTTCGGCGATGGACGCCCATCCGGTCCGAACAGTTTGAGATCGTCCTCGATCTTCAGGCCCGCGCTCGCGGCGATCCGGGTGGCATAATTACGAATTCGGGTCTCGTCGCTGCCGCAGAAGGGCGCTGGCACGCTGAGATCGAGTAGGGGCAGGCTGGGTAGACCCGCCGCAATCGACGGCAGGGCAGCGGACTCGGCCACGAAACGCTCCTGCAAGCGCGCGGCCGACCCGGATTTTTGAAGCGTCGCAGATCGCTGGCCCGGCGATGCAGCGCCGAGAACAGCGCTCGGCTCGACCATCAGTACGGATGGTTTGGCGATCACGGTGGAGGGCTTCACGAGGATTTCTGAAGGCCGGACCAGCAGGGCCGATCTTGATGCCATCACGGTTGCCGGCTGGGCTGAAGCCGGAGCTTTGACCATCCCCCGCCCTGGGCTCGGACGCCCCCGCATGCGGGCCAACGGTGACCAGGGCTGAACCCTCAGGGGGCCGCCCCGCGCCGCGTTCGACGGGCGTGAGATTCCACCGCGCGGATGGCGAGCGAGAAATCGCGCCCTGAGTGTGCCGCCGATTCCACGGGGCGCGATCGCGAGGGCGATCTTTGCACCCGTTCGACGGTTCGCGAGGGGTGCGACCGACCCGGCGGTCCGGCACTCGGCGGGCGCCCAGCGCCGCACGATGGCGAGCGCCGAGCGGCGGCCGAATTCGCGATAGTAGCGCCGAAGCAACTGTGCCGCGGCGTCTGCGCCATCGGCTGCGGAGGCAAATCCCGTATGGCCCTCACTGTCGGCGCCGATCTCGCCATTCCAGCGTGCCTTCTTGATGCACCAGTAATTGTTCAGCTTGACGCAGCGGGCAACGAAGGCCGGCTCGCTGGAACTGTAGCGGGCCACCAGGGCGAGCGAAGCCGGGCGCAGGCTCTCCGCCGCTTCATAGCGCCAGTTCGACACGGCCCGGCTCTCCGCCTGAAAGACCGGGACAGGCGGCGGACTCCTGTCGCGCGCCGCCAGTGTCAGCCGCCAGCGCGTTGCGTCCGGTCGAAGGTTTTCGACCGTCCCCTCCAGGCGCGGCAGCAGAGTCGTGAGAAGGAGAAGCGTGGTGAGGAGCACGGGATCTGCGAAGCTTGATCGGGATCAGGGCAACGGCGTCCGAGCGCGAAGGGTTCAATCCCCGATCTTGATGTCCCTTGGGGCAACGAAGCGCTCGAGTCGCCCCGTGCCGGCCGCAACCGTACTCCAGGCGTCGCCCTCAAAGTCCAGAACCACCACGGCGGCGGTGGGAAACTCCAGTGACAGCCGTTTGCGCCCGGCCTTCTCACCAGAGCCGGCCAACCGCATCGCCAAGTCCTGCAGGCCGGGATTGTGACCAATCATCAGGAGGCTCCCAGCGGTATCCGGCGTGGTCTGCACGATTGAGAGCAAAGCTGCCTCAGGTGCCTCGTAGATCGAGGGGACGACCTCAGCTTCGGGCCCCGTCAGGGCACTTTGAATCGCCTCCCAGGTCTCGCGAGTCCGTTTTGCTGGAGACACGACGACCGCCTCGGGAATCAGCCCCTCGGCGGCAAGGTACGCGCCCATCTGCGGGGCAGCGCGCTTGCCGCGATCGTTCAGTGGGCGATCAAGATCGACGATGCCAAGCGGACGGTCGGACTTGGCGTGACGCAGGAGGATCAGGCGACGCATGCGAGCTTGGTCTTTCAGGTCAATCCGATGACGGGATGCGGGTCCAGGGAGGCGGACCGCGCTCGGCAACCCCGTAGCTCGGCCTCTTCAGTTTCATCACGAGCGTTCTGCTGGGAACGAGGCTTGCGCAAGAGCCCCACTCTATCTGGGTCCGGTCGACCCTCCTGCCCCAGGGCCGATGCCCAGCGGTGCGGTTCAGCCGCCGCGTTGCTCGCGCCGCATCAGAAAGGCGAGCTTTTCGAACAGCCCCACATCCTGCTCGTTCTTCAGGAGTGCGCCGTGGAGCGGCGGGATCAGCTTGCGGCCGTCGCGCTCGCGCAGGGTCTCGGGCGTGACGTCCTCTGAAACGAGGAGCTTGAGCCAATCCAGCAGTTCCGAGGTCGAGGGCTTCTTCTTCAGGCCCGGGACTTCACGGGTCTCCAGGAAGACGCGTAGGGCCTCCTCGACGAGGCGGTACTTGATGCCGGGATAATGCACCTCGACAATAGCCTTCAAAGTCTCGGCGTCGGGGAACTTGATGTAGTGGAAGAAGCAGCGTCGCAGGAAAGCGTCCGGCAGCTCCTTCTCGTTGTTCGAGGTGATGACGACGATCGGGCGCCGCTCAGCCCGAACCGTCTCGCCGGTCTCGTAGACGTGGAACTCCATCCGGTCGAGTTCAGTCAGGAGATCGTTCGGGAATTCAATGTCGGCCTTGTCGATCTCGTCGATAAGCAGCACCGGTCGCTCGGGCGCGGTGAAGGCCTCCCACAGCTTGCCGCGCCGGATGTAGTTGCCGATGTCCGAGACGCGCGGGTCTCCGAGCTGACTGTCGCGCAAGCGCGAAACCGCGTCGTATTCGTAGAGACCCTGCTGCGCCTTGGTGGTCGACTTGACGTTCCAGGTCAGGAGCGGTGCACCAAGCCCCTTGGCAATTTCCTCCGCCAGCACCGTCTTGCCAGTGCCGGGCTCCCCCTTCACCAGCAGCGGACGTTCCAGAACGATGGCGGCGTTCACCGCCGTCGTCAGGTCGGAGGTCGCGACGTAGTCGGCGGTGCCGGTGAAGCGCATGACGGTACTCGCGGGATGGGGACGCTGGAACGTCCGGGGTTAGGGCGCGGCCAGGATCCCCGCAAGGCACCGGCCGCGGCCGACGAAGACCAGTCCGTTTTAGAGCGTCTTCCCGTCGTGCCAGACGCAATTTGAGGCCAAGATACCGAGGTTGACGTCGGACTTCTGTGGCTGGGGCAGCGTCTTTCCGTCCATAGCTAAGTCGATTTTGATCTCGACCTGACCCTTCTGCTCGTTCTGGCGACGTGAGAAGTAGCAGTATTGCTGGAACGGCTGGTCCTCGTTCGCGCGGAAGTTCCAACCGGTGACGATCTGGCCGTCCATGTAGGGCACCTGCTTGAACACCGTGAAGGTGGTGTTCACCGGGGCCTTGGAGGCCGGCGCTGCGTCGTTGCCGAGTTGCGCCTTCGTCGGCGTCGGCGCTCCGCCCGCCTTCTGCAATCCACCCTCAAGCTTCAAGACGTTATCCGTCAGTGTGACCTCGCCCTTGGTCTTGAGGGTCACGTCGGACAGGGCAGCCTGCATCGCGGCCGCGATCTTCTCGGCCGCCGAGTCGACTTGGCCCATGTAGGCGTAGCCGTAGGACGCTGCGCCGACCCCGGCGCCAGCGAGGAGCAGGAAAGCCCCTGCCCCGACGGAGCGGAACAGGAAGGCGCGCGCGGCAACGATGCGCGCCTCGGCCCGTAGGCGCCCGTTCACGCTCTGAGCGAGGACGACGTTCTCGGGGGTACCGGAGGTGTGGATGCTCACGCGCCGGCTCCCGCGCTAGCGGCCTGGGCCGGACCGCGTCGATCGATCGGGATCACCGCGCCGCCGGGCGCGGCCGCTGCCGGCGCCGCAGCGGTCGCAGCGGCTGGGGCCGGAGCCGGGGCGGCCACCGACGGCTCATTCGGCACGCCTCGAGGCTGGTGCAAGGCCATTTCCTCGCGCAGGGCATCAGTGATCGAATCGAGCATGTAGGGAGTCGCGGCCGGGTCGACGGTGGCGCCGAGGTCGTCCTCGTCCATGAAGGTCTTGCGCACCGAAACGGCGCACAGGGCGAGGATCGTGGAGGCGAAGGCGGCGCAGAGTGCCGGCACGAACACGAAAATGCGCAGGAAGGCGTGGACCTGTGCCTCGCTGACGTCGATCGGATCGACGCCGTACACCATGGCGGTGAAGGAATGCAGCTGTGAGCGATTCACCGAGTTGCGATAGGCCTGTTCGGCATCCGCAACCTTGCGCTCCGCGGCGCCGCGGTCGAGTTCGCTTCGAGCCTTGCGGGCTTCCTCAAGCATCTTCGTGACGGCGCCTCGGTCAGCGCCGGCCTTGGCGACGCTTGCGTTGAGGGTCGCCGTGCGCGGATCGGTGACGCACTTCATGTTGGAGTAGCGCTGACCGCGACTGTTGGTGCCGTAGACGCGCTCGCAGCGCTGCGCCGGCAATCCGGCGAGCTGGCTGGAATTCTCGGCGGCGCGCTTCTCGATCTGATCGAGCTCGCTCGTATACTGCGCCACCCGCGCATCCGCCGCGGCGATGCGATTGTCGATGGTGCCGCGATCGGCCTGGGCATCCTTCAGGGCGGTCTTCGCCTTGGCGGCATCCGTCAGGCGCGGATGGAACATCATCTCGCCGAGCTGGGACACCGACTTGGTGGTCACGCCGGCCGCGAAGATGATGCCCACGATCGCCAGCGCGCGGATGAAATAGGAGCGCTGCGTCCGGGCCAGGATACCAAGGGGGACGCGGCAGAGTTCCACGGCCGCGTAGACCAGCGGCGCGAGGAGCATGAAGTAGAAGGCTTGGGAGTCGCCGTCGCTGTAGACGCCCGCGAACAGCCATGCACCCCAGAGCGAGGCACCGATGACCATGAATTCCACGAGATAAGCGATCGCGACGTAGCCCCACTTGATGCGGTAGCCCCTTTCGATATGCCGTTCGTGAGACCAGCGGTCGGTCTCCCGGCGCCATTCTCGAGCTTCACGTTGCACGTCGCGGTTGGGCGGCGTCTTTCGCATGGGGCACTCGTATCTCGAAACGCGACGCTGCGCGCTTAACCGTCCGTTAAGGCTTTGCCTTATGCGCCTATTGTGCCGTTTTTGCGCCGCATCAGGCGCGCTGACCAGCACGGTCTCCCCATCCGAATGGTCGCAGCCGACCATTTTGTAATTTCCGGTCGTGTGTGCTGTTGCGCCGGGATGCCGCCGGTGCCCATGGTCGGGAACGGAGAGGCCGGGCGATACCTGTGCGCCGCTCAGTCTCTTCCGGCACCAGGAGACATCCCCGACCGATGACGGACGTGCACGCCGGATCCTACAAGGAAGTGATTCTATTCCTCGTCACCGCAGGCGTGGTAGTGCCGCTGTTTCATCGGCTGCGTATCAGCCCGGTGTTGGGCTTCATCGGCGCGGGCGCACTGCTCGGTCCCTTCGGTCTCGGGCGCTTCGCCGAGACGCACCACTGGGTCTCAACCTTCACCATCGCCAATCGCGCGGAGATCGCGCACCTCGCCGAGTTCGGCGTCATCTTCCTCATGTTCATGATCGGCGTCGAGCTCTCATGGGAGCGTCTGCGAACGCTCCGTCGCCTCGTCTTCGGACTCGGCTCGATCCAGGTCCTCGCCTCCTCGGTCGTCATCGGCCTGATCCTCCTGTCTCTCTCGGTGCCACTCGCCGCCGCGATCATCGTCGGACTGGCCCTCGCCCTCTCTTCGACCGCGATCGTGCTGCCGGTCCTGGCGGATCAGAAACGGTTGAATACCCCGGCGGGGCGCGCCAGCTTCGCGGTCCTGCTGTTCCAGGACCTTGCGGTAGCCCCGGTCCTCTTCGCCATCGCGGTGCTCGGCCGGAACGACGGCTCCGATGTGGGGGGCGCCCTGGCCCTGGCCCTCGGTCAGGCGGCGGTCGCCATCGTGGTGATCGTCGTGGTCGGACGCGTCGCACTGCGCCCGCTGTTCCAACTGGTAGCCCGGACGCGCTCGCCCGAGCTGTTCATGGCGGCCTGCCTCCTGGTCATCATCGGCACCGCTGTGACGGCTGCCGCCGCCGGCCTCTCGATGACCCTCGGCGCTTTCGTGGCCGGGCTGCTGCTGGCGGAGACCGAGTATCGCCGTGCCATCGAGGCGACGATCGACCCGTTCAAGGGCCTGCTGCTCGGCGTGTTCTTCGTCTCCGTGGGCATGAACCTCGATCCGGCCCACCTCATGTCGGCACCGGGCGCAGTGCTGGGCCTCGCCCTGATCCTAATCCTCATCAAGGGCACCGTCATCGTCATCGCCGCGCGCTTCTTGAAGCTCTCGCGATCAGTGGCCATCGAGGCGGCGCTTTTGCTGGGCCCCGGCGGTGAATTCGCCTTCGTGCTGATCGGCGGCGCCCTGGCAGGCGGCCTCGTCCCCGAAGAGGTCGGGCAGGCCGCCCTGATCGTCACTACCGTGACCATGATCGCGATCCCAGCCCTCGCCGTGCTGGCACGACGCCTCGGCAAGCGGTTCTCCAGCGCCCAACTCGGCCGCGCGCGGGCGGAGCCGGGGCCGGACCGTCAACAGAACCGGGTGATCATCGCAGGGTACGGCCGCGTCGGACGACTCGTGGGCGAGATGCTGGTTCGCCACAAGATCCCGTATCTCGCGCTCGACGCGGATGCAGCCCGGGTCTCGGAACATCGCCGGCTCGGAAATCCTGTCTATTTCGGAGACTCGGCCAATCCCGAGTTGCTGCGCCGCTGCGATATTGCCAACGCCCGGGCCTTGGTCGTCACTCTGGACAATCCCAGGGCGGTCGAGGCGGTGGTGGAAGCGGCCCGTGCCGAACGGCGCGACATCACCATCGTGGCGCGGGCGCGCGATGCCCGTCACGCCACTGCGCTCTACGAGATGGGCGTCGATGATGCGGTTCCTGAAACCATCGAGGCATCGCTCCAGCTCTCGGAGGCCGTCCTGGTCGATGTCGGAGTGCCGATGGGCCTCGTCATCGCCTCGATCCACGAGCGGCGCGACGAGTATCGTGCGATGCTGAAGAAGAAGGAGACCGAAGTTCGGCCGGCCTTTCGTGCTCGCCGCACCGTCGGCAAAGGCGTCGAAATTCGGGACGCGACGCCAGGAGACGAGTCCAAACCGGTCAGCAAGACCGCCTGAGGAACGTACTAGACCGCGTCAGAGTAGCCGGCCCTGGCCGCGGGCCGGCATCACGGGCGCAGCGAGAGAGCTCGAGGCGGATGATTTGGAGGAAACGGGGACCGTACCGCCTCGCCCAGCCTTCAGCCCCGGTGGCGGCTTCGACGATACTGGCTTGAGCGCATCGGGCGGCTTTGGCGTTCGAGGTTTGGCCCGGCGGATGGAGGAATGGGCGGCCGGATCCATGCCGGGCGCGTAGCTACAGCGGTAGACGATCTCGTCCGGCGGACCGAGGCCGGTGTCGAGCGGGATCGTCACCGTATCGTCGTTGAAGCGCCATTTGCGTGTGCCCTTGTCCCAGTACAGCCAGATCGTTGTGGGATGCCCCTGGATCGAGAAGATCGCTGCCTTCTTCGAGACCGCACGAATGGTGCGCGGCTCGTACATCCCCTTGGCTCGGTAGGCGTCCGCGAAGGAGGCGGGTTGACGGTCGATGAAGGTGTTGCGCACCACCTGAATCGTCGCGCCCGGCTCAGAGAGGAACCGCTTGAAATCGCTCAACGAGCGCAACGCGAGCGCCATGTTGGTCACTCCTAACTCAACCCGAAGACCATGCGCCCTGACGACTTGTCCTGACTTGCACGAGACCGTGCGGCTAAGATGTTCGATTCAGATGACAAGTCCTGTCCGCCCGAATAATGGTGGAGTGGCGATATCAACAGAAATCCAGGGTTATACCCAGATTAACGTATGTGACTCTGCCGAGCGTCGGGGCCAGGACGGGCCTTGACCCCGGCACCGGCTTCCCGCGTTGTCGCGCCATGCTGCTCCAGTTCTTCACCGCCCTGCGCGAGGCCAAAATCCCCGTCACGCTGCGGGAATTCCTGACGCTCCTGGGTGCGCTCGACCGCGATCTCGCGGGGAAGCGGATCGAGGAGTTCTACCTCCTCGCCCGCACGGCCCTGGTGAAGGACGAGCGAAACCTCGACCGGTTCGACCGCGTGTTCGGTGCCGTGTTCAAGGGCATCGAGACCCTGGGCGAGGCCTCCGCGCCGACGGCGATCCCGGAGGAATGGCTGCGCAAGCTCGTCGAGAAGTACCTCACCGATGCCGAGAAGGCGGAGTTGCAGGCGCTCGGCTGGGACAAGCTCTTCGAAACCCTGAAACAGCGCCTTGCCGAGCAGCGCGAGCGCCATCAGGGCGGCAACAAGTGGATCGGCACCGGCGGCACCTCACCGTTCGGGGCCTACGGCTACAACCCGGAGGGCATCCGGATCGGCCAGGACGGCAACCGCAACTTCCGCGCGGTAAAAGTCTGGGACAAGCGCGAGTTTCGCGATCTCGACGACTCGGTCGAACTCGGCACCCGCAACATGCGGGTAGCTCTGCGCCGCCTGCGCCGCTTCGCTCGCACGGGCGCGGCGGAGGAACTCGACCTCGACGGCACCATCCGGGAGACGGCGGCGAAGGGCTATCTCGACGTCAAACTCCGGCCGGAGCGGCGAAACGCCGTGAAAGTGCTGCTGTTCCTCGACGTCGGCGGCTCGATGGACTTCCACGTGGCGCTGGCCGAGGAGCTGTTCTCCGCTGCGCGCTCGGAGTTCAAGCACTTCGAACACTTCTACTTCCACAACTGCCCCTACGAGCACGTCTGGCGCGAGAACCGGCGCCGGCACGACGCGACGCTGCCGCTTCTCGACGTGCTGCGGACCTACCCGCCGGACTATCGCGTGGTGTTCGTGGGGGACGCCTCCATGAGCCCCTACGAGATCGCCATGGCGGGCGGATCGGTGGAGCATTGGAACGAGGAGCCGGGCGAGGCTTGGCTGACGCGGATCCTCGAGCGGTTTCCGAAAGCGGTCTGGCTGAACCCCGTTCCAGCGGACCACTGGGCCTACACCCAGTCGATCGGGATGGTCCGCCGGCTGATGGGGGAGCGGATGTTCCCGCTCAACCTGGAAGGCATCGATGGCGCCATGCGGGCGCTCGTCCGGTAGGCTTCGCCAGCGCCCTCGACGTTCGGGGGCCGGTCTCTCAGGCGCCTCGCGCCATCCGGGGCCCCGAGCGCGACCTGCTCAGCCCTGACGCGCCGGGGTCGTGACGCTGAGCCCATCCAGCTCGGGCGTGATGCGGATCTGGCAGCAGAGCCGCGAGGTCGCACGCACGTCGGACGCGAAATCGAGCATGTCCTGCTCCATGGCCTCGGCGGGCCCGACGACTTCGGCCCAGGCCGCATCGACGTAGACGTGACAGGTCGCGCAGGCGCAGGCGCCGCCGCATTCCGCATCGATCCCCGGCACGTTGTTGCGGATCGCCGCTTCCATCACGGTCGATCCTACGTCGCCCTCCACGGTCCTGGCCGTTCCGGCGTGGTCGACGTAGGTGATCTTGGGCATCGGGGACTCCGGGCTCGGACAACGCGTAGAACGGCCGGTTGTGCGGCGCAAAGCCTGCCTTGAAGGGGCAGGCCTCCGAATGCAAGCGCGCTCGCCGACCGGGCGATGTTTCCTGCGCTTACGCCGCAGCGGCCGTGCCGTTCCATCGACGAACCGCGACGCGACGTCCGAGCCCGGTATTTCAGAGAGGTCGTGTCAAGGTCGCGAGGGTTTCGGCGACGGCGACGGTGAGCGTTTCAGCCGGGGCGGCCGTGCCGCCCGTACGAAGTCCGTCCTCCATCGCAGCGGAGATTCGCGCGACGCGGACCGCACCGATCCCGAGTGCGGACCCCTTCAGGGTGTGGGCGAGGTCCGCCCGAGCGGCGGGAGCCAGGTCCGGATCGACGATCCCCGGCAGGAGGCGGCGGCACTGGTCGGCGAAGAGTCCGAGCAGCTCCGCGGCGAGTGCGGCGTCGCCGAACGTCTGGCGCGAGAGGTGGTCGGCGTCGAACAGCACCGCCTCCGACGGGTCTCGGGAATCGGGATCTGGCAAAACATCCTCGCGCCTGGGGCCACGGCCATCCTGGCTATCCACAGCTGAGCCCCGCCATCGTTCGCTTCCGTCTACGCGTTGAGGCATCATGCAGAAAGACGACGGAGCGGCACCGGCCCTCGGCTTGGTAACCATTCCGTTAAGGTTTTTTGGGCGCTGCGGCGGGCTCGGGTATCGGAGCCTCGTGCCGAAGTCTAAAGTTCCTTGGTAAATTGGTAAAAGTAACCTTGATCGGCGGGCGCGGCCGACGATCGGGATACGCGTAACGAGGCGTTGTATGGCCACGGAAAAGAAGCTCAAGGATCCGGCCGAGGCGGCTCTGTCGGCGATCGAGCAGGCTCTCAACCTCGATGCGTTCGCTCAGGGCGACGAGGCCTTGCGGGCGGAACCCCGCCTTCCGGATGTCGGCGACGGCGATCCCCTCCGCGATCCCAGCGGTCGCCTCGCGCCGCCGCGCCTCGATCTCGACCAGCCCCTCGCCTCGGACCTGCCGCCGCCGGACCGCAACCGCCCGCGTCGCGAGGGTGGCCTCCTGCCGCCCGACCGCTCCATGGTGGCCAACGACGACCGCCAGAACATCGGCATCCTGCAGCAGACCCTGCGCGTCCGCCCCTCGCGCACGCCCTACCTCATCGCCGCCGCAGCCGGCGGCCTCTGGATCGCCGGCCTCCTCGCCCTGGCCTGGGTGCAGTCCTCCGGCGACCTGCGCGGCTTCTTCCAGGGCCTGAGCGCGATCCAGGGCGCCGTGGCGGCGACCGCCCTCGTGGGCCCCGTGGTGCTGTTCGCCATCATGGGGATGCTCGCCGTGCGTGCCCAGGAGATGCGCCTCGTCGCCCGCGCCGTGGGCGAGGTGGCGATCCGCCTGGCCGAGCCCGAGAACTTCTCCACCGACGCGGTGCTCACCATGTCGCAGACCGTCCGGCGCGAGGTCGCGGCCGTCGGCGACGGCGTCGAGCGGGCGCTGGCCCGGGCAGGCGAACTCGAGACCCTGGTGCGCGGCGAGATCGCGACCCTGGAGCGGGCCTATTCCGACAACGAGATCCGCATCCGCTCCCTCGTCGAGGAGCTCGTCGCCCAGCGCGAGTCGATCATCGCCAATGCGGAGCGGGTCCGCGGTGCCATCACGGGCACCCATCAGAGCCTGACGGCCGAGCTCGACGGCGCCGCCGAGCGCATCGTCTCGGCGGTGAACGGCGCCGGCGACCGGGTCACCAGCGCCCTCGACGCCCGCGGCGAGGCCATCACGTCGGCCCTCGGCGACCGCGGCGACGCGATCACCGCCGCCCTCGGCGAGGCCGGCGACCGCGTCGTCGAGCTGGTTTCCGGCCGCGGCGACGACCTGGTGCAGCGCCTCGCCTCCACCAGCGAGGGAGTCCGCGGCAGTCTGGCGGAGGTCGGCAGCGCCCTCACGCTGTCCCTGGAGACCCGGGCCGACGAGGTCACCCGGGCCTTCGAGCGCACCGGCGGCATCCTCACCACCACCCTGGCGGAGAATGCCGGGCAGGTGGCGCGCACCCTGGCCCAGACCGGCTCCGAGGTCATCGAGGCCCTGAACCGCCAGGGCGGCGACGTCCGCCAGACCTTCGAGCAGTCCACGCGCGGCCTGGAAGAGGCCTTCCTGGCCCGCGGCTCCGAGCTGACGGCCCAGTTCTCCTCCACGGGCGGCGAGATCACCGCGCGCTTCGCCGAGACGGGCGACGCCCTGCGTGCCCACTTCGCCGAGACGGGCGACGCCCTGCGCGCCCACTTCGCCGAGACCGGCGCCGCCCTCACCCACGACATCTCCGCCCGCGGCGATACGCTGCGCAGCGAGATCGAGACCGCCGGCTCCGGCGTGTCCGCCCTCATCGAGGCCCGGGCCCGCGAGGCCCAGACCGGTCTCGCCGCCGCCGCCGGCAGCATCATCGAGACCTTCACGGCCCGCGCCGACGGCGTGCGGGAGGATCTCATCCGCTCGGTGGACGGCATCGCCTCCGGCCTCGACACCCAGGGCGGCGCCCTGGCCGAGCGCATCGAGACCGCCGCGGCCCACCTGCACGAGACCATCACGGTCCACGGCGCGGAGGTCTCGAACCTGTTCGAGGCCCGCGGCCGCGACACCCAGGCCGGTCTGGCCCTGGCCGCCAGCGCGATCATCGAGAGCTTCGGCGCCCGCGCGGACGCCCTCCGCGAGACCCTGATCGGCTCGGTCGAGGACGCGACCACCCGCCTCGACGAGCGCGGCGGCACCCTGGCCGAGCGCATCGAGGCCGCGGCCAACCGCCTGCGGGAGACGATCGACGTCCATGGCGGATCGGTCTCCGAGCGCATCGACGCGTCGGGCCGCGAGGCCCAGGCCGCCCTGGCGCTCGCCGCCAGCGCCATCGTGGAGACCTTCGGCAACCGCGCCGGCGGCGTGCGCGACGACCTCCTCCGCTCGGTGGAAGGCCTCGCCAACGGTCTCGACCAGCACGGCTCGGCCCTGGCCGAGCGCATCGAGACGGTGGCGCATCAGCTGCACCGGACCGTCACGGTCGAGGGCGCGAACCTGGAATCCACCCTCGGGACGACCGGCGATCGCGTCGGCGAACTCGTGCGGTCCCGGACCCAGGAAGCCACGCAGACGCTCGAGGGCGCCCTGTCGGCCCTCGGCCACACCTTCGAGACCCGGGCCCTGGAGGCGGTGGACAGCCTGCGCGTCACGGCCGCGACGCTCGAATCCGAGATCGGCAGCCGGACGGCCGAGGCCGCCGACACCTTCCGCCGCAGCGCGGAGGAGACCACCGTGGCCCTCGGCGCCAGCACCACCGAGGCCGCGCAGTCCCTGCGCCGCGCCTCGGCCAGTGCCACCGGCGAGCTGGAGGCCCGCACCGTCGAGGCGGTGCAGATCTTCGAGAACCGGCTGGCCGCCACGTCGGCGGATCTCGCGGCCCGGACCGCCGAGGCGGCCGAGCTCCTGCGCAACGCCGCCGACGGTCTCGGCGACACGGTCGGCAGCAAGGCCAGCGCCTCCATCGAAGCCCTGCGCAGCACCCTGGACGCCGTCAACGACGAGCTGGCCCGGCGCGCCGAGGACGCCGCCGGCACGATCGCCCGCGCGGCCGACGGTCTCGGCGGCGATCTCATCGCCCGCATCCGCGACGTCGAGACGGTCTTCGACAACCACGGTCGGACCCTCGGCGACCTCATCGCCGCCCAGGCGCAGGACGCCCAGACCCAGCTCGCCAATACCGGGCGCGACATCGTGCTGGCCGTCACCGCGCAGGGCGCGCGGGTGAACGACGCCCTCAGCCAGACCGGCGCCAGCTTCGCCGACACCACCGAGACCCGGGTCCAGGCCATCGACCGCGTCCTCAACGACCGGCTCGCGACCCTCCAGGAGACCATCGCCCGCGGCGACATCCTCGCCGACCGCATCTCCCGCGACACCGCCGCCCTCACCGAATCCGTGTCCGGCCGCCTCGAAGAGATGGACCGCGTCATCACCGTGCAGGGCAAGGTGGTGGCCGACAGCATCGCCGAGCGCACCCGTGAGGCCCAGGAGGCCGTGGAGAGCCAGCTCGGCGCCCTGGAGGAGCGCTCCGCCCGTCGCTCGACCGAGATCGGCGAGACCTTCGCCAACCTGGTGGCGCAGATCGACGGCCATCTCGGCGGCCGTGCCACCGCGCTGAACGAAGCCCTGATCGTGCGCACCGCCGAGATGGCGCGCGTCATGGTCGAAGGGGGTCGCGACCTCGTCCAGGCCCTCGACTCGCGGGCCGACACCATGGCTCTCGACATCGCCCAGCGCGGCGCCAGCCTCGGCGACGTCCTCGGCGAGCGCTCGGCGGAGATCGCCCGCCGCCTCGACGAGCAGACCCTGGAACTGTCCCGCCGCCTCGACGAGGGCGCCGGGCGCTTCGACGCCGGCGTGCTCGGTCGCCTGGAGGCGATCGGCACCGCCCTCGAGGAGCGCAGCCGCCTCATCGAGGAATCCTTCGGGACCCAGGCCTTCGAGGCGATCCGCCTCATCGAGAGCCGCACCCGTGCGGTGGACGAGGATCTGGCCACCCGCACCCGCGAGCTCGTGGACATGATCGTCGAGCGCACCGGGGGCGCCAACGAGGCCCTGGACACCCAGGCCGTGGCGATCCGCGAGGCCTTCTCGCAGCGCGCGGACGAACTCGTCCGCCTCATCGATGCCCGGACCGCCGCGATGGGCACCGAGCTCGACGAGAAGGGGCGCGCCGTGTTCGGCGCCCTCGGCGGCCGCATCACCGAGCTCGCCCGCCTGTTCGACCTCGGCAGCAACTCCCTCGGCGCGGTGCTGGAGCAGCGCGGCGAGACGATCCTGGCCCGCCTGCGCGAGATGGTCGCCGAGGCCGATCGCCAGCTCAGCGAGGGCGAGGGCCGCCTCGGCACCACCCTCGACCGCCGGACGTCCGACATCAGCTCGCTCCTCGACGAGGGCGTGCGCACGGTCCACCAGCTGCTGGACGACCGCACGGGCGAGATCCGGGCGCTGCTCGACAACCACGCCAGCTCCCTGGGCTCGAATTTCAGCGACCGCATCGCGCCGCTGCACGACACGCTCGACCAGCGCGGCCGTGCGTTCGTGGACACCATCGCGGCCAGCCTCGGCAGCGCCGCCGAGGCGGTCGAGGCCCGGACGCGGGCCCTGGCCAGCTTGTTCGACGAGCGCATCGAGCAGCTCGACGAGGTGGTCGACCGTCGGGGCGGCAGCCTCGCGGACTCGGTCGAGGCCCGGACCCGCGCCCTCGCGGAGACCTTCGACCAGCGCATCGGTGTCCTCGACGAGCTCGTGGACACCCGGGGCAAGCGCCTCGCCGAGAACCTGGGTGCCCAGGCCCAGACCCTGGTCGAGCAGTTCGACCAGCGCCTCGGCAGCCTCGACGCGGTGGTGGAGCGCCGGAGCGGCGAGATGGCCCAGGCCGTGGACGAGCGCACCCGCGCCCTAGCCAACCTGTTCGACCATCGCATCAACATTCTCGGCCAGCTCGTCGACCATCGCGGCGCGCACCTGACCGAGACGCTCGAGAGCCGGACCGAGGCCCTGACCACCCTCCTCGACCAGCGCATCGGCGCCCTCGACGCGATCGTCGACGGCCGCGGCAACCACCTGACCCAGTCGCTCGACGCCCGGGCCCAGGGCCTGCGCAGCCTGTTCGACGAGGTCCTGACCGCCCTCGACGGCCTGGTCGACGGCCGCGCCGAGGCCCTGACCGACCGGGTCGACACCCAGACGCGGGGCCTCACCACCCTGTTCGACGAGCGGCTCGGCGCCCTCGACCGCCTCGTCGATCACCGCACCGGCACCCTGTCCGACGAAGTCGATGCCCGCGCCCAGGCGCTGGTCTCGCTCATCGACACGCGGGTCGGCGCCCTCGACCAGGTGGTGGACGCCCGGGCGGGCGCCCTGCGCCAGCAGGCCGAGGCCATGGCGCAGACCCTGGTGTCCCTGTTCGAGGAGCGCGCATCGGGCCTCGCCACGCAGGCCGACGACCGGACCCGCGCCCTCGTGGCGATCTTCGATGAGCGCCTAGGGGCCCTGGAAGGCCTCGTGGACGGCCGCGCCGGCACCCTGGCCGACCGCGTCGAGGAGCGGACCCGCACCCTCGCATCGGTGTTCGACGCCCAGCTCCGGACCCTCGACGAGACCGTGGATCACCGCGCCAACGTCCTGGCACAGCAGGCCGAGGACCGCGGCAGCGCCCTGGCGGCGATGTTCGACGAGCGCCTCACGGCCCTCGGCGGCCTCGTGGAGGCCAGCGCGGCGGAGTTCGCCCGCACCATCGACACTCAGGGCCAGGCCCTGACGGAGGCGGTGGACAGCCGGTCGGAGGCCTTCACGAACCGCATCGACAATCGGATGAAGGTGTTCGCCACCCTCGTGGCCTCGCGCGGCGATGCCCTGGCCACGGCCTTCGACGACCGTCAGGACGCCTACGCGTCCCTGGTCGACGCGCGCACCGCGGCGATGCTCGCGGCCTTCGACGAGCGCGTCGATCGCCACGCGGCCCTCGCCGAGGCGCACAGCCAGGCCCTGGCCGCAGCCCTCGACCAGCGCAACGAGGCCGTGGCGGCCCTGCTCGACGCCGGCACCGGCGCCATGACCGAGGCGTTCGACCGTCGGTCCACGGCTCTGGCCGGGCTCGTCGAGGCCCGCGGCCAGGCGCTCGCCCGCCGGCTCGCGGAGAGTGCCGAAACCATCACCCGGGCCATCGAGACCGGGGGTGGTGCCCTGGTGGAGACGCTCGATGGACGCGGGAACGCGGTGGTCGCCCAGCTCACCGATCAGTCGGAGCGCCTGCGCGCGATCGTGGACGGACCGGCGGCCCAGCTCGTCGAAGCCCTGGCGCTGCGCGGCGATGCCATCGAGCGGGCCCTGCAGGAGAGCGGAGCGCCGCTGGTCGCCGCCATCCGCGAGCGCACCGAGGCCCTGGCCGCCCAGTCCCGCGCCTCCGCCGAGGCGCTGCTCTCGGCCATCGACGGCGGTGCGACCCGCGCCATCGCGTCCCTGAACGACGCCAACGACCAGATGCGCGGCGAACTCACGACCGTCCTCCAGCGCATCGACGGGGCCAACGAGGCCCTGCGCGAACTCCTGGCCGGGACCGGGCAGAACCTCGGCCATATCGAAGCGAGCCTCTCGCACCGGATCGCCGACATCCGCGACGGCCTGGCGGCCGTGGCGAGCGAGACCGAGCGCGCCAGCGCCGGGGTGTCCGAGCAGGTCCACCTTCTCCGGAACGTGGCCGAGGGCGCCCTGCGGGACGCCGCCGAACTGGCGGTCTCCCTCGACGAGCGCGGCCGTGCCCTCGACGAGATCGGCCGCACCCATGCGGGGACCCTGCGGCAGGCCGTCGGCCACCTCGAAGGCGCCGCCGGGCAGCTGCAGGGCGCGGCCGGCCAGATCCAGGGCGCCGAGAGCCGCCTCGCGGACCGGCTGGGCGAGCGCGAGGCCGCCATCGCCAACGTGCTGTCGCGGATCGAGGAGCGCTCCGGCACCCTCGACGCGCAGACCGCACGCTTCGACGCGATGATCGGCGAGACCCTGCGCGCCGCCGAGGAGCGGGCGCGGGCCCTGGGCTCCAGCCTGTCCGACACCGCCGCGGGCGCCGGGACCACCGTCGCCAAGGCGTTCGAGGGCCTCCGCGCCAGCGCCGACAGCGAGAGCGGGCGCACCGCCGAGGCCGTGCGCGCCGCGATCGAGGCGGCGTCGCAGCAGATGATGGGCGTCCTCGAAGCCGCCTCCGGCCGCTTCGGTGAATCCGTCTCCGGGCTGCGCGAGATGGCGGCCGAGATCCGGCGTGAGCTCGATGCCACCCGGGCCGACCTCCAGCGCGGCGTGCTGGAGATCCCGCGGGAGACGCAGGATGCCACCGGCGAGATGCGCCGGGTGGTCTCCGAGCAGCTCAAGGCCCTGACCGAGCTCTCCAGCCTGGTCCAGAGCTCGGGACGGGCGGTGGATGCGGCGGTCCCGCAGGTGTCTGAGCCGAAGCGCCCCGCCGCCGCGGCACCGACGCCGACGCCGGCTCCCGCCGCGGCCGCTCCGGCGGCTCCGGCGAAGGCCGCCCCGGCCAAGCCCTCCGCCGCCGCACCGGCCGCCGCACCGGCGAAGCCCGCGGCTGCGGCCGGCCGGCCCGGCACGTCGATGAACCTCGTCTCCGCCCCGGCGACGGGCCGGACCGCACAGGCGGCCCGTCCCGATGCCCGGGCCGGCGAGGGCCGCGGCTGGCTCTCGGACCTGCTGACGCGGGCCTCCCTGGACGAGGATGCGGATCCGGCGCCGAGCGCTCCGGCGCCGGCCACGAAGCAGCAGGCCGAGGCCCAGAAGACCGCGGCCGAGCGCGGGCGCACCGCCCTCGAGACGATCTCCAGCGACATCGGCAAGATGATCGACCACCAGACCGCGGTGGAGCTGTGGGAGCGCTACCGCCGGGGCGAGCCGAACCTGTTCGACCGCCGGATCTACACGGCGCAGGGCCGGCAGACCTTCGAGGAGGTCCGCCGCCGCTACGCCGCGGATGCCGATTTCCGGCGCACGGTCGACCGCTACGTCGGCGAGTTCGAGCGCCTGCTCGGCGACGTCTCGAAGAACGACCGCGACTCCTCGCGGGCGGATGCCTACCTCACCTCGGAGACCGGCAAGGTCTACACCATGCTGGCCCATGCCAGCGGCCGCTTCGACGGGGCCTAGGCCCCGGACGCAGCGCGCCGGACGAACGGACCCCCGCCCTCCCCCCGGAGGGCGGGGGTTTCCCGTTGGACGCCGCGTTGCGTCGGATCGGGCGGGTCAGATCAGCCCGAGGCCGGCGAGTTCGCGGCGCAGGGATTCCGGCATCTCGGCGAGACCGCCCGCCGTGCGGGCGTCGAGGTCGGCCGGCGCATCCTCCGCCTTGAGGTAGCGCCAACCCTGGAACGGCCGGCACGGACGCGGCGAGACGGCGGTCACCTCCGGCTGCAGGATCAGCCGGCAGCGGCTGATCCCGTCCGTATCGGTGAACGGCGTGATGGCGGTGATGGACTGGCGGCACAGCAGCGTGCCCTTGATCACCCAGTAGATCGAGCCGCGTCCGACGATGTCGCCGGCGCGGGTCGGCACCATGCGGGTGGTGTGCACCGGGGCGGGATCGCGCCCCTCGCGCAGGGCCGCCTCGCGGTTGCGGGCGATGCGCTCCTCGAGATCACCGATGCTGGCGGGACCGACGCAGAGCTTCAGCAGATGCAGGGCGTGGGCGCCGGGTGTTGCGCGAGGCATGGCGGGCGACATCGCGGGGGGTATGGCGGGAGGCATGGCGGCGTTGTAGCAGCCGCGCCGAAACTGCGCGCCTCCTCCGTGGGCGGCGCGACCCCGCGCCGCTCAGCGTCCGGTGCTCAGGAGAACAGCGCCCGCTTCTCGTCCTCGGAGAGCGCATCGATCTCGGCGAAGGCCGTCGCGATGTCGGTCCGGGCCTGCTCCGAGACCTGAATCGCCGCCGGCACCATCTCCGGCTCATCCGCGGCCGGATCGATCGCCTCGGCGTCCGGCAGGGCTGCCTCGATCTCGGCCTCGGGCTCGGCCTCAGGCTCTTCCAGGGCGAACGTCGCCACGTCGTCATCCGCGGTCACATCCACGGCTTCCTCCGCGCACCCGTCCTCCGCGCGCACGGGTTCGGCCTCTTCGGGCGCATCGAAGGAAGTTTCGAGGGACGGCGAAGCGTCCTCGGCCGCCTCCGCGGGGACCTCAGCGGCGGCCTCCGCGGGCTCCTCAGCGAGCATCATGGCGGAGGCGGTGTCCGCCACGGCGTCGGTCGCCTCGAGGAAGACGATGTCGTCCGCGGCGGAGGGGTCGTCCGACAGCGGCGCCCGGGCGAAGGCGGCCGACGGCGCCGGCTCCGCGGACGATCCGTCCATGTCGATGTAGCGGTCGACGTCGCTCTGGCAGAGGTCGGGCTGGACCTCCGGCGCACCCGCGCCTCCCGGGCCCGCCGGGTCCGGATCGAGGGCATCGCCCCAGATCGCCATCATGGCGGCGAGGCGCTCCTCGAGGTAGCGCAGCGTGTGGATGATGCGCGCCGTGCGCTGGGCGGTGAGGTCCTGGAACGAGCAGGCGGTGTAGATGGCGGTGGCGCGCCGGTCGAGCTCGTCGCAGATTGCGGCGTCGGAGCCGGATTCGCGCAGGGTCCAGGCGGCCTCCTGCACGTGCTCGGCCGCGCTGAGGATGTCGTAGGTCGCGTTCTCGGTGGAGCGCACGATGGCGTCGAGGGCCGCGGAGGCACCGCCGAGCCGGCTCTGGTCCTGGTCGGGCGCGTGGATGGCCGCGATCTCGGCCTTGGTCCGGGCGATGGCGTGGGCCATGTCCATCAGGTCGCCGCGCACGCGCCCCATCTGGCTGCTCTCGCGATCGCGGGTGACCACGCTTTCCAGCCTGGCGATCGCGTCGAGGACGATCCCGGTATCGGTGGTGCGATTGCGGCGGAGATAGGCGTCGAGGAACCAGCGACCGCGCTCGCTCTCGGTCATCGCCGCTTCGATGCGATCGTATTCCGAGATGTCGAGGGACGTCAGCGAATGGGAACTCGACATCAAGCACGTGTCCTTGGCCGCGGGGACCGGCACGCCATCGCCGGGTCCAAGCCGCCGCAGGTTGACAGGATCGCTTTAACGCCGGCTTTACGCAGCTTCCGCCTGACGCGACGTTCTCCCAGGCCCCCCTCGTCCCGATCCGGTCGCCGTGTCTGACCCCTCTCCTGCGCTCCCGGAGCCGAACGCCTTTCGGCTGTCGCTGCTCTACGCCGTCGTCTTCGTCGAGATCGGCATCGCCATGCCGTTCATGCCGGTCTGGCTGAACGCCCTCGGCCTCGACGCGACCGTGATCGGGGCCCTGCTCGCCCTGCCGATCGCGATCCGCATCGTCGCCACCGCCCCCCTGGTCGGGCTGATCGACCGGGGGATCGCCGCGCCGCGGATCCTGCTCGCCGGCAGCCTCGTCCTGGCCGGAACCTACGTGCTGATGCCCACGGGCGCCGCCCTCGGCTGGCCCGTGCTCGCGCTCCTCATCGCGCTGAACGCCGTCGCGGCCGCGCCCCTGGTGCCCAGCATCGACTACCTGACCCTGGGCGCCGTGCGCCGAAGCCGCCGCCTCGACTACGCGCGGATCCGGATGGCCGGCTCCATCGGCTTCCTCCTCGCCAATTTCGCCGGCGGCGCCGCCCTCGGGGCGATGGGCGAGCGCCTCGCCGTCCCCCTCCTCCTCACCGTGCTGGCGCTGATCGCCGCCGGGGTCGTGGCGACGTCCCGCATCGCGGCGCCCCCGGTCCCACCCCGCCATCCCGAGGCCGGCCGGCCCGCCCTGCCCGGCGTCCTGTGGTTCTCGATCGGGGCGGCGGCCCTGATCCAGTCGAGCCACGCGGCGATCTACGCGTTCGGCAGCATCCACTGGAGCACGCACGGCATTCCCGCCGCGTGGATCGGCACGCTCTGGGCCATCGGCGTCGCCTCCGAGATCCTGCTCTTTGCCCTGATCGGCCGCCTGCCGCCGCGCTGGCGCAACCCCTTCGCGCTGCTCGCCCTGGGCGGTGGGGCTGCCCTCCTGCGCGCCGTCGGCATGGCCGCCTTCGGGGATCGCCTCGGGCCGGTGATCGCCCTCCAGGTCCTGCACGGCCTGACCTTCGGGGCAACGCAGCTCGGCGCCATGGCGGCGGTCTCGCGCTTTGCCCCGGACGGCGCCCGCGGGCGGGCCCAGGGCACCGTCAGCTCGGCAGGCGCCCTCGCCTCGGCCAGCGCGACCCTGATGACCGGGGTCGCCTACCAGGCCGGGGGGGGACCGCTCGCCTTCGTGTTGATGGCGCCGCTGGCCGGCCTCGGCTTGTGCCTCGTGGCACGCGCCGCGCAGGCCGCCCGCGCTTTCAGCCTTCACAGCACCACGATTGTGGGTCACGGGGCGGGACAACCCGATTAACCTTGACCGTCCGGTAACCGTGATCGGTGTTACGTGATCGCGGCATGGAGTGCGGCGGCATTGGCTAGAGCCGAGATCAGGACCCTTCCGGAGGCTGCCGACGCCGCGATCCTCGAGGGCGGTCGCATCGGCTTGTCCGGACGCTGGACCGCCGACCAGGGCGCGGCCGTGGAGGTCGCCGCCGCGCGCATCGCCGGCAGCGCCGCCGGCACGGCCCTCCTGGTCGACCTCAGCCGGATCGTCCGCCTGGACACCCTCGGCGCCTGGGTGCTGGAGCGGACCCGCGGGGAGATCGAGGCTGCCGGCGGGCGCCTGGCCTATGCGGGCGCGACCCCCGAGCACCGCATCCTTCTCAGCGAAGTGAAGCTGCGCGAGGCCGAGCCGCCGCCGCCGCGCCGCGGACGCGTCTTCGGCTTCCTCGACGATCTCGGGCGGCGGGTCGTCGGCGCGAAGTCGGATCTCGTCACGGGACTCGCCTTCTTCGGCGAGGTGGTCACCGCCTGCATCCGGGTCGCAGCCCGGCCCGGCACCTTCCGGGGCACCGCCCTGGTCAACCAGATCGAGCAGGTCGCCTTCCGGGGCGTGCCGATCATCGTGCTGATCTCGTTCCTCGTGGGCGGCATCGTCGCCCAGCAGGGCATCTTCCAGCTCCAGCGCTTCGGCGCCCAGAGCTTCGTCGTGAACCTGATCGGGCTCCTCATCCTGCGCGAGCTCGGCGTGCTGCTCACCTCGATCATGGTGGCGGGCCGCTCGGGCTCGGCCTTCACCGCCGAGATCGGCTCGATGCGGATGCGCGAGGAGGTCGACGCCCTGCGGGTGATGGGCCTCGATCCCATCGAGATCCTGATCGTCCCGCGCATCCTCGCCCTGGTGATCGGCCTGCCGATCCTGACCTTCCTGGCCTCCCTGGCGGCCCTGGCCGGCGGCGGCCTCACCGCCTCGCTCTACGGCGGCATGACCGTCGACGCCTTCCTGGCGCGCCTGCAGGCCGCGGTCTCGCTGCACCACGTGGCGGTGGGGCTGATCAAGGCGCCGTTCATGGCGCTGATCATCGGCATCATCGCGACGATCGAAGGTTTCGCCGTGGAGGGCTCCGCCGAGTCCCTCGGCCGCCACGTCACGGCCTCAGTCGTCAAGTCTATCTTCATGGTGATCGTCCTCGACGGATTGTTCGCCGTCTTCTTCGCTGCGATCGACTTCTGAGGCTGGTCCCGAACGTGTCCGCCCCGCATCTCCAGACGAGCCCGCATCTGCAGACGACCGAGCCCGCGACCGCGCCGGAGCCGATCATCCGCGTGCGCGATCTGGTGGTCGGCTTCGGCAGCAAGATCGTGATGAAGGGGCTGAACCTCGACATCCGGCGCGGCGAGATCCTGGGCTTCGTCGGCCCCTCCGGCCAGGGCAAGTCGGTCCTGACCCGGACGATCCTCGGCCTCGTGCCGAAGCGGGCCGGCACCATCGAGGTGTTCGGCGAGAACGTGGACGGCCTGACCGTGACCCGGCGCCGCCAGATCGAGCAGCGCTGGGGCGTGCTCTTCCAGCAGGGTGCGCTGTTCTCGGCGCTCACCGTCAAGCAGAACATCCAGATGCCGATGCGCGAGCATCTCAACCTGTCCGAGCGCCTCCTCGACGAGTTCGCCCGCCTGAAGATCGAGATGGTCGGCCTGAAGCCGGATGCCGCCGACAAGCTGCCCTCCGAACTGTCGGGCGGCATGATCAAGCGCGCGGCCCTCGCCCGCTCCCTCGCCCTCGATCCCGAGATCCTGTTCCTCGACGAGCCGACCTCGGGCCTCGACCCGATCGGCGCCGGGGAGTTCGACGAGCTCGTCGCGACCCTGAAGCAGACCCTGGGCCTGACCGTCTTCATGGTCACCCACGACCTCGACAGCCTCTACACCGCCTGCGACCGCATCGCGGCCCTGGGCGACGGCCAGATCATCGCGCAGGGCACGATCGCGGAGATGCTCGAGAGCGACCATCCCTGGCTGCGCTCCTACTTCCACGGCAAGCGCGGACGCGCGGTCGTCCCGCCAGGCACGCACCATGCGCCGGCCTGACGCCCGCCGCCTCCAGCGTGCCGCCGCGCACCGCCCGCGCCCCACCCCGTCAAGGTATTGCTGATCCGATGGAGACTCGTGCGAATTACGCGCTGATCGGCGCCTTCACCCTCGCGGTGCTGGTGGCGGCCTTCGGCTTCGTCTTCTGGCTCCAGGGCGGATCCCGGAGCCAGGTCCGGCAAGCCGTGCGCATCGTCTTCTCCGGCAGCGTCGGCGGGCTCGCCAAGGGCTCGACGGTGGCCTTCAACGGCATCAAGGTCGGCGAGGTCATGGATGTGCGCCTGCTGCCGCAGGATCCGCGCCGCGTCGTCGCCATCGTCGAGGTGGAGCGCACCACGCCCCTGCGCGCCGATACCCGCGCCCGCCTCGATTCGGCGATGCTCACCGGCGTCTCGACGATCTCCCTGTCGGGCGGCAATGCCGACGCCCCGGCCCTGACCCCGGGCTCGGGCGACCAGATGCCGACGATCTTCGCCGACAGCTCCGACATCCAGGACATGATGGCGGCGGCCAAGCAGATCGCCCAGCGCGCCGACGACGTGCTCCAGCGCCTCGACAAGGTGGTGGCCGGCAACGAGGGCGCGATCACCCGGACCCTGGCCAACGTGGAAGCCTTCTCCAAGACCCTCGCGGAGGCCGGACCGGCCGTGAGCGGCCTGGTGAAGGCGATCGACGGGCAGAAGCTCAACCGCGTCATCGACAATGCCGAGCGCTTCTCCGGGGCCCTCGCCGCCGGAAGCCCGGACATCGAGGGCGCCCTCAAGGACGCGCGCTCCCTGGCCGCCAAGCTCAACGCCTCCGCCGACCGCGTCGATGCCGTGCTGAAGGGGGCCGAGGGCTTCCTCGGCTCTGCCTCCGGCTCGGCCGGCACCAGCACCTTCACCGAGGTCCGCGAGGCGGCGATCTCCGTCCGCGATGCCGGGAAGGCCTTCCGGACCCTCTCCGAGAACCTCGACAAGCGCACCTCGAACATCGCCACCAGCTTCAACCGGCTGAGCGGCACCGGGCGGCGCGAGGTGGAGGCGCTCTCGACCGACGGCCAGCGCACGCTCAACACCCTGAACCGGACGGTGAAGAGCCTGGAGCGGGATCCCTCCCAGGTCATCTTCGGCGGCAAGCCTTCGTTGCCGGAATACAACGGTGGCCGCTGAAGCGACCGCCCTCCGGCCAAGCGTGCTGCGGCGCACGGCAACATTCCGGACTTGCGTTAGTTTACCGCCACGCTGTGCGTCAGTGCGGCGACGGGTTTCCGGAATGCGTATGACACTTCACCAGACGGCCCCCGCGCTCGTCGCGATGCTCCTTGCCGCCGGCCTCGGCGGCTGCGGCGGCGGCGCGGTGCCGCTCACCTTCGATCTCGCGGCGCTGCCCCCCACCGGGCGGACGGTCGGTGCGGCGCGGTCGTTCACCGTGGCCGAACCCGTGGGCATCCAGCCCTTCGAGGCGGACCGCATCATCGTGCGCGAGCCGGGCGGGGCCCTGTCCTTCCTCGGCGGCGGCCAGTGGGCCGACCGTCTGCCGCGCCTGATCCAGACGCGGCTGATCCAGAGCCTGGAGAATTCCGGCCGCCTGAAATCGGTGAGCCGCCCCGGCGATAAGATCGTGTCCGACTACCAGCTCATCAGCGAGATCCGGGCCTTCGACATCGCGGCCGGCTCCGGCGAGGCCGTGGTCGACATCTCGGCCAAGATCATCACGGAGGGCACCGGCAAGGTGATCGCGGCGCGGATCTTCACCGCCCGCGTGCCGGTGCCGAAGGTCGATGCCGGCACCGCCGCGGTCGGCCTCGACGCCGCGCTGGCGCGGGTGCTGGGCGAGATGGTCGCCTGGGTGAATTCGGGCCGCTGAGGCGCGAGGGGGCCGGGCGCCCCCGCCGGCCTCACTCCATCACGGCCGCCTTCATGATGACGACCATGATGGCCTTGGCCGGCTCCGGCCCGATGCAGCGCACGGTGTGCGGGCGGTCGCAGCGGTAGCGCAGGGTCTCGCCGGCCCGGGCGCGCTGGACCGTGCCCGCGACCTCGACCTCGAGCAGGCCCGACGTCACCGTCAGGGATTCCACCGAACCGCGCTGGTGCGGGTCGGAATCGAGCACGCCGCCCGGATCGGCGGTGAGGTCGTACCATTGCAGCCACTCGACGGTCTTGATCCAGCCGATGATGGCGAGGCGGATCTTGCCGTCGTCCGAGACCAGGATCGGCGTGTCGGCGCGGGAGGTCTTCTCGATGAAGGGCTCCTCGTCGCTCGTCGCGAGCACGCGCTCGATCGAGACGTCGAGGGCCTGGCTCAGGCGCCAGATCGTGGCCAGGGTCGGGTTGGTCTCGTTGCGCTCGATCTGGCTGATGATCGACTTGGCCACCCCGGACTGCTCGGCCAGCTCCGACAGGGACAGGTTGTAGGCCTTGCGCAGGCGCTGGATCGTCTTGCCGAGCTGCCCGGAGAGCACCTGCGCTCCGGTGAGTATGTCCCGCTGCCGCCCGCGTTCGGGCGTCGTCAACTGGTCGTCCATCGGTTCCGACATCCGCGCGTCCGTTCCATTAACCGGACGCTTGTGCGTTACTTCAAACGCAAACGGCGGAGCGACGCAAGGCGCGGTCAGGCCCAGAGGGCATGGAAATGGTGCACCGGGCCATGGCCGTGCCCGACGGCAACGCCGTCCGCCCCCGCGATGGCGGCGGAGACGTAGCGCTTGGCCTGCGCCACCGCCTCGACCATCGGCAGGCCGCGGGCGAGGCCGGCCGCCACGGCCGAGGACAGGGTGCAGCCGGTGCCGTGGGTGTTGCGGGTGCGGATCCGCGGGGCGGCGAAGCGCCGGAGCGTGCCGTCGCCGCTCATCAGGTGATCGACGCTCTCGTCGCCGTCGCCGTGACCGCCCTTCACCAGGACGGCCCTGGCCCCGATGGCGAGGAGGCGGCGGCCCTGGGCCACGGCGGCGTTCTCGGTCTCGGCGGTGGGTTCGCCGATCAGGGTCGCGGTCTCCGGCAGGTTGGGGGTGACGAGGTCGGCGAGCGGCAGGAGGTGGCGGCGCAGGGCCTCCACGGCGGCCTCGGAGATCAGCCGGTCCCCGGAGGTCGCGACCATCACGGGGTCGAGCACGATCGGGATCCTGCCCGCGTGGCGGGCGAGCCCGGCCGCCACCGCCTCGATGGTGGCCACCTGCGACAGCATCCCGATCTTCACCGCCCCGACGGCGAGGTCCGAGAACACGCTGTCGATCTGCGCCGCCACGAAGTCGGCCGGCACGTCGTGGATGGCCTGGACGCCGCGGGTGTTCTGCGCGGTCAGGGCGGTGAGCACGCTGGCCCCGTAGACCCGCAGGGCCGCGAAGGTCTTCAGGTCGGCCTGGATGCCGGCCCCGCCGCTCGAGTCGGATCCCGCGATGGTGACAGCGATGAAGGTCATGGTGTCGGGGTCCTGGCTTAAATAAACTCTGGCGTTCCTGAAGCTTAGGCCGCGACGCCCCGCGCGGCGAGGGCCGAATCGACCCGGAAGCGGAGGTCGCGGGCGCGGCCGGCCACGGACTCGCCGCCGAACAGCGACGTGATCACCGCGATCCCGTCGGCCCCAGCCTCGATCACCGCCGCCGCGTTGCTCGCGTCGATGCCGGCGATCGCCCCGAGGGGGAAGGCGGCGCCCCGGGCGAGGCGCCCCCGGAAGACGATGCGGGCGAGGCCGTCGAGGCCCACCGGCGGGTCGGGGTTGTCCTTGCTGGTGGTGGCGAACACGCCGCCGATGCAGGCGTAATCCACCGGCAGGCGGTAGAGCTCGTCGGCCTGGGTCCCGGTCTTCAGGGTCAGGCCGATGAGCGCCTCGCGCCCGAGCAGGCGGCGGGCCTCGGCCGGGTGCAGGTCGCTCTGCCCGAGATGCACGCCCTCGACGCCGGCCGCGAGCGCGAGGTCGACCCGGTCGTTGACCAGGAGGGGCACGCCCGTACCCGCCAGCGCCGCGTGGATCGCCCGGATGCGGGCCAGGGCCGCCCGGGCATCCGGGATGGATTTCTCCCGGTACTGCAGCAGCGTGCACCCGCCCTGCACGGCCTCCGCCGCCATCGCGGCGAGGCGGTTGCCGTCGGTGCCGGACACGCCGGTATCGAGGAGGCCGTAGAGCCGCAGGTCGACCGGCCGGCCCCGACCGATGGCTTCGTCCCGTCCGATCACGCTGCGTTTCCCCGGTTTCGTCGTTGGTTTCGCGTAGTGTAGGGCTGCACCGCCACGATCGGAAGGTCCGGCCCCGGCGGAGCGTTCCGACACGGCTCCGTGTACCACCCCCGAGCCAACCCCGCCCCAGACAGGGACACGCCCCGCGCATGGACCGCACGCAGAAGCAGAAGATGCTCGCCGGCGAGATCTACAATCCCGACGACCCGGAGCTTCACGCCGACAGCCATGCCTGCAAGGTCTGGATGCAGCGCTACAACGCCGCCCTGGCGGAGACGCCCGCGATCCGCCGCGAGCTCCTGCGCGAACGCCTCGCCGCGGTCGGCGAGGGCGCGGTGATCCGCCCGCCGTTCCACTGCGATTACGGGCTGCACATCAGCCTCGGCGCCCACGTCTTCCTGAATTTCGGCTGCGTCATCCTCGATTGCGCCCCGGTCAGCATCGGCGACCGCACGCAGATCGGACCCGGCGTCCAGATCCTCACGCCGGACCATCCGCGCGAACCGGGTCCGCGGGAGGCCGGCCTCGAATTCGCCCGCCCGATCCGGATCGGCCGCAACGTCTGGATCGGCGGCGGCGCGATCCTGCTCCCCGGGATCACCGTGGGCGACCACGCCATCATTGGCGCCGGCAGCGTCGTCACCCGCGACGTTCCCGAGGGCGCCACGGTGGTGGGCAACCCCGCCCGCGCCCTGCCCCGCAGCCCGGCCTGAGACGTCCGCCCGGATCCGAACTCGGACGAGTCCGGCCCGGCGCGATGCCGGCGTGGCCCGATCCCCGCTTACGACCTCCGATCCGCGCTTGGGACGAATCCGCCGCGGCGGTTTTTCCACATTCATCACGCCGCCGCGATGTGCCATGAGCAGGGACAGGCTGAGCGGACGAGACGGATAGCGGCGGGGATCGGGGCGCGTGACCACGGCGGAGGAGACCCAGCGGGATTCGGAGAGCGCGCTCTCCAATCCCTCCGCCGTCGGGCTCGTGGCCGTCATCATCGCGGCCACCGACGGCGAGCCGCGCGCCCTCACGGTCCAGGTCGGCGGTCAGGCCAGGGGCCGCTCGGACGGGCTCCCGGCCGGACCCCTGGTGCCGGAGCACCCAACTCTGGAGCGCGGCCTGCGCGCCTGGGTCGAGCGCCAGACCCACCAGCGCCTGGGCTATGTCGAGCAGCTCTACACCTTCGGCGACCGCGACCGGCAGGGCGACGATGCCGGCGGCCTGCATTCCCTGTCGGTGGCTTACCTCGCCCTGGTGCGCGAGGTGCGCCCCGGCGGACTGGCGGAGGCCTCCTGGCGCAACTGGTACCGCTACCTGCCCTGGGAGGATTGGCGGGAGGGCCGGCCCGCATCGCTCGGCGAGATCGAGACCCAGCTCCTGGCCTGGGCCGAGCAGGCCCTCGACCCGAAGCTGCGCCGCCGGCGGGAGGACCGCCTCGGCCTGACCTTCGGGCTCTGCGGCGGTGCCTGGAACGAGGAGCGCGTGCTGGAGCGCTACGAGCTGCTGTTCGAGGCCGGGCTGATCCCGGAGGCGCAGGGCCAGTCCGGCGAGGTCCGCGAGGCGGATGTCGCGATCACGGGCCAACCCATGGCCCTCGATCATCGCCGCGTGCTCGCCACGGCCATCGGCCGCCTGCGGGGCAAGATCAAGTACCGCCCGGTGGTGTTCGAGCTGATGCCCCCGACCTTCACGCTGTTCCAGCTCCAGCGCACGGTGGAGGCCCTGTCGGGCACCAACCTGCACAAGCAGAACTTCCGCCGCCTCGTGGCGCAGCAAGGCCTGGTGGAGGAAACCGACGACGTCACCAGCGGCGCCACCGGCCGGCCGGCCCGCCTCGTACGCTTCCGCCGAGAGGTTCTGCTGGAGCGCCCGGCTCCGGGCTTCCGCCTGCGCCCGGCCCGCCGGCCCGCCTGATCCGGCGAACACCCCTTACGGACCCCGATGACATTCGCGGTGCAGCGTCATTTTCGCATCGCAAAAACGTTATGCTCAAACCCTGCATATCTGGACAAGGCGATCGGGGCCGCCTACGTTAGTCGGCACAATGCTCAATTTGAGCATAAGTGAGGACGCGTCAATGGCGGCGACCAGTCTCCCGATCGGCCCGGCTTCTCGGGGTCTTCCTGCAAGCCAAGGTCTTCAGGCGGGCCAGGAGTTTCCCGCGGGCTTTCCCCTGCCCGAGATCTACGCGCGCGTCAGCCGTCACGTGCCGGCGATCGAGTGGCCGGCCCTGGCCGGGGACGTCGCCGCGATTCTCGCGCTGAAAAAGACGCGCAACGCCGTCATCCTGGCGCACAACTACCAGGCGCCGGAGATCTTCCACACGGTGGCGGACATCGTCGGGGACAGCCTGGCGCTGGCCCGCGAGGCCGTGACGGTGGATGCGGACGTCATCGTGCTCGCCGGCGTCCACTTCATGGCCGAGACCGCCAAGCTCCTGAACCCGGGCAAGACGGTGCTGATCCCCGACAGCCGCGCCGGCTGTTCCCTGGCCGATTCGATCACGGCGGCGGACGTGCGCGGCCTGCGGGCGAAGTACCCCGGCGTTCCGATCGTCACCTACGTCAACACCTCGGCGGCGGTGAAGGCGGAATCCGACCTGTGCTGCACCTCCGGCAACGCCGTCGAGGTGGTGCGCTCGCTGAACGCGCCGCGCGTGCTGATGATCCCGGACGAGTTCCTCGCCCAGAACGTCCAGGCAATGGTGCCGGAGGTGGAGATCCTGACCTGGGCGGGTCACTGCGAGGTGCACGAGCAGTTCACGCCCGCCGATATCCGCGAGGTGCGCGAGAGCTATCCGGGCGTCACCGTCATCACCCACCCGGAATGCCCGCCGGAGGTCGTCGCCGAGGCCGATTTCTCGGGCTCGACCGCGATGATGATGAACTTCGTCCTGGAAAAGCGGCCCAAGCAGGTGGTGCTCGTGACCGAGTGCTCCATGGGCGACAACATCGCGGCGGCCAATCCGGACATCGAGTTCATCAAGCCCTGCAACCTGTGCCCGCACATGAAGCGCATGAGCCTGAAGAACATCCGCCACGCCCTGGAGACCATGACCCAGGAGGTCACCGTGGAACCCGAACTCGCCGAGCGCGCCCGGATGGCGGTGGAGCGCATGCTCGCGGTGCGGACGCGATGAACGCGCACGCCCCCTTCTCCTTCGCGCTTCCGGGTTCGGACCGGATCATCGTCATCGGTGCCGGCATCGCCGGCCTCGCCACGGCCCTGCGCCTGGCACCGCGCCCCGTCACCCTGGTCACCGCCGCGCCCCTGGGGTTCGGCACCGCCACCGGCTGGGCGCAGGGCGGCATCGCCGCCGCCATGGGCAGCGACGACGCCCCGGCCCTGCACGCCGCCGACACCGTGGCGGCGGGCGCCGGCCTGACCGAGGCGGACGTCGCCCTGCGCGTCGCCGCGGCCGGCCCCGGCCTGATCGACTGGCTCGTCGGCCTCGCGGCCCCCTTCGACCGGGACGCCGCCGGTGCGCTCGCCCTCGGCCTCGAGGCGGTCCATTCGCGCCGCCGCATCGTCCGGGCCGGCGGGGATTCCACCGGCCGGATGGTGCTGGAAACCCTGGTCCGGGTGGTCGCGCGCACGCCCTCCGTCACGCTCCTCGTGGCCTCGGCCCGCGACCTGATGCGGGATGCCCGCGGTGCCGTGGCCGGCGTGGTCTGCGAGCGCGACGGCCTGCGCTTCCCCCTGCCCGGCCGGGCCGTCGTCCTGGCCACCGGCGGGGTCGGAGCGCTCTATGCCTCGACCACCAACCCGCGGGGCGCCACCGGGCGAGGCCTCGCCCTGGCGGCCCGGGCCGGCGCCGTGCTGCGCGACATGGAGTTCGTGCAGTTTCACCCCACCGCCATCGCCACCGGCGCGGACCCGATGCCGCTGGCCACCGAAGCCCTGCGCGGCGAGGGCGCGCGGCTGATCGACGAGACCGGCGCGCCCGTCATGGCCGGCATCGCCGGCGGCGATCTCGCCCCGCGGGACGTGGTGGCGCGGGGCATCTTCCAGGCGCAGGCGCGCGGCGCGCAGGTCTTCCTCGATTGCCGGGGCGATCTCGGTGTCCGCATGGCCACGCGGTTTCCCACCGTCGCCGGCCTCTGCGCCGCGGCCGGCATCGATCCGCGCGTCGCGGCGATCCCGGTCCGGCCCGCCGCGCATTACCACATGGGCGGCGTGAAGGTGGACGCGACCGGTGCGAGCACGGTGCCGGGCCTGTTCGCCTGCGGCGAGGTCGCCTCGACCGGGCTGCACGGCGCCAACCGGCTCGCCAGCAACTCGCTGCTCGAAGCGATGGCCTTCGCGCCGGCGATCGCCGAGGCCGCCGCCGCGGTGCCGGCCCCGGGCCAGGCCCGCGCCGAGGCCGCGACGCCCCGGAGCGAGGGGGATTACGAGGTCCTGCGCGCCGTGATGGAGCGGCAGGTGGGCGTGGTGCGCGAGGCCGACGGCCTGGCGGACGCCGTCCGTGACCTCGCCCCGGCGGCACGGGCCGGCTGCGACGCCGCCCTGACGAGCCTCTTGATCGCGGCCTCGGCCCTGTCGCGGCGGGAGAGCCGCGGCGCGCACTGGCGCAGCGATCATCCCGCTCAGGAGGCGCCGGTGCATACCGAGCTGGCGCTGTCCGACCTCTGGGCGATGGCCGAGGCGGTCGAGCCCGGCCAGGCCGTCGTCGCCGCCTGAGCCCTGCGAATCCGGACCGGCTTCAACACCGAGGCCGGCCCCGCGTCCTCCGTACCGGAAGCTGGACCATGTCCGACCCCTCAGAGCTGCCTCCCCTGCCCCGCCTGATGGTGGAGCCCATCGTCCGCGCGGCGCTGCTGGAAGATCTCGGCCGGGCCGGCGACATCACGACCGACGCCATCGTGCCGGCCAGCGCCCGCCTGGACGGCGTCATCGCCGCCCGCCAGGACGGGGTGATCTCCGGCGTCGACACGGCGGTGATCGCCTTCGGGCTGATCGACCCGAGCGTCGCCGTGACGGTGGAGCGCGGCGACGGCACCCGGGTGAAGCCGGGCGACGTGGTGATCCGCCTCGCCGGGCCGGCCCGGGCCATCCTCACCGCCGAGCGCGTCGCCCTCAATCTCCTGTGCCGCATGTCCGGCGTCGCCACCGCGACCGCCTCCCTCGTCGAGGCGGCGCGGCCTCACGGCAAGGCCCGCATCGTCTGCACCCGCAAGACCACCCCGGGCCTGCGCGCCCTGGAGAAGCACGCGGTGCGCGCCGGGGGCGGCTCGAACCACCGCTACGGCCTCGACGACGCCGTGCTGATCAAGGACAACCACGTCGCCGTGGCCGGCGGCATCGTCCCGGCGATCACGCGCGCCCGGGCCTATGCCGGCCACCTCGTGAAGATCGAGGTGGAGGTCGACACCCTGGCGCAGCTGGAGCAGGCGCTCTCGGTGAATGCCGACGCGGTGCTCCTCGACAACATGTCCCCGCAGCAGCTCGCCGAGGCCGTGGCGATGATCGACGGCCGGGCCATCGCGGAGGCCTCGGGCCGGATCAACCGCGACACCGTGGGCGCCGTGGCGGCCTCCGGCGTCGACCTGATCTCGTGCGGCTGGATCACCCACAGCGCGCCGATCATCGACCTCGGCCTCGACGCGGTCTGAGGGGCGCCCCACGGCCAAGGTGCCACGGTGTTGCCATGAAATCACGACGCCGCGGCAAGCGTCGCTGCGGTGCGAATTCGGCTTGGCTTTGAAGCGTGAGCGTTTACGTCTTGGGCACACTTCGCACCGTAACGTGCGTCAAGTTTTCCAAGCCGTTTCCACAGAATACGTTCGCCTTTGAGAGGCTCCGATGCGCCGTTTCGCCCCCGCCCTGACCGGGCTCGTCTGCGCGCTGGGCGCGTGGGCGTCGCCCGCCGCCGCCTACGAGATCGACCCGCTCACCCGTCAGCCGCTGGATAACGCCCTGGTGATCCGGGTGCGGCCGCAGAACGAGCCCGTCGCGCTCCCGACCGCCAACGCCTCCCTGCCGGCCGTCGACCCGATGGCCCCGTCCTCGGCCGTGCCGCAGATGTCGGCGATCCAGCGCGAGGAAGTCGCCTACGCCGGCAGCTACGCCCCGGGCACCATCGTGGTCTCCACCGGCGAACGGCGCCTCTACTACGTGCTGGGCGACGGCAAGGCCCTGCGTTACGGCGTCGGCGTCGGCCGCCCGGGCTTCACCTGGGGCGGCGTGCAGACCATCACCATGAAGCGCGAGTGGCCCGATTGGCGTCCCCCGGCCGAGATGCTGCGCCGCCGTCCCGACCTGCCGCGCTTCATGAAGGGCGGGATCGAGAACCCGCTCGGCGCCCGCGCCATGTACCTCGGCAACTCGATCTACCGCATCCACGGCTCGAACGAGCCGGAGACGATCGGCACCGCCGTGTCCTCGGGCTGCATCCGCATGACCAACGACGACGTGGCCGATCTCTACACCCGCGCCAAGGTCGGCGCGAAGGTCATCGTCCAGCGCTGAGCCTTTCGGCACGAAGTGAAGAACGAAGAAGGGCCGGTGGAGACACCGGCCCTTCTTCGTTCTTGCCCGACGCAGACGCGTCGGCCCTCACTTCGACGATTGATGACGATCCCACCGCATGGCGGCATAGCCCATGACTACGACGGTCAGGGGCAAGACGATGTTGGCGAAGAGCCAGAGTCCGGTCACCTGATCCTCCCCAGAACCTGACGGGCCATCATGTGGAGCAGCGCCGCGGCCGTGAGCCAGGAGAATGCGCCGAGCGCGAACAGAAAGCCATGTCCACCAAAGACCACCTGTCCCAATCCATATAGGGCAGCGGCCGTCGGGCCCAAGACGCCGACCGTGACGCAAGCGGTCGATGCCCTGTCCAGGGCGTTCGCCAGAAGTTTCGCGCGCTCGTTGGCGATCGCCGCCTGACGCTTCCCGCTATCCGAAGCCGGGATCGACGCTTCAGAGCCCATTCCCGCCTCCGCTCGGTTCAGCCGCCCTTCGGACCCGCTACTTCGACACCGCGAAGAAGCGCGACAGGAGCCAGAGCGGCACCACCACGACCGCACCGGCAAGGATCCAGCGGCCGAAATCGTGGAAGGTGGCGAGGCCGAGGTCGATCAGGGTCCGGACCGCGTCGTAGGCGTGCCAGAACAGCAGGCCGGGGGTGACGCCCAGGGTCGCCATCACGGCGCCCACCAGCACCGACAGGAACAGCAGCTTCATGAAGACGGCGGCGGGCGAGCCGCCGAGGAAGCGCCGCAGGGCCGAGCGCCGGCCCTGCTCCGGGAACGGCGTGCCGGCATAGGGCTGGCCTCCGTAGGGCGGCGGGCGGCGCGGATCGTGGTCGAGCGTCATCGGGTCCTATCCCTTGGCCGTCATCCTGGCCGTGCGTCCGGCAGATTCTTGCGGCCGAATCTTGCTGCGGATTCTTGCCGCGGATTCTCGGTGCCGTGCCTTGGGGCCGTACCCTGGGGCCGTGCGGTGCCGCCTCTCAACCCGGGGAACCCGGCGGAACCGTGACGCGGGCGACACAGTTTGCACGAAACACGACACATGCGAGAGCGTAACGCGTTTTCGCAGGGAGGACGGATGGCACCGTCGCGTGCACGGTCCCATCTTAGGATGCGATCTGCGTCGTCCCCGACCGCCTCTCGCCCCGCAGACTGACCCGTCCATGAAACGAACCGCTCCATGATCGACCACGCCCTGTTCGATCCGGCGATGATCGATCCCGAGACCCAGCGCCTGAACGCCGAGATCGTGGCCGCGCATGCCGCGCTGACCGATCCGTGGGCGATCCCCATGACCGAGGTCCGGGCCCGCCGGCGCCAGGGCACGCAGGCCTCGCCGGCCATGCCGCGCAGCGCCCGGGCCGAGATCCTGACCATCGACGGGCCCGCCGGCCCCCTGCAGCTGCGCGTCATCCGCCCCGACGCCCGCAAATGGACGAAGCTGCGCGGCGCCTACCTGCACATCCATCGCGGTGGCTGGGTCTGGGGCTCCGCCGACGAGCAGGACCCCTGGCTGGAGCGCATCGCCGACATCTGCGGCTTCGTCTGCCTGTCGGTGGAATATCGCCTCGCGCCCGAGCATCCCTACCCGGCGGCCCTCGAGGATTGCGAGGCCGCCGCCCTCTGGCTCGCCGGTCCCGGCCGCGCCGAGTTCGGCATCTCCGCCCTCACCATCGGGGGCGAATCCGCCGGGGCGCAGCTCGCCGTGATGGTGCTCCTGCGGCTGCGCGACCGGCACGGCCTGCCCCGCGCCTTCCGGGGGGCCAACCTGAATGCCGGCTTCTTCGACCTCGGCCTCACCCCGAGCGTGCGCAACTGGGGTGACGAGCGCCTGGTGGTGAACACCCAGGACCTGACCAACTTCGCCAACGTCTACGTCCGCGAGGGCATCGACCGCCGCCGGCCCGACGTCTCCCCGGTCTATGCCGACCTGAAGGGCCTGCCGCCGGCGCTGTTCACCGTGGGCACCCACGATCCGCTCCTCGACGACACGCTCTACATGTCGGCCCGCTGGGCGGCCGCCGGCAATGGCGGGCACACGGCGATCTATCCGGGCGGCTGCCACATCTTCGTGCGCTATCCCGGGGCGATGACCGAGCGGGCGCTGGAGCTGATCGACCGCTTCCTGATGGCCCTGGCCTGAGCAAGCGCGCGGCCGCATCCCTGCTGCCGGAGCGCTTCGCCGCGTGGTTCGCCGCGCGGGGCTGGGCGCCCCGGCCCCACCAGCTCGACCTCCTCGACATCGTCGGGCGCGGCCGCTCGGCCCTCCTCGTGGCGCCGACGGGCGCGGGCAAGACCCTGGCGGGCTTCCTGCCGAGCCTGACGGCCCTGGCGGCGCGGCCGGCCTCGGCGAAGCCGCGGGGCCTGCACACGCTCTACGTCTCGCCGCTCAAAGCGTTGGCCGTCGACATCGCCCGCAACCTCGAGGCACCCATCGCCGAGATGGGGCTGGCCGTCCGCGTCGAGACCCGCACCGGCGACACGCCCTCGCACAAGCGCACCCGGCAGATCGCGCGACCGCCCGACATCCTGCTGACCACGCCGGAGCAGCTCGCCCTACTCATCGCCCACCGCGAGGCGGCGGACCTGTTCGCCGGCCTGTCCTGCGTCGTCCTCGACGAGCTGCACGCCCTCGTCACCTCGAAGCGCGGCGACCTGCTGTCCCTCGCGCTCGCGCGCCTGCACCGCCTCAGTCCCGGGCTCACGGCGATCGGCCTCTCCGCCACCGTTCGCGAGCCGGACGAGTTGCGGCGATACCTGGTGCCGCAGCACATCCCCTCGCCCCCCGAAGAGGCGGAGGGCGGCCCGGCCATGGCTGAGCTCGTGGTGGTGAAGGGCGGCGCCGCGCCGGACCTCCACATGCTGGAGACCGGCCTCACCCTGCCGCTGGCCGGGCATACCGCGTGGCAGGCGATGCCGGCGATCTACGATCTGATCGGGCAGCACCGGACCGTGCTGGTGTTCGTGAACACCCGGCTCCAGGCCGAGTACACCTTTCAGGAACTCTGGCGCATCAACGACGCCAACTATCCCATCGCCCTGCATCACGGCTCGCTCGACGCCACCCAGCGCCGACGGGTCGAGGCCGCCATGGCGGCGGGCCAGCTTCGGGCGATCGTCTGCACCGCCACCCTCGACCTCGGCATCGACTGGGGCGACGTCGACCTCGTGGTCAATATCGGCGCTCCCAAGGGGGCGAGTCGGATCATGCAGCGCATCGGGCGCGCCAACCACCGCATGGACGAGCCGTCGAAGGCCTATCTCGTCCCGGCCAACCGGTTCGAGATGCTCGAGTGCCAAGCGGCCCTCGACGCCGTGGAGGCCGCCGCGCAGGACACGCCCGACGCCCGCCTCGGCGCCCCCGACGTCCTGGCCCAGCACGTCCTTGGCATGGCCTGCGCCGACGCCTTCGACGCGGTGCAGCTCTACGAGGAGATCGTCTCGGCCGCCCCCTACGCCACCCTGTCCTGGGAGGATTTCGAGGCGGTGGTCGATTACGTCGCCACCGGCGGCTACGCCCTGCGGGCCTACGAACGCTTCGCCAAGATCCTGCGCGGGCCGGACGGCCTCTGGCGGGTGCGCGATGCCCGCATCGCCCAGCAATACCGGATGAACGTCGGCACCATCGTCGAATCCGCCAAGGTGAAGGTCAGGCTCGCCCGCGGCGTGCGCGGCAAGCCGGGCGCGATCCTGCCCAAGGGCGGCCGCGTGCTGGGCGAGATCGAGGAGGATTTCGCCGACACCCTGACCCCGGGCGACACCTTCCTGTTCGCCGGCGAGGTCCTGCGCTTCGAGGGCCTGTCGGAGGACGAGGCCCTGGCGACCCGTGCGGGGCCGGGCACCGACCCGGCGATCCCGTCCTACGCGGGTGCGAAGTTCCCGATCTCGACCTTCCTGGCCGCCCGGGTCCGCGCCCTGATCGCCGATCCGTTCGAGTGGGACCGGCTGCCCCGCCAGGTCTCGGATTACCTCCTCCAGCAGCGGACCCGCTCGGTCCTGCCCGGTCCCACGGGACTGCTGGTGGAGACCTTCCCCCGCGCCGGGCGCTACTACCTCACCGCCTTCCCCTTCGAGGGGCGACTGGCGCACCAGACCCTCGGCATGCTGCTCACCCGCCGGCTGGAACGGGCGCGGATGCGGCCCCTGGGCTTTGCCGCCAACGATTACGGCATCGCCATCTGGCTCAACCGCGATGTCGGCGAACAGATCGGTCGGGAGCCGGACTTCCTCGAAGCCCTGTTCGCCGAGGACATGCTCGGGGACGACCTCGAGGCCTGGCTCGATGAATCCGCCATGATGAAGCGCACCTTCCGGCAATGCGCCGTGATCGCCGGGCTGATCGAGCGGCGTTATCCGGGCCAAGCCAAGACCGGCCGGCAGGTCACCATCTCCACCGATCTGGTCTACGACGTGCTGCGCAAGCACCAGCCGGACCACCTGCTGCTCAGGGCGGCGCGGCAGGATGCGGCAACCGGACTCCTCGACGTGAAGCGCCTCGGTATGATGTTGAGGCGCATCCAGGGGCGAATCATCCACAAGGCGCTCGATCGCGTCTCGCCGCTCTCCGTCTCCGTCATGCTCGAGATCGGGCGTGAACGGGTCTACGGCGAGGGCGCCGACGAGATTCTGGCGGAAGCCGAGGCACAGCTGCTCGAAGAAGCGCTGGCCTGAACGCGTGGTGAAACGCCCTGCCCCGAACGCAGAGGATGCGGTTTTGGCGCTCGGCCAGAGACTTGAGAAGACCATCCGGGCCCCCGGCCTGACCCTCGCCGGCGAAGCCCTCGCCCTCGACCTCTGCGGCGGCCTCTGGCTCGCGCAGCACCGCACCCTGGTGGTGTCCGACCTCCACCTGGAGAAGGGCTCGGCCTTCGCCGCCCGGTCCGGGCAGTTCCTGCCGCCCTACGACACCCGCGAGACCCTGGCCTGCCTGCACGAGGTGATCGTGCGCCTCGACCCGGCCTGCGTCGTCGCGCTGGGCGATTCCTTCCACGATTCCCGGGGGCCGGAGCGCATGGAGCCGGGCGACCGCGCCATGGTGGCGGCCCTTCAGGAGGGCCGCGACTGGGTCTGGATCGCCGGCAACCACGACCATGCGGTCAGCGAGGGCGTCGGCGGCCGCTACGCGGAGACGCTGACGGTGGGCGCCCTGACCCTGCGGCACGAGCCGACCGTCGATGCCCCGGAGGGCGAGGTCTCGGGCCACCTGCATCCCTGCGGCAAGGTCGCGATGCGCGGGCGTGCCGTGCGCCGACGCTGCTTCGTCACCGACGGGCGCCGCCTGATCATGCCGGCCTTCGGTGCCTATGCGGGCGGGCTCAACGTCCGCAACGCCGCCTTCGAGCCGCTGTTTCCGGCCGGCTTCACGGCGCACCTTCTCGGTGACGGCCGGGTCTTCGCCATCGGCAAGGCGATGCTGAGCAAGGACTGAGGCGCGCGGGGCTCAGGACCCGGGGCTCAGGCCGCGATGAGCAGCGAGGCCCCGGCGACGCCCGACAGGGCCAGGCGCAGACGGCCGAGCCAGAGCGGGACGAGGCCGCGGCGCGGCAGGTCCTGATCGACGAGGCCCCAGGCGAGCACGAGAATGCCGAGGATGCGCAGGTCCCAGGGCATCGGCGCGGCGAGGGCCGCCCAGGCGATCAACGACGGCAGGATCGCGATGGCGTAATCCGCGCCGCCCGAGTTGCGCGCGGCTGCCGCGCCCCAGCGGATGCCGCCCAGGAACGACGCGATCACGGCACCGTAAGTCGAGAGCATCAGGCGGGGACTGAGGCCGATGGTGCCTAGGCCGCCATCGGAGCCGCTATAGGCGAGCAGGGCGAAGCCCAGGAACGGAATCAGCCCGGCGATCCCCAGGATCAGGGCAGCCGGTGGAACCGTCGTCACGCGCGCCATCGGCTCTCCACTTGTCCGGGTTGCCTGACGGCGGCAACCTGCGCTTCGGAATGGGTCACCCGGCCACTATGGTCCGGGGATCACCGCTTCGACAACGCCGGGAACCGAGGTTCGGCGCACAGCGGAACGGCGTCAGAAGCCCGCATCCCCCGCGCCCCGCGCTGCCGCTCAGATCCGCCGGGCCGGCGGAACGTTGCCGGAGGGCGGCGCCGCACCGAGCAGGCTCATCGTGTTCTCGGTGGGCAACGGGGCCGGAATCTCGTTGGCCGCCGGCTCCGGGACCTTGGGCTTGAAGCCCGTCACCTGCGCCCGCGCGGCGCTCAGGGCTTTCGCGTCGAGCTTCGAGGCCACGTCGTCGCGCTTCTTGGCGGCGTCCTCGTCGCCCTGCGCGGCGGCGGCCGAGAACCACAGGAGGGACTGTCCCAGATCCTGCTGCACGCCCATCCCCCGGGCGTAGAGCACCGCGAGGTTGTACTGGCTGTCACGCACGCCGAACTCGGCCGCGCGCTTGAACCAGAGGGAGGCGGTGGCGAAGTCGGGCTTGCCGCCGGCCGCCGGGTTCTCGGCGTAGATCACCGCGAGGTTGTGCATCGCGCGGACATTGCCGAGTTCGGCAGCGCGGCCGTACCAGAGTTTCGCCTGCGCCAGGTCGCGGGTCACGCCGACGCCCTTCTCGTACAGGCTTCCGAGCTTGTACTGCGCCGGCGCGAAGCCGCTGGCCGCGATCTGCTCGAACACCTTCACGGCGAGGGCCGGGTCGCGCGTCATGCCGCGGCCTTCGGCCGCCCGCATGCCCAGGTCGTAGGCGGCGGCGCCGTCGCCGGCGAGGGCTGCCTGGCGCAGCTTCACTAGGTTCGGCGGCACGGCCGCGAGGTCCGCGGTGAGGCCGGCCATCGTCGCCACGTGCGGCACCGGGGACCGGGCAGCCACGGCGGGCGCCGTGCCCTTGGCGGGCGCGCTCTCGGCGAGACTCTGTGTGGTCTGCGGATCGGACACCGTGGGCGTCCCGCCCTTCGCATCCTGCGCTTTCGCGTCCTGAGCCTTCGAATCCTGGGTCTTCGAATCCTGCGGCTTGGCGGACGCCTCGGCCATGAGGCCGGCCTCCGGCGTTGCGGCCCCGGCGGGCGCCGCGAGCGAGGCGACCGGCTCGGTCCCCGATGCGGCGATGTCCGGGGTCCGGCGGGCCGTCACGGCCTGGAGGGCGCCGAGCAGGAGCACCACCGCGGCGAGGCCGAGGAGGAGCGGCTTGCGGCGGCGGTCGATGCCCTCGCGGAAGCGGGCGAGGCGACCGTCGCGGCGGGCGGCGTCGGACCCGTTGCGGGCTCCCTCGCCATCCTGTGCCTCGGCCTGCCCGGCAGCCTCCGCCTGCGCGGCCTGCGCGGCACGGCGGGCGGCGGCGATGAAGCTGGTCTTGATGTCGCTGTCGGCCGCACCCGCGGCCTCGCTCGGCTCGATCCGGCTCGCCGGGCGCTCGCGGCTCGGGCGTCCGGCGCCCGGCTCCAGCGGGAGATCGGGGCCCGAGACCAAGGGGCGTTCGATCCGGACGGCGTCCGGCCGGCGCGACGGGGCACCACCGGCGGCCTGCTCGGCGCCCGGCTCACGGACGGACTCCTTGGTCATGTCCCGCGACGCCAGATCCCGCGCCAGCATCTCCCGGGCCAGGATATCCTTCGCGGACATGTCGCGCGGGCTGCGGGCGCTGCCCAGGAGGGCGGCGTCGGTGTCCGGGGTGCCGATCCGGCCGACCAGGCGCTCCAGGGCGGCGTAGACCCCGGTCAGCGTCGATTGCATCCGCTGCTCGGAGGCGACCTGGTGCGCGCGCAGGTCCGCGAGGCTGGCCCGCAGCAGGGCGACTTCGCCGGTTTCCGCGGCCGCCCCCATGGTCTCCGCGACCGCATTGCGGGCGGCGCGCTCGACGGCCGCCTCCATCGGCGCCTCGGCCCGCAGGGCCGAGACCTGGTCGAGGAGGTCGGTCATGGTGCGCTCGAGTCCGGCCAGGGCCGGATCGGCGTCGCGGGTGTCAATGCGCTCGGCCAGCGCCAGGACCTGCTGCTCCAAGGCGTCGAGACCCTCGTCGCGCGGGCCTTCGCCCGTGCCGATGCGATCGAGCTTGACGGTCAGCTCGTGCAGCATGCCGTGGATCGAGGCGAGGTTCTCGTCGGGCAAGGCCGGCCGGCGCAGGGTCGCGCCGATGTCTTCGAGGCGTCCGATCAGGTCGCCGACGGGATTGATGCTGACCCGGTCGACCTTCTCCGACAGGGCATCGATCCGGTGCAGGATGACGTCCGAATCCTGGTGGGCGGCCATCGGCCCGGCGCCGCGCAGGGCATCGAGCTTGGCGCCCATCTCCTGGATCTGCTCGCCGATACCGGCATCCGCGCTGGAGCGCAGGCCGATCCGGATCTCCTCCAGCAGAGGGCGGAGCTCCGCCATGCTGGCAGTCTCCCCGGGCATGCCGGCCTGGAGCTGCGAGATCTGGGTGCTGATGGCCTGGAGGCCGTTGGCGAGGCTCTGGATCCGCTCGGGTCCGGCGAGAGCGCCGATCAGGCGGCGGATCTCGTCGAGTTCCCGGAACAGTCCGGCCACCACATCCTGATCGGCGATGCCGGAGGACGCGCCCTGGAGCGTCCCGTTCATCTTGGCGGCGAGGCGCTCGACATCGGCGGCGACGCGCGCGTGAACGTTGTCGGCGACGTCCTCGGCCAGGCGCTCGACCTGCGCGCGGATCGCCTCGATGGGGGCTGCGATCGCGGCGAGGTCGCCGGGCGCCCTCGCCTTCTCGACACCGTCCGCGAGGGTCTGCATCGCCTTTTCCAGCGCGCCGACGTCGCGGCCGCTGGCGAGGCTGCCGATCGATTCGCGCAGCCGGACCGTCTCGCTCTGGAGCTCGGCGATGACGGGGGCGGCCAGGACCGAGTCCGCGTTCGGGGCCGGGGCGGCGTTTAGGACCGGGGCGGCGTCGAGGGCCGGGGCGGGGGCCTGCACGGGTGCAGCGGAAGCGCCGGCCAGCTCGCGCTGGCGCTGGCGGATCTCCGTGACCGCGTTGCGGATCTCGGTGACGACTGGCCGGCCGCGGCGGCCCAGGGGACGGGGCGCGGCCAGTTGCTCGCCGATCTCCGTCATCCGACGCTCGATATCCGCGAGGCGCTGCGCCATCTCGGAGGGCGGCGGGCTGGCGGCCTCAGCCTGCGGGGCGAAGGGCGCCGACGGCACGGGCCCGGACGCGGCAGGCGCGGGCGCGGCGGGCGCCTCCGCGCCGATGCGCTGGTCGATGCCGTCCAGGCGACGCATCATCTCGGTGAGGGCCGCGTTCTTGCCGGTCGGCCCGGTGGGCCCGGCGCTCGCCGAAGGACGAACTTCGAGCGGTGCCGGTGCGGCGGCGCCCGCGGGCGTCCCGGTCGCTGCGACCGGCGCCGGCTGCACGCCGCGTGATTCGGGGGCAGGCTTGTCCGCGAGCGTCTGAGGATCGACGATGGAGGCGATCCAGGTCTCGACCGGAATCCCGGCGCGGCGGGCGACATCCCGCGCCGCTTCGAGAACGTCGGGATCGAAGCCTTCGAGGTCGAGCGTCGCGTTGCGTGTCATCGTCAAACCTGACCCGGCGAAGTCCATGGTTCGATCCGCGAGCGCTCCCCGGCCACGCGAAAGCGAGGGAGGGGTTAACGGCAGATCCGTCCTCCCCGACATTTGGTAGTCTTGGTAAACAGTCGGTTAAGGCTTGGCCGATTGGTGGCAAATGACCGAGTCTCCCCGCACCCCGCGGGACCCCCTTTCGCCCGCCGCAAAATAGTTTATATGTGAACCATCAGGTGCGCCGGCGGCCGGAAGACCGTCCAGGAACGCAGCCGTTTCCGGGAGATGATGCGCGATGCCAAGCTACAAGGCACCGGTCGAGGACGTCCTGTTCCTGCTGAACGACGTGCTCGGGTTCCACCGCTACGACAACCTGCGCGGCTTCTCGGACGCCGCCCCCGACGTGATGGAGGCGGTGCTCAACGAGGGTGCCAAGCTCGCCGAAACGGTGCTCGCGCCGCTCAATTCCATCGGCGACCGCGAGGGCTGCACCCGCCACCCCGACGGCAGCGTCACGACCCCGAAGGGCTTCAAGGCCGCCTACGACGCCTATGCGGGCGGCGGCTGGATGGGCCTGTCGATGCCGGAGGAATATGGCGGGCAGGCCCTGCCGCACACCCTCAACACCGCGATCCAGGAATTCGCCTCCGGGGCCAACCTCGCGCTCGGCATGTATCCCGGCCTGACCCAGGGCGCGATGGCGGCCCTCCTGGTGCACGGCTCCGAGGCGCAGAAGGCGCTCTACCTGCCGAAGATGGTGGAAGGCGCCTGGACCGGCACCATGAACCTGACCGAGCCCCATTGCGGCACGGATCTCGGCCTCCTCAAGACCAAGGCGGTGCCCAACGGCGACGGCTCCTACAGCCTGACCGGCACCAAGATCTTCATCTCGGCCGGCGAGCACGACCTCGCCGAGAACATCATCCACCTCGTCATCGCCCGCATCGAGGGTGCGCCGGCCGGCACCAAGGGCATCTCGCTGTTCGTGGTGCCGAAGTTCCTCGTGAATGGCGACGGCTCGCTCGGCGCACGCAACCCCGTCTCCTGCGGCTCCCTCGAGCACAAGATGGGCATCCACGGCAATTCGACCTGCGTCATGAACTATGACGGGGCCCAGGGCTGGCTCGTCGGCCAGGAGAATCGCGGCCTCAACGCGATGTTCGTGATGATGAACGAGGCCCGGCTCGCGGTCGGCGTCCAGGGTCTCGGACAGTCCGAGGTCGCCTATCAGAACGCCGTCGCCTACGCGAAGGACCGGCTCCAGGGCCGCGCCCTCACCGGCGCCCAGGCGCCCGAGAAGGCCGCGGACCCGATCATCGTCCATCCCGACGTGCGCAGAACCCTGATGGGCATCCGCGCCTTCAACGAGGCCGCCCGCGCCCTCGTGCTCTGGACCGCGCTCCAGGCCGATATCGGCCACCGCTCCGACGATGCGAGCGAACGGCAGAGTGCCGAGGACCACATGGGCCTGATGACCCCGGTGGTGAAAGGCGTGCTGACCGACCGGGGCTTCGCCAACGCGGTCGAGGCCCAGCAGATGTTCGGCGGCCACGGCTACATCGAGGAATGGGGCATGTCGCAGTTCGTGCGCGATGCCCGCATCGCGATGATCTACGAGGGCGCCAACGGCATCCAGGCCATGGACCTCATCGGGCGCAAGCTGCCCAAGGATGGCGGCCGGGCGATGATGAGCTTCCTCGGCGAGGTGCAGACCTTCATCAAGGACCACGGCGAGGACGAGGCGATGAAGCCCTTCGTCGCCCCCCTCCAGGTCGGCCTGAACGACCTGCAGGGCGCCACCATGTGGTTCATGCAGAACGCCTTCACGAAGCCCGACAACGCGGGCGCCGGTGCCACCGACTACATGCACCTGCTCGGCCTCGTGGCCATGGGCTACATGTGGGCGCGCATCGCCAAGGCCGCCCTGGCCCGCCAGGCCGAAGCCGCGTCGGAGGCGATGGCCGCCAAGCTGGTGGTGGGCCGCTTCTACATGGAGCGCCTCCTGCCCGAGACCGCGACCCGGCTGGTCCGGATCAAGGCCGGCGCCGAGACGACGATGGCGCTCGGCCCCGAGGCGTTTTAGACCATCGCGACCGTTGCGCCCCGCCCCTCCCGCGGCGGGGTGATGCCCGCGCCGGCAGGGTCAAGAGAACGAGGACACGCATGCCCGAGGCCTTCATCTACGACCATGTCCGCACCCCGCGGGGCCGCGGCAAGCCCGATGGCGCGCTGCACGAGGTGACCGCCCTGCGCCTCGCCGAGGTGGCCCTCCGCGCCCTCAAGGAGCGCAACGACCTCGACACGCGCCGCGTCGACGACGTGGTGCTCGGCTGCGTCGATCCGGTGGGCGAGGCCGGCGGCGACATCGCCCGTGCCGCGGCCCTGGTGGCCGATTACGGCACGCACGTGCCGGGCGTCCAGATCAACCGCTTCTGCGCCTCGGGCCTCGACGCGGTGAACTTCGCCGCCGCGCAGGTGATGGCCGGACAGCACGACCTGACGGTGGGCGGCGGCGTCGAGTCCATGAGCCGCGTCGGCCTCGGTGCCTCCGGCGGCGCCTGGCCGGTGGATCCCGCCATCGCGATCAAGTCGTACTTCATGCCCCAGGGCGTCTCGGCCGACCTCATCGCCTCGAAATACGGCTTCAGCCGCGACGATTGCGACGCCTACGCGGTCGAGTCGCAGAAGCGCTCGGCCGCCTCCTGGGCCGAGGGCCGCTTCGCCAACGCGGTCGTGCCGGTGCGCGACATCAACGGCATCACGCTCCTGGCCAGCGACGAGCACATGCGGCCATCCACGGACATGCAGTCCCTCGGCCAGCTCAAGGCCTCCTTCGTCCAGATGGGCCAGATGGGCGGCTTCGACGCCGTGGCGATCGACGCCCACCCGGACGTCGAGACCGTCAACCACGTCCACCACGCGGGCAACTCGTCGGGCATCGTCGACGGCGCGGCCGCGGTGCTGATCGGCTCGGCCGAGGCCGGCAACGCCGCGGGCCTCAAGCCCCGCGCCCGCATCCGCGCCTTCGCCAATATCGGCTCGGACCCGGCCCTCATGCTCACCGGCCCGGTGGACGTGACGAAGAAGGTCCTGGCGCGGGCCGGCATGAGCCTGTCGGACATCGACCTGTTCGAGGTCAACGAAGCCTTCGCCGCGGTGGTGCTGCGCTTCCAGCAGGCCTTCGACGTGGACCCGGCCAAGATCAACGTCTGCGGCGGCGCCATCGCCATGGGCCATCCCCTCGGCGCGACGGGCGCGATGATCCTCGGCACGGTGCTCGACGAGCTGGAGCGCACCGGCAAGGAGCGCGCCCTGGTGACCCTGTGCATCGGCGCCGGCATGGGCACCGCCACCATCATCGAGCGGGTGTGAGCCTGCGCCGCCTCCCAAACCCCGCGCAAGTGGGGTAGAGGGCGGCGCCCGCCGCCGCCCGGCGCCGGGCGCACAACAAGAACCTCTGAGGACACGCCACGATGATGCGCCTGCTCGCCACCCTCTGCCTGACCACGGCCCTCTGCCTGCCGATGGCCGCCCGCGCCGACGATGCCGCCGAGCGCATCGCCGTCGCCAAGGACCTGGTGCAGAAGACCACGATCAAGAACCTGGAGGTCGGCTTCACGGGTGCCCTCGAGAAGACCGTGGCGCCGATGAAGGAAGACAAGGCCGAGGCCGTGCGCAAGGAAATCCGCGCCGAGTTCGACAAGCAGCGCGAGACGATGCTCGACGGCCTGTCGAAGGCCTATGCCGAGAAGTTCAGCCTCGACGAGCTGAAGCACCTCAGCGAAATCTACGGCGACAAGACCTACCAGAAGTTCCAGGCGGTCAATGCCGACCCGGCCTCGACCGTCTCCACGATCTCGCAGGCCTCGGTGACCAAGCTCCTGAACATGCTGGCGATCGCCTCGGCCGGGGATTCCGTGGCCAACGGGGCGCCCGGGGCTCCCGGTGCGCCGATGCCGATGCCGGCACGCTGAGGCGGACCGGCGGAGAACCCGATGGCCGGCTCAAGCCACATGCGCGCGGGAGACCTCGCCCGCCGGAGAGCCGGCCACCGGGAAGCCGCGGACCGGGGGCAGCGCCTCCAGGTGGGGCTTGGCGAAGTGGTAGCCCTGGAAGAGGCTCGCGCCGAGGCTGCGCAGGGTGTCGAGTTCGGATGCCGTCTCGACGCCCTCGGCGATCACCGCGATGTCCAGGGAGCGGGCGATGCCGATGATGCCCGCCACGATGATCTGACGGCGCTGGTCGGTGTCGATGCCGCGCAGCAGGTCCATGTCGATCTTGAGGAGGTCGGGCTGGAAGTTCGCCAGCAGGCTCAGGCCGGCGAAGCCGGCGCCGAAATCGTCCAGGGCGGTGAGGAAGCCCTGGCGACGATACTCGCTGACGATGCGCGAGACGTGGGCGGTGTCGCGGAACTTCTCGTTCTCGGTGAACTCGAACATGATCCGGTCGTGGGCGAACCCCGCCTTGCGGGCCGCCTCCAGGGACGAGCGGATGCAGGCGGCCGGTTCATAGACGGCGTTCGGCATGAAATTGATCGACAGACGGGTCGCGTCGTCGGTGGGAAACAGCTGGCCCGCGAGCTCGATCGCCTTGACCCGCGCCGCCTGGTCGAACCGGTAGACCGTCTCGGGCGTCACGCGGCCGAGAATGGAAGCCGCGGACTCGCCCGCCGGGCCGCGGACGAGCGCCTCGTAGCCCCAGACCCGGTTGGCCGGGAGGTCGAGGATCGGCTGGAACGCCATGGTAAAATTGAAGTCGAGCTCGGCTCCATCGCGGCAGCCCTGGCAGCCGGTCCGTGCGGTCATGGTCGTGTCCTGTCGCGGAAAAGTGCCCCCCGGCCATTCGAGATGCCTACGCAAGTTTTGACATAGGCTTAAGCAGACCCGCCGAAGCCGCCCACCCGCCGCATATTCGAGGATCCGTCATGAATCCTACAAACTTCCGATTCGAAATCGACGCCGACGGAATCGCATTGGCGACCTGGGACATGCCCGGCCGCTCCATGAACGTCTTCACCGACGCGGTGATGGACGAACTGAGCCAGGTGGTGGACGCCGTGGTCGCGGACCCCTCGATCAAGGGCTGCGTCATCGTCTCGGGCAAGGACAACTTCTCGGGCGGCGCCGACCTGACGATGCTCCAGGGCCTCGGTCGCGCCTTCGAGACCCTGAAGGCCGAGCGCGGCGAGGAGGAGGCGATGCGCCACTTCTTCGAGGAGTCGCGCAAGCTCAGCCTCGTCTTCCGCAAGCTCGAGACCTGCGGCAAGCCCTTCGCGGCGGCGGTGAACGGCATCTGCCTCGGCGGCGCCTTCGAACTCGCCCTGTCCTGCCACTACCGGGTGCTCTCGGACGATCCGAAGACCCGCGTCGGCCTGCCCGAGATCAAGGTCGGCCTGTTTCCCGGCGGCGGCGGCACCCAGCGCGTCGCGCGCCTGATGCAGACCGGCGACGCCTTGCAGATGCTGTTCAAGGGCGAGCAGATCCGGCCGCTGATGGCCCGGAACATGGGCCTCGCCCACGAGGTCGCGGCCAAGGACGAGATCGTGGCCAAGGCCAAGGCCTGGATCGCCGCCGGTGGATCGGCCGTCGCGCCCTGGGACCAGCCGAAGTTCAAGGCACCCTCCGGCAAGGTCTACTCGCCTGCCGGAATGATGATCTGGCCGCCGGCCAACGCCATCTACCGGCGCGAGACGCACGACAACTACCCGGCCGCCAAGGCGATCCTGGCCTCCGTCTACGAGGGCCTGCAGCTGCCGATGGATCAGGCCCTGCGCGTCGAGAGCCGGTACTTCGCCCACATCCTGCGCACCAAGGAGGCGGCGGCGATGATCCGGACGCTGTTCCTCTCCATGGGCGAGCTGAACAAGGGCGCGCGCCGCCCGAAGGACGTGCCGGCCACCCGGGTCCAGCGGGTCGGCGTCGTCGGCGCCGGCTTCATGGGGGCGGGCGTCGCCTACGTCACCGCCAATGCCGGCATGGAGGTCGTCCTCGTCGACCAGTCGGTCGAGGCGGCCGAGAAGGGCAAGGCCTACGCCCACAAGCTCGTCACCGACCAGATCAACAAGGGCCGGGCGAAGACCAGCGATCGCGACGCCCTCCTGGCCCGCATCAGCGCGAGCGCCGACTACGCCGACCTCGCCACCTGCGACCTCGTCATCGAGGCGGTGTTCGAGGACCCGAAGGTCAAGGCCGAGGTCATCGCCAAGGTCGAGGCCGTGATCCGGCCGGAGACGATCTTCGCCTCCAACACCTCCACCCTGCCGATCACCGGCCTCGCCAAGACCTCGGCCCGGCCGGAGCAGTTCGTCGGTATCCACTTCTTCTCGCCGGTGGAGAAGATGATGCTCGTCGAGATCATCAAGGGCGACCAGACCGGCGACGCCGCCCTCGCCACCGCCCTGGACTACGTCCGGACGATCAAGAAGACCCCGATCGTCGTCAACGACGCGCGCGGGTTCTTCGCCAACCGCTGCGTCGGCGCCTACCTGCTCGAGGGCCACAAGATGCTCAACGAGGGCATCCCCGCGGCGATGATCGAGAATGCCGGCCGCCAGGCGGGCATGCCGGTCGGCCCGCTCTCGCTGACCGACGAGGTGGCGGTCGACCTCGCCCTGAAGATCGTCAAGGCGACGGAGGCGCAGCTCGGGGCCGACAGCATCGATCCGGCCCAGAAGGCCCTGCTCAGCACCCTCGTGGAGGGCGAGGGCCGGCTCGGCCGCAAGAACAAGAAGGGCTTCTACGACTACCCCGAGGGTGCGCCCAAGTGCCTGTGGCCGGGCCTCTCCGGGCTTCAGGCGACCAAGGTCGACCCCGACGCGGTGGACTTCAACGAGCTGAAGCAGCGCCTCCTCGTGGTACAGGCCCTCGAAGCGGCCCGTACCGTCGGCGAGGGCGTCGTCACCGACCCGCGCGAGGCCGATGTCGGCTCGATCCTGGGCTTCGGTTTCGCCCCCTTCACCGGTGGCGCCCTGTCCTACATCGACTTCATGGGCGCCCAGGCGTTCGTGACGCTGGCGCAGGGCCTGGAAGCCAAGCACGGGCCGCGCTTCGCCGTGCCGCAGAACCTCCTGGACATGGCGGCCCGCGGCGGCACGTTCTACGGCGACGCAGCGGTCAAGCAGGCGGCCTGAGGCGACGGTCCCGCCCGGCGCGACGCCGGGCGGACCTCACGGCGGGTGAGGCGGTCGCCTCACCCCACCGACGCGGCCGTCATCCGGATCCGCAGCGCCTCGACGTCGTCGTGGTTGCTCGACAGCAGGTCGGTGATGTCGCCGGCCAGCAGCGCCTTCACGTGGCGGCAGCGGGTGCCGTAGCGGCCGGCCATGCAGGTGCAGCGCAGGTGCGGCCCGCTGGTGCGATCCTCCAGGGTCACGGCGTAGCGGTTGCCGCTGCTGCCGCGCACCGCGAAGTGCAGGCCCGCTGCGGATGCCGGCCGTGCGCCCGCGGCGAGGCGGGCCCGCTCCGTGAGGAAGCCCGGACGGCTGCGCGGAGGCATGGCGAGATCGGGCCCCGCCGGCACCGTGGTGATCGGCAGGTGGAGGGCCCGCGACAGGGCGGGCACGTCCGGCGCACCGGTCTCCCGCACCGCCGCGAGGGCGATCTCCGCGCAGGCATAGGCGTCCTCGCCCGCATCGTGGTGCTCGAAGGGGATCCCGAGGCGCGCCGCCACCTTGCCGAGGCCGCAGCCCTCCTCCGCCGGAAACACCCGCCGGGCGATCTGCAGGGTGCAGAGGTACGAGAAGGCCGGGGGCCGGTGCCCGTGCGCGGCCAGGGACGCCCGCAGCACGCCGAGGTCGAAGCCGGCATTGTGCGCGAGGATCAGCCCGGAGGCGAGGTCGGGCAGAAACTCCGCCATCACGGTGGGGAAATCCGGCTCGCCGCGCACGTCCGCCGGGAGGATGCCGTGGACCCGGATATTGCCCGGCGAGAAGCGCAGCTCCGGCGGACGGATCAGCCGGGTTTCCCGCCGCACCACCCGGCCGCCGGCGATCCAGGCGAGGCCGACGGCACAGGCGCTGTCGCGCCGCTCGTTGGCGGTCTCGAAGTCGAGGGCGATGACGGTCATGCGAGAATGGCGGGGCCCTGTCCCGGCCGGACGCGGCCAAGCTCCTGCAGGTGCAGAAGGACGAGTTTAGGCCCCCGCGATTCCCGGCTCAAGCGCTGGCGACGAGCGCCAGCCATGCCGCCTCGCTGATGACCTCGACGCCGTGCTTCTGAGCGTCCTTCAGCTTGGAGCCCGCGCCCGGCCCCGCCACCACGAGGTCGGTCTTGGCCGAAACCGAACCCGAGACCTTGGCGCCCAGGCGCTCGGCGGTGGCCTTGGCCTCGGACCGGGTCATCTGTTCGAGGCTGCCGGTGAACACCACCGTCTTGCCGGCGAAGGCCGTGGCGGAGGCCGGGGCCGCCATCGGCTCGGTCTTCACCTCGGCGAGCAGGGCCCGGACCGCGGCGTCGTTGTGGGGCTCGGCGAAGAAGGCGATCAGCGAGTCGGTCGCGACAGGGCCGATCTCGCCGTCATCGGCGAAGTGGCGGTAGGCATCGCCGGGGCGCTGCTCGGCCGCCCGCGCGAGGGCCGCCACGATGGCGTCGTCGTCGCCGTAATGGCCGAGGAGGCTGGCGCGCTGGGGCGCCGACAGGCGGACCCGCCCCTGGGGCTGGATCTCCGCCTCCTCGTCCTCGCCGGCCTCGGGCTCGCCGGACGCGCGGGGATAGCCCAGCTCCAGCAGGCGGTCGCGGGTGGTCGGGCCGATGCGGGACACGGCGGAGAGTTCGATCCAGTCCGCCCCGGCCTGGTCGCCCGCCGCGGCGGCGACGCCCGTCATGAGGGCGGGCATGTCGGGGAAGCGCTTGGCCAGGGCCTTGGCGGTGGATTCGCCGATCTCCGGAATGCCGAGGGCGAAGAGGAAGCGGTTCAGGGGCAGGCTGCGGCGATCCTCCACCGAGGCGAGGAGATTCTTGATCGCCTTGTCCTCCTCCTCGCCCTTCTTCTTGGTCGGCTTCTTCGGTGCGGGGGTGCCCTCGGCCCGGCGCTCCGCGGACAGCGCCTCGCGCCGCGCCACGATGGCGGCCTTCAGGGGCACGAATTCGAGACGGAACAGGTCGGCGGGCTGGCGCACCAGACCGGCCTCGAACAGGACCTCGATATAGGTCTGGCCGAAGCCCTCGAGGTCGAAGCCGTTGCGCGAGACGAAGTGCTTCAGGCGCTCCACCCCCTGGGCCGGGCAGATCAGGCCGCCGGTGCAGCGGCGCACGGCGTCGGGCTTGCCCGTGCGCGGGTTGATCTCGCGCACCGCCCGACTGCCGCAGGCGGGGCAGTGGGTCGGAAAGGCGTAGGGCTTCGCCTCGGCCGGGCGCTTCTCCAGCACCACGTCCATGACCTTCGGGATCACGTCGCCGGCCCGCTGGACCACGACCGTGTCGCCGATCCGGATGTCGCGCCCGTCGCGGATCGGCTCGCCGTCGGCCCCGACGCCCTGGACGTAGCCCTCGTTGTGCAGGGTGGCGTTCGAGACCACGACGCCGCCCACCGTGACCGGACGAAGCTTGGCCAGCGGGTTCAGGGAGCCGGTGCGTCCGACGTTGATCTCGATGTCCTCGACCACCGTCAGCGCTTTCTGGGCGGCGAACTTGTGGGCGAGGGCCCAGCGCGGCGAGCGCGAGACGAAGCCGAGGCGGCGCTGCAGGGTCAGGTCGTCGACCTTGTAGACGACGCCGTCGATGTCGTAGCCGAGGTCGGCGCGCTCCGCCTCGATGCTCCGGTAATGCGCGATCATCGCCTCCGCGTCGGCGCAGAGCCGGGTGCGGTCGTTGACCGGGAGACCCCAGGCGCGGAACCGCTCCAGCACCCCGTGCTGGGTGCCCTCGAAGGCCGGCACCACCTCGCCCCAGGCATAGGCGAAGAACTTGAGCGGCCGCGCGCGGGTGATCTCGGGGTCGAGCTGGCGCAGGGAGCCCGCCGCCGCGTTGCGGGGATTGGCGAACAGGGCCTTGCCGGCCGCCTCCTGACGCGCGTTGATCGCGGCGAAATCCGCGTGGCTGAGGTAGACCTCGCCGCGGACCTCGCAGACCGGCGGCACGTCCGTCCCGGCGAGCCGCTGCGGGATATCGGAGACCGTGCGGGCATTGGCCGTGACGTCCTCACCGACCTCGCCGTCGCCGCGGGTCGCCGCCGTGACCAGGCGCCCGTCCTCGTAGCGCAGGGCAAGGGAAAGCCCGTCGATCTTCGGTTCGGCGGTGAAGGCCAGGGGCTCGGTCTCGGGCCAGTTCAGAAAGCGCCGGACCCGGGCCACGAACTCCGCCACCTCCTCGTCCGCGAAGGCGTTGCCGAGGGACAGCATCGGCACCGCGTGGCGCACCTTGGCGAACTTCTCGGACGGCTTGGCACCCACCGAGACGCTGGCAGCCCCCGTTCCGGCCAGATCCGGAAACCGCGCCTCGATCTGCTCCAGGCGCCGGCGCAGGGCGTCGTACGCCGCATCCGTGATCTCGGGCGCGTCCTCCTGGTGATAGAGCCGGTCGGCCTCGGCGATCCGTTCGGAGAGGTCCGCGTGCTCGGTCCGCGCCGTCTCGGCGGTCATCGTCTCGAGGCTGTCGGCGGGGCTGTCTGCGGGCATGGAGGGGCTTCGTGATCGGGGGCGGGCGCGGCGTCGGCTTATAGCAATCGACAACCGTTGCGGCACCGGCCAAGGTTCCGGACCGCCCGGAGCTCTGCACAGCTGTGTAACCCGCACGCGGCCCAAGCGAATACATCCCCACACCCCGAGGCTCCGGCGCCTCCGCGAAGCCGGCTGCGACCCCGCGCCGCCTCACGGATCCGCCCCGGCCCCTATCTTTCGACGCAACCGTCCAACGATCCCGGATCGCCATGCCAGCCCTGCCCGCCTTCTCCGCGCCCTGGCGCGACCGCGCCGGACGCGTCTCCGGCCTGAAGCTCGCGACCTTCCTGCTCGCCCTGGCCCCCGGCCTGTGGCTCGCCGGGGCCTACGCGGCCGACGCCCTTGGGGCGAAGCCCATCACGGCGCTGCTGCACGGCACCGGCGAGTGGGCGGTGCGCTTCCTGATGCTGTCGCTGGCGGTGACGCCCCTGCGCCGCATCGCGCACGCGCCGAAGCTCATCCTGGTGCGGCGCATGCTCGGCCTGACGGTGCTCGCCTACGGGCTGATCCACCTGATGCTCTACGTCGTCGACCAGAACTTCGTGCTGACCAAGGTCGTCAGCGAGATCGTATCGCGGATCTACCTGACCATCGGTTTCGTGGCGCTGCTCGGCCTCGTGGTGCTCGGCGTCACCTCCACGGACGGGATGATCCGCCGGTTGGGCAAGGCCTGGCCGCGCCTGCACAAGACCGTCTACGTCATCGCGATCCTGGGCCTGATCCACTACTACCTGCAGGCCAAGATCGACGTGTCCGACCCGGTGTTCTGGACCGGGGCCTTCCTGCTCCTGATGGGTCACCGCGCCATGCAGCGCCTCGGCTGGCCGAGCAACCCGCTGACCCTGGTCGGCCTCGCGGTGGTGGCCACCCTCGTGACCGCACTGCTGGAAGCGGCCTGGTACGGCGTCGCGAGCGGCATTCCGGCGAGCCTCGTCCTGTCGGCCAATCTCGACGTCCCGGACACCATTCGCCCGGCCTGGTGGGTGCTGGCCCTCGGCCTCGCGGTGCCGATCCTCAATGCGGTTCGGGCGCGGATGGACAAGAGCGGGCGCGGCAAGCCGAAGCCTGCACCGGCGCCCCGCCCCGCGCCGGCGCGGGAGGCCGTGGCCGCCCGCTGACCTCCGGCGCGCGGGCTTGCTCCGGATCAGCGGTCTTGCTCCGGATCAACGGCACGCGCATGAAGCGGGTGTCGTCACGGAGGGGGGAAAGCCCGCATGCGGATACGGATCTTGCGGGCTGCGGCCCTCGGCCTCGGCACCCTGGTGTCGGTGAACGGAGCGCGCGCCGCCTGCACCCTGCCTGAGCCGCCCCCGACGACGTCCCGTCCGGCCAAGCCCCCCGCCCCGGTGAAGCCCGCCTGCCTCGATGCCAAGGGCGGCTGTCCCGGCTGGGAAGCCTACAGCTACAACGACGCGATCAAGGCCTATAACGAGAAGGCCGCCGCGTTCCGTCCCCTGGCCGAGGCCTACGTCAAGGCGCTGAACGCCTACGTGAAGGCGAGCAGCGACTACGCCCAGTGCGAGGTGAAGACGCTGCAATAGGGACGCGCGGTGCCTTCGGCGAACGCCAGACGCGTGTTACGCTCAGCGACGCGCTCGGCCAGCGAGGTCGGGCCGGGTCCCCGTCGATGAGCATTCAGCCCAAAGCCCGCATGAGCGTCGAGGAGTTCCTGGCCTGGGCCGAGCACCAGCCGGATCGGTTCGAGCTGTTCGACGGCGAGGTCTTCGCGATGGCGCCACAGCGCGTGCGTCACGCGGAGGCGAAATTCGCCGTGCAGCTGGCCTTGCGGGGCGGCATCCGGGAGGCCGGGCTGCCCTGCCACATGCTGCCGGACGGCGTGACGGTTCGAATCGACGACGCGACGAGCTTCGAGCCGGACGCCCTGGTCTCTAGCGGTCCGCGCCTCGATGACGATGCCATCGCGGCGCCTGCGCCCGTCATCGTGGTCGAGGTGCTGTCGCCGAGCACCGGGCGGATCGATACGGGCCAGAAGCTCGTCGGATATTTCCGCGTGTCGAGCCTGATGCACTACCTCATCGTCGATCCGGTCAAGCGCATGATGATCCACCACAAGCGCGGGGCCGACGGACTGATCGAGACCCGCATCGCGGCAGGCGGAACCATCGACCTGACGCCTCCGGGCTTCAGGCTGGACGTCTCCGCCTGCCTGACAGAGCCCTGAGGTCGGCGGCCGTCGCTTGACCCCTGCCAGGGGCGGTGCCACAGCCCGGCGCAGTTTCCGCTCACCGCCAGACTGGACGGCCCGATGCCCGAATCCCTCGACCTCCTCGTTCTCGGCAATGCCATCGTCGACCTCATCGCCCGAACCGAGGAGGACTTCCTCGCGGCGCAGGGCGTGCCGAAGGGCGCAATGCAGCTGATCGACGAGGCGCGGGCCGAGTCGCTCTTCGCCGCCATGGGTCCGGCCACCATCGTGTCGGGCGGCTCAGGCGCCAACACGGCGGTGGGTGCGGCGATGCTGGGCGCCAAGACCGGCTTCGTCGGCAAGGTCCGCGACGATGAGCTCGGCGGCCTCTTCGCCCACGATCTCAAGGCCACCGGCGTCCGCTTCCCCGTCGCCGCCGCCACCGACGGGCCGGCCACCGCCCGCTGCTTCATCCTGGTGACGCCGGATGGCGAGCGCACCATGAACACCTACCTGGGCGCCTGCCAGGGCCTGTCGCCGGCCGATGTCGACGAGGCCACCGTGGCCGCTGCGCGCGTGGTCTATCTCGAGGGCTACCTCTGGGACCCGCCGGCCGCCAAGGATGCATTCCGCAAGGCCGTGACCATCGCCCACAACGCCGGCAACGCCGCCGCCCTGACCCTGTCGGACGCCTTCTGCGTCGGGCGCTACCGGGAGGAGTTCCTGGGCCTGATCCGCGACGGCAGCATCGACATCCTGTTCGCGAATATCGGCGAGTTGCAGAGCCTCTACGAGACCGACGATCCCGAGGTCGCGGTCCGCGCTCTGCGCGAGGAGAGCGCGGCCCGCGGCCGGGATCTTCTCGGCCTCGTCACCCGCTCGGCGGACGGTGCCCTGGTGATCCAGGGGGGCGCCGTGCAGTCGGTGCCCGCCTCGCCGGTCCATGAACTCGTCGACACCACGGGCGCGGGCGACCTGTTCGCGGCGGGCTTCCTGGCCGGCCATGCCCGCGGCCTGGACCACCGCGACAGCGCCCGCCTCGGAGCGCTCGCCGCCGCCGAGGTGATCCAGCACATCGGCGCCCGGCCCCAGCACGACCTCGTCACCCTCGCCAAGGCGCAGGGCCTGCTCTGAGGCCGGCGACGGCGCGAAGACGGTGCAGAGCGCGGAGTCCGGAGAAGCCCGGGCTCCGTCGCATGCCCGGACCGGCGCTCACAACCCCAGCAGCACCTTGCCGACGGCTTCGCGCCGCTTAAGGATGCCGAGCGCGGCTTCGTACGCGGCGAGCGGGTAGACGCCGTGCACCTTCGCGGTGAGGCGCCCCTCCGCCACCCAGGCGAGAAGCTGCGCCTGGTTGGCCCGGTGCGCGTCCGGCTCGCGCTCGACGAAGACGCCCCAGTGGACACCCTGGATGTCGATCCCCTTGAGGAGCGCCAGGTTCAGCGGAATGCGCGGGATGTCGCCGGCCGCGAAGCCGATGACGAGGTAGCGGCCCTTCCAGCCGAGGGACCGCAGGGCCGGCTCGGCATAGTCGCCGCCGATCGGGTCGTAGATGACGTCGACGCCCGTGCCCTCGGTCAGCGTGCGCAGGACCTCGCGCAGGTTCTCCGCGGCGTAGTCCACCGTCATCGTGGCGCCATGGGCCCGCGCCGTCGCCAGCTTGTCGGGTGAGGAGGCGCAGGCGATGACCCGGGCCCCCATGATGACGCCGAGTTCCACCGCCGCGAGCCCGACGCCGCCGGAGGCCCCGAGCACCGCGAGGGTCTCGCCGGGCTGCAGGCGGGCCCGGTCGCGCAGGGCGTGGAGGGAGGTGCCGTAGGTGATCGTCAGTCCGGCGGCCTGCGCGTCCGAGACCCCCGCCGGCACAGGGGTGAGGTGCCGGGTGGCGACGGCGATCCGCTCGCAGCAGGTGCCGTACTTCTGGTGCACGATGACCCGATCGCCCACCGCGAAACCCTCGGCGCCGTTGCCCAAGGCCTCGATGACGCCGCAGGCCTCGCCGCCGGGCGAGAACGGCAGCTCGGGCTTCACCTGGTAGCGCCCGGCGATGATCAGGGTGTCGAAGAAGTTGAGCGCCGCCAGGGTGATGCGGACCACGGCCTCGCCGGGGCCGGCCACCGGGTCCGGCAGATCCGAAAGCTCAAGATCCTCCGGTCCCCCGAGACGGGTACACAGCAGCGCCTTCATGCCCAAACCTCCCTGGTCGTCCCATCGGCGCTTGCACCGACGCGGCCGTCCGCGCAAGCGCCGAAGGCGTCAGGGGCGTTCGTAGGTTCCGACGAGGCAGCCCTTGGCGAGAACGCGTCCCGCCATCGCCTCCAGGAGTGCGCCGCGGCCGGGATGCTCGGGCAGCTCCAGCGCCCGGTCGAGGGCGTAGACCTGGAACAGGTAGGCGTGCGGGCCGTGGCCGGTGGGTGGATCGGGCGGCAGCCAGCCCGGCTTGAGGAAGCTGTTCTTGCCGAGATCGAGCCCCGATTCGGCCTGGCTCGCCGCGCCCTCGGCCAGCGCCGCGCCGGGATCGAGGTTCCAGGCGATCAGGTGGACCAGCGGACTCGGCGTCGGGCTGCCGGCATCCTCGCAGAGCAGGACGACCCGGGCCGTGCCCGGCGGCAATCCGGTCCAGGCCAGGGGCGGCGAGGCGCCGGCCCCGTCGGCCGTGACGCGCGCCGGCATCGCCGTCCCGTCCGTGAAGGCGAGGCTGGTGAGGCCGAGGCTCTCGGGCACGGTGGCGAAGGTGGTCCGGTAGGCGGTCTTGTCGAGCCCGGCCTTCAGGCCGGACAAGGCGGCGCCCACGGCGTGCGGTATCTTTTCGAGCAAGGTCGGTCTCCCACGGGGTACGCCGACCAACCGCGGGCGTGCCCGAAGGTTCAGGCCGGGCGCTGCGCCGTGATCATGTAGTTGACCGCCGTGTCACGGCTTGCCCGCCACGAGCCGTCCAGGGGGTTGAGCACCACCCCGGTCGTGTCGGTGACGGTGAGGCCGCCGGCGCTCACGGCGCGGCTGAGCTCGTCGGGCCGCACGAACTTCTCCCAGTCATGGGTGCCCTTGGGCAGCCAGCCGAGGACGTACTCGGCCCCGACGATCGCCAGCGCGAAGGAACGCAGGGTCCGGTTGAGGGTGGCGGCGAACAGGAGGCCGCCGGGCTTCACCGCCCGGGCCGCCTGCGCCACGAAGGCCGGCATGTCCACCACGTGCTCCACCACCTCCATGGCGAGCACGACGTCGAAGCGTTCGCCCCCGGCCACCACGTCCTCGATGGTGCGGGCGCGGTAATCCACCGGCACGCCCGCGGTGTCGGCATGAGCCTGCGCCACCTTGATGTTGGTCGGCGCCGGATCGAGGCCGGTGACCCGGGCGCCGAGGCGCGCCAGGGGCTCGGACAGGACGCCGCCGCCGCAGCCGATGTCCACGAGGGTCAGGCCCTCCAGGGCGAAGGGCGCCCGCGGGTCCCGTCTGAAATGCCGGCAGGCCGTGTCGCGGATGTAGGCGAGACGGACGGGATTGAAGCGGTGGAGCACCCGCATCGGTCCGGCCTCGTCCCACCAGGTCGCCGCGATGGCTTCGAAGCGGGCGACCTCGTCGCGGTCGATGGAGGCGCCTGTGGGGCCGGTCATCGTCTCGGCATGTGTCATCGTCTCGGCATATGTCATCGTCTCGACATGTCTCGTGCGAGGTGGGCGCGTCCCATTGTTGACACGCCCGGGCGGCCCTTGTACCCGCCGAAGCCCTGTCCGGTACAGCAGCCAAGCGACGCGGCAGGCCGTGCGGTGTCGGGGAACTCCGTCCCGCGGCCCGCCGGATCCCTGGTCACGCTCGATCCCTGGCTCAAGCGATGTGTCGCGGACGCGACAGGCTCCGTCTGGTGAGAACATGCCCCGTCTGGTGATGAAGTTCGGCGGTACGTCCGTCGCCAATGTCGAGCGCATCCGCAACGTGGCGGCCCACGTGGCCCGCGAAGTCGCGGCCGGCTACGACGTGGCCGTCGTGGTCTCGGCCATGTCCGGCAAGACCAACGAACTCGTCGCCTGGGTCAAGGACGCGAACCCGCTCTACGACGAGGCCGAGTACGACGCGGTGGTCGCCTCGGGCGAGCTCATCACCGCCGGCCTCCTGGCCATCGCGCTGCAGAAGGACGGCATCAAGGCCCGCTCCTGGCAGGGCTGGCAGATCCCGATCCTGACCTCGGATGCCCACGGCTCCGCCCGGATCGAGGGCATCGACGGCGCCCGCCTCGATGCCGGCTTCCAGCGCGGCGAGGTCGCGGTCATCGCCGGCTTCCAGGGCATGCACGAGGCCACCGGCCGGGTGACCACCCTCGGCCGCGGCGGCTCCGACACCAGCGCGGTGGCCATCGCCGCCGCCATCGGGGCCGAGCGTTGCGATATCTACACCGACGTCGACGGCGTCTACACCACCGACCCGCGCGTGGTGCAGAAGGCCCGGCGCATGGAGCGCGTGACCTTCGAGGAAATGCTGGAGATGGCGTCCCTGGGCGCCAAGGTCCTGCAGGTCCGCTCGGTCGAGCTCGCCATGGTCCATCGCGTGCCGACCACGGTGCGCTCCAGCTTCGATCCGCCGGACAACGCCCGGCCCGGCACCCTCATCTGCGACGAGGACGACATCGTGGAACAGCAGATCATCACCGGGATCGCCTTCTCCCGGGACGAGGCGCAGATCACGCTTCGTCGCGTGAAGGACAGCCCCGGCATCGCCGCCGCGATCTTCGGACCGCTGGCCGACGCCAACATCAACGTCGACATGATCATCCAGACCGTGTCGGGCGACCAGTCGACCACCGACATGACCTTCACGGTCCCGTCGGCCGATTACGACCGGGCGCGCAAGATCCTCGACGCGCAGAGCGGCGCGATCGAATTCGCGCAGATCGAGGGTGCCACCGACGTGGTGAAGGTCTCGGCCATCGGCGTCGGCATGCGCAGTCATGCGGGCGTCGCCGCCAAGGCGTTCCGGGCCCTGGCGCAGAAGGGGATCAACATCCGCGCCATCACCACCTCGGAGATCAAGTTCTCCGTGCTGATCGATGCCGCCTACACGGAGCTTGCCGTTCGCACGCTCCACTCGCTATACGGCCTCGACCAGGCCTGAAGGACCGGAGCGCGCGAACGCCCGCGCGCCAACCGGACACGAGGCCGAAGCCGGATCGAGGAGACCATGCCCGCTGCGCCCGGAGGCCCGCGCCTGCTTCTGCGCCGCCTCCGCGAAGCGATGGCGGAGCCGGTCAGCCCACAGGCTCGTCTCGACCGCATCGTCACGCTGATCGCCGCCAACGTGATCGCGGAGGTGTGCTCGGTCTATGTGCTCAGCGATGACAACATCCTCGAACTGTTTGCAACCGAGGGTCTGAACCGCGAGGCGGTCCATCTGACCCGGCTGCGGGCCGACGAGGGCCTCGTCGGCCTCATCGCCAAGACCGCCGAGCCGCTGTCGCTGTCCGACGCGCAGTCCCACCCGGCCTTCTCCTACCGTCCGGAGACGGGCGAGGAGGCCTATCACGCCTTCCTCGGCGTGCCGCTCCTGCGCGCGGGCAACACCCTCGGGGTGCTCGTCGTCCAGAACAAGACCTACCGGGTTTATTCCGAGGAGGAGATCGAGGCCCTCCAGACCACCGCGATGGTGCTCTCGGAGATGATCGCCTCGGGCGAGCTGCAGGCGCTGGCGCCGGGGGCCGGCTCGGCCGCGCGCCGTCCGGTGAGCCAGCGCGGCGTGGCGCTCGCCGACGGCATCGGTCTCGGGCACGTGGTGCTGCACGAGCCGCGCATCGTCATCAAGCAGCTCATCGCCGAAAACGTCGACCGCGAGGTCGAGCGCCTGGAGCTGGCGATCGGCGAGGTGCGCTCGGCCATCGACGACCTCGTCGAGCGCGGCGACAGCATCGGCACCGGCGAGTCCCGCGAGGTGCTGGAGACCGTGCGCATGTTCGCGCACGACAAGGGCTGGCTGCGCCGGATGCGCGAAGCCGTCCATTCGGGTCTCACCGCAGAGGCCGCCGTCGAGCGCGTCCAGTCGGACAACCGCGCCCGGATGATGCGCCAGAGCGACCCGTATCTGCGCGACCGCCTGCACGACCTCGACGACCTGGCGAATCGGCTGCTGCGCACGCTGATCGGGGCGGAGGGCCACGGCGCGCAGCGCGTCCTGCCCGAGAACGCGATCCTGGTCGCCCGCTCGATGGGTCCGGCCGCCCTCCTCGACTACGACCGCACGGCGCTCCGCGGCGTCGTGCTCGAGGAAGGCGGACCGACGAGCCACATCGCCATCGTGGCCCGGGCGCTCGGCATCCCGGCGGTGGGCGAGATCGCCAACGCGACCGCCCTCTGCGACGCCGGCGACGCGATCATCGTCGACGGCGCCACCGGTGAGATCCAGGTCCGGCCCGGCCCGGAGATCGAGGCGGCCTATGCCGAGATGGTGCGCCTGCGCGCCCGCCGGCAGGAGCAGTACCGGGCGCTGCGCGACGTGCCGGCCGTCACCCTCGACGGCACGCAGATCGGCCTGCAGCTGAATGCCGGCCTCCTCATCGACCTGACCCACCTGCACGAGACCGGGGCGGACGGCATCGGCCTGTTCCGCACCGAGCTGCAGTTCATGGTAGCCCAGCGCATGCCCTCGGCCGCCGAGCAGCAGGCGCTCTACGAGGCCGTGTTCGCGGCCACGGGCGACCTGCCCGTCACGATCCGCACCCTCGACATCGGGGGCGACAAGATCCTGCCCTACATGCCGGCCCTCGAGGAGGAGAACCCGGCCCTCGGCTGGCGGGCGATCCGGATCGGCCTCGACCGCCCGGCCCTCCTGCGGGTTCAGTTGCGGGCGCTGCTCAAGGCGTCCGGCGGGCGGCCCCTGAAGATCATGTTCCCGATGGTGGCGACGGTGGACGAGTTCACCCGCGCCAAGGCCATCGTCGAGCGCGAGAAGGCGCACCTGCGGCGGCACGGCCACGCCCTGCCGAGCGACTGCAAGCTCGGGGTCATGGTGGAGGTGCCCTCCCTGCTGTTCCAGATCGACGAGATCGCCCGGGCCGCCGACTTCTTGTCGGTGGGCTCCAACGACCTGATGCAGTTCCTGTTCGCCGTCGACCGCGAGAACCGCCGGGTCGCGGACCGCTTCGACACCCTGAGCGTTCCGGCCCTCCGCGCCTTCCGCGTCATCGCCGAGCGCGCGGCCGCCGCCGGCTGCCCCGCCACGGTCTGCGGCGAGATCGGCGGACGGCCCCTCGAGGCCATGGCGCTGATCGGCCTCGGCTTCCGCCACCTCTCGATGTCGCCGGCCGCCATCGGCCCCGTGAAGGCCATGGTGCTGGGCCTGGACGTCAAGGCGGTGGCGGCGCTGCTCGACACCGAAATGGCCCGCGCCGGAGACGGCGCCACCCTCCGCCCGGCCCTCGCGGCCTTCGCGAAGGCGCAGGGTGTGCCCATCTAGCCTCGGCGTGCCTATCTCCATGGGTCGTGCCGCGGCCCCGTCGTCGACCAGGCCTCCGGCCCGACGAGCCCTTGTTCTGATGAGAGTTTTCCACGGGCGATGACCCCCATTCCTGCAGACCGTCTCGACGCGATCCTGACGCGCCACGACATCGTCACCGCCACGCTGAGCGCAGGCTCGGCGGACTCCGACACCTTCGTGCAGCTGTCGCGCGAATTGTCGGAGCTCGAGGGCGTCGTCGCCGCCATCCACGCCTATCGGGCGGCGGCGCAGAACCTCGCCGACATCGAGGCGCTGATCGACGAGCCGGGCAGCGATTCCGAGATGCGGGCCCTCGCCGCCGACGAGAAGCCGGAGGCTGAGGCCGGGCTGGAGGCGGCGCACCGGGCGCTCCAGCTCATCCTGCTGCCGAAGGATTCCGCCGACGAGAAGAGCGCCATCCTCGAAATCCGCGCCGGGACCGGCGGCGACGAGGCCGCCCTGTTCGCGGGCGACCTCTTCCGGATGTACGGCCGGTACGCCGACGCCAAGGGCTGGAAGGTCGAGGTGATCTCCGAGAGCGAGGGGACCGTCGGGGGCTATCGCGAGGTGATCGCCGAGGTGAAGGGCAAGGGCGTGTTCGCGCGCCTCAAGTTCGAGAGCGGCGCCCACCGGGTGCAGCGCGTGCCGGATACCGAGACCCAGGGGCGCATCCACACCTCGGCCGCCACCGTGGCGGTGCTGCCCGAGGCCGAGGAGGTCGACATCGTCATCAACGATGCGGACCTGAAGATCGACACCATGCGCTCGCAGGGCGCCGGCGGACAGCACGTCAACAAGACGGAATCGGCCATCCGCATCACCCACATGCCAAGCGGCATCGTGATCTTCGTCCAGGAAGAGCGCTCACAGCACAAGAACCGCGCCCGGGCGATGTCGCTGCTGCGTTCCAAGCTCTACGACGCCGAGCGGACCGCCAAGGACGCGGCCCGGGCCGCCGACCGCAAGTCGCAGGTCGGCTCCGGCGATCGCTCCGAGCGCATCCGCACCTACAACTTCCCGCAGGCCCGCGTCACCGATCACCGCATCAACCTGACCCTGTACAAGCTCGAGGAGGTTCTGGCGGGCGTGGCTTTGGACGAGCTCGTCGACGCCCTCGTCACCGAGCATCAGGCCGAGTTGCTGGCCGCCGAGGGCATGGCCTGAGCCGGATGGACGGGCCGGAGCCGATGCGCCTCGATCCGGCGCTCAGCCGTAAGGACGCCCTACGCTGCATGAGCGAGGCGCTCGCGGCCCACGACCTCCCGGCACGCGACGCCCGCTTCCTCCTGCTCGACCTCCTGGGGCTCAGCGCGACCGACCTGATCCTGCGGGGCGATCTGCCCCTGGGACCGGAGGGGGCGGCGACGCTCGAAGGGGCCGTCGCGCGCCGTATCGCCGGCGAACCGGTCGCCCGGATCGTCGGTGCCTGGGAATTCTGGGGCCTGCCCTTCGGACTCGCCCCCGAGACCCTGGTCCCGCGAGCGGACACCGAGACCCTGGTGGAGGCCGCCCTGGCCCTCCATCCCGACCGCAGGCGCCCGCTGCGGATCCTCGATCTCGGCACCGGCTCCGGCTGCATCCTCGTGGCGCTGCTCAGCGAGCTGCCGAACGCCACCGGGATCGGCCTGGACCGCTCCGCCGCGGCCCTCGTCCAGGCCCGTGCCAACGCAGGGCGGAACGGGGTTGGGACCCGGGCGGCCTTCGTCTGCGCGGACTGGACCGCGGGTCTCAGCGGGTGCTTCGACCTCATCGTCACGAACCCGCCCTATATCGCCCGCGATACGATCCGGGGCCTCGACATCGAGGTCAGGGCGCACGACCCATTGGGGGCCCTCGACGGCGGCGTGGACGGCCTCGACGCCTACCGGGCGATCGTGGACGCCTTGGCCGGCGGGCCGGTCCGCCTCGCTCCCGGCGGCGCACTCGTCCTCGAAGTGGGCTACGATCAGGCCGAGGCCGTCGCGACGCTCGGGACGCGGGCGGGTCTCGGCCCCGCCACCCGCCATCACGATCTCGCCGGGCACGCCCGCGTCGTTCGCTTCGGGCCCGTGTGAGCGGATCTCGACACGAAAATTCTGCGGGAAACCCGAAAAAAACTGCGCCCTTCGGATGCATCGCGGCAAAAAACGCTTGTTGGCCCCTCGGCGAACCGCTAGTGTCGCAGGCAGATCGCGAACGGTCCATTAAGATGGATCGTGGTAAGACGGGTGGCGGCTCAGGTCCGCGACGCTCTTAGACGGTCTCCCCACGATCAAGCTGGCGCGCGCGGGCAGAGGCGCAGGAGCTTGGTCAACTTCGTGCCTGAAAACCGAAGGACGCCTGGACGCTCAGAGCGCGCCTTGGTCAACGGACAGAGACGACAAGCACGGCGAAATCGATCACGGACACACCGGACCCGGATCACGCGGCGCCAGCGACGAGCCTGATGACAGGACGCGTCGTGGCCGCCTGGAACCCGCCGCATCATCAGACGCTCCGAGACGAACGAGGGTCAATCGAGACCGATGAGACCAAACCAGAATAGACGGATGCGCGGTCGCAACCGCCCCAAAGGTCCCAATCCGCTTACGCGTTCCTACGAATCCAACGGACCGGACGTCAAGATTCGCGGTACCGCCCAACACATCGCCGACAAGTATGCCCAGCTCGCGCGCGACGCGCAGGCCAGCGGCGACCCGGTGGCGGCAGAGAACTACTTCCAGCACGGCGAGCATTATTTCCGGATCATCTCCGGTGCCCAGGAACAGACCCGCCAGCAGGTGGGTGGTTACGCCCGTGGCTTCGACGACGAGGGCGACGAGGGTGACGACGAGGGCCAGGGCGCCCCGCAGGGCTATGCCGCCTCGAGCTACGGCGCGAACGGCTACAACGAGGAATACGCCGACCCGAGCCAGCAGCCCCAGCCGACGGGCTACGAGCCCCGGCAGGAGGCGCGCCAGGACTCCCGCCCCGACAACGCCCGCGCGGACAATTACCGGCAGGACTACAACCGGCAGGATACCGGTCCGGACAACAACCGGCAGAATCGTCGCGACCGCTTCGCCAATCGCGGTGATCGTCCGCAGCGCTTCGACAATCAGCGCGACGGCAACCGTCCGGACTACAACAACAACCGTCGCGACGACATCGGTCGCCAGGACGGTAACCGGCAGGACGGCAATCGGCAGGACGGCAACCGGCAGGACTACACGCGCCAGGATTCGAACCGGCAGGATGCGAACCGGCAGGATTCGAACCGGCAGGACGGCAACCGGCAGGATTTCCGGGCGGATCAGAACCGCCAGGACAATCCGCGGCAGGAAAGCCCTCGGCAGGAGACTCCGCGCCAGGACTACAATCGTCAGGATCAGCCCCGGCAAGATCAGTCCCGGCAAGATCAGCCGCGCCAGGATTTCCGGCCTGCTCCGGTCCGGTCCGACGCCCCCCGCTACGAGAACGGGCGCACGGACAACTCGATGAACGAGGCACCGCGTGCCGACTTCGGTGGCCAGGACGCTGGACGCCAGGACTCCGGACGCCAGGATGCGCCCCGGCCTGCCCGCGCCAACGAGGCACCGCCCCGGCGCAGCCGGCGCCGCGACGAGCGGGATTCGGCCGGATCGGCCGAGGACGTCGCCGCCCTGCCGGCCTTCCTGATGACGCCGCCGCGTCCCGTTCCCGTCGCCGAGCCGGCCGGGCAGTCGGACGCTCAGGGCGAATCGACCTCCGCGGCACAGGATGACGGCGCACCGGCCCCCAAGCCCCGCCGCCGCCGCCGCGCCCGGTTCGAAGGTTCGGACGGTGCTATCGGCAGCGACGATCCGACACCGGTGACCGAGTAAGCTCGGTTCCACGTCGCGAAACCTCTGGAAGCCGCCCCCCTCGGGCGGCTTCTTCGCGTTTCTAGGGGCCACGCCAGTCGCGGAAGGCCTCGACCCGGTGGATCAGCCGGCGATGGCGCGTCGCCTCACCGAAGGGAGCGAGGTCCCAAGTCCAGCGCTGATCGGCCCGGCCCAGGCGCACCCCGTGCAGCAGGTCGAGCCGCGCGATCACCTGCCCGGCCCGGTCCTCCTCGATCTGCTCGACGTCCGTGACCAGGCAGACGCGGGCCCGCAGCCCCGCAAGGCCGTCGAGATGAGCCCGCACAATCCGGCTTCCGAGATCCGGCGGCACGAAGCCGGGCCGGTCCAGGGGCAGGATCGGCAGCTGCGACAGGAGGTTGGCCGAGACCACGAAGTCGACCGTCTCGCCGCCGCACAGGGCGGCCAAGGGTTCGGGCCGATCGGGTTGGAGGACGAGGTCCGCCGTGATCAGCCGGACGTTGGGATGGGCCCGCGCGCGGAAGCGGGCCGGCCAGAGATGCACGGCATCGACGAGGTCGACCCGCTCGAAGCGCGCGGCGAGCTCCGCGAGCGGGACGTCCTGGAGAAGGCCGGAGCCCAGCACCACGGCCACGCGCCGCTGTGGGAGCCCGTCGCAGGCCTCCAGGATCGCGGCCCGCGCCGCGGCGAGATGGGGGGCCCAGGCGTGGCGGCAGCGGCGCCCCCGGGACATCAGCAGGACGCTCTCACGCAGGTAGCCCCTCCGACGATGGGCGAGGGACACCGGCGTGACGACAAGGTGGAGGAGTTCGACGAGCACGCCGCCCCCCGGATCAGCGGGCCGAGCCCGAAGGACCCCGCCCCTCCGGCTCGCCGCCCGACTGCGCCGAGAGGCGGACCACCCGCTGCGCCGTGGTGACCGACAGGGCCTGGAAGGCCGTCTGGATCCCGCTCCATTCCTCGGGCCGTCGAACCGGCCCGGGTTTCGCCCGCAGGAACAGCTTCAGGGTCCCGAAGCCCAGGCGGATCGAGCGCAGGAGAAACAGGAGGGGATCGTGGTCCGTCGCATCGTAGGCGCGCCGGGCGAAGGTGGGCGGCACCGCGGCGAGTCGCGCGACCTCGGCCAACGCCTTGTCGAGGTCTCCGGCCCGGAACAGGTCGTCGATGCGCTGCTCATCCGCATCCGTCGCCCGCGGAAGGGTCTGGTCCCGCCGCAGGCCGGCCGCCAAGCCGGCCGCCGAGCCGCCCGCCAAGCCGGACGCCGAGACGGCGGGCTGTCCCCGAGGTGCGACCCGGGTCACCAGCATGGCCCGCAGGACCGCATCGCCGCGGGCCCGTTCCCCGAGCGCGGTGTAGGCTGCGCCGGAGAAATGCGCCCCGGCATTGGCAGCGACCACGTGCACCGTCTGTCGGTCCCCGCGTGCGACCAGCACGTCGGTGACGCGCTCGCCGAGCGTCGGCCGCTGCGCGACGGCCCGCAGGTGCTCCTGGCCGCGCGATTCGGAGACGGTGACGAGATCGGCCTCGTCGAGACGCGGCGAGCGCTGGAGCACGGGACGGGCCACCGCGATGTCCGGATCGAAGGCCAGGTCCCGCACCACGGCGCGCGGTGCGTTGCGCACGTCCGCCAGGTCGTCCGCCAGGATCACGCGGGCGGCTGCATCGACCGCGCGGGCCAGGGGCAGCATCGCGGCGTCGAAGACCTCCACCTGCTCCTCGAGCAGTTCGGCGGCCCGCTCGGTGAAGAGCGTCGACAGCCGTTGCAGCACCCGTCCGCGCTGGAGCAGCCCGCCGGATCGGACCACCTGCTCGATGTCGCGCACGAGGGTTTCGATCATACGCGGAATCCCTGCGCGGCCTGTCCTTCGGTCTTGCCCCGCACATTCTGTGGACGCAGAGATTAAGAAAATGAAATCCCCGATGGCCCCGCCGGGGAACTTGGCCCCGCCGGGGAACTTGGCCCCGCCGGGGAACTTGGACGCGCCGGGGAACTTGGCCGCGACGATCCCGTTGCGGTTGGGCCATTGCGACCGCAGTCCCGCGGGCGCAGTCTCCCCGGAGCGACCGTGTCGAACCTCGTCCGCATCATCCTCGCGATCTTCCTGCCGCCGATCGCGGTCCTCATGACCACCGGCATCGGCCTGCAGTTCCTCCTCAACATCCTGCTGACGCTGCTGGGCGTCCTGCCGGGCACCATCCATGCCCTGTGGCTGGTGCTGCGCGATCGCTGAGGGAATGATAGCCTGCCATGCGGGATGATCGTCGAGGTGCGGTCGCCCTGAACGGTCGGACGAGCGCGAGGGGAGCATGAGCACACGAGGTTTCACGGGGCGCAAGCCGCCCGAGGCGACCCGCGAGCGTCTGCCCCCGGGCCAATACCTCACCGAGGACTTCCCGGTGCTCCAGATCGGCCCGAACCCGCGAATCGACCTCGCGACCTGGTCGTTCACCCTGCGTGAGGGGTCGCGGCCCCTGAAGAGCTGGAGCTGGGACGCCTTCAACGCCCTGCCCCGCACCCGCTGGGGCGGCGACATCCACTGCGTGACGAAGTGGTCGAAGTTCGACACCGCCTGGGAGGGCGTGAGCTTCGACGACCTCCTGGCCGATGCCGGCCTCGACGCGCCGACGGCCTTCCTCCTCGCCGAAGGCTACGACGACTACACCACCAACGTGCCGGTGGCAGACCTCACCGGCGGCAAGGCCATGGTGGCGACGCACTACGACGGCGCGCCGATCCCGGTGGATCATGGCGGCCCGGCCCGGCTCCTGGTGCCGCACCTGTATTTCTGGAAGAGCGCCAAGTGGGTGAAGGGCCTGCGCTTCACCCAGCGGGACGAGGGCGGCTTCTGGGAGCTGCGCGGCTACCACATGTACGGCGATCCCTGGCGCGAGCAGCGCTTCACCGGTGACTGATCCCGCGCCAGGACCCCTCCCCTGGCAGACCGCGACCCTGACGGCCATCCGGCCGGTGACGCGGCGGGTGAAGAGCTACCGCTTCCGGGTCGCCTTCGACCGGCCGATGCTGGCCGGGCAGCACGTCGACGTGCGCCTCACCGCGCCGGACGGGTACCAGGCCCAGCGCAGCTACTCGATCGCCTCGGCGCCGGACGGCGACGGCACCATCGAACTGCTAATCGAGGGCCTTCCGGACGGCGAGGTCTCGGGCTTCTTCGACGCGGTGGCGGAGGTCGGCGACACGATCGAGCTGCGCGGCCCGATCGGCGGATCCTTCGTCTGGCGCCCGGAGGATGGCGGCCCCCTCTTCCTGGCGGGCGGCGGCTCGGGGGTGGTGCCGCTCCTGTCGATGCTGCGCCACCGTGCGGCGACGGCGCCGGGCGTGCCCGCTCTCCTACTCTACTCCGTGCGCGATGCCAGCGAGATCATCGCCGCCGAGGAGTTGGCGGTGCGCGCCCGCGACGAGGCACAGTTCCAGCTGATGCTCAACCTGACCCGGGCCGGCGGCCGTCGGGTCGATGCGGCGGTGATCGCGGAGGCGCTGGACCGGCTCGGTCCGCCGCGCCATGCCTATCTCTGCGGCGGCAATCCCTTCGTCGGGGCAGTGGCGGAGCTCCTCCTCGACGCCGGGGTGGACCCCGCCCGCGTCCGGACCGAGCGCTTCGGCGGCTGAGCGGCAATCGCGGGTTTCGGCCGGGCCGGCTCCGCCACGGATCACGGACCGCGCAGGTTTCGGCAGACGGGAGGGAACGCCATGTCAGCAGACATCAAGTCACAAGACATAATATCGGCAGATGATCCGTCGGCGGAGCGCCCCCGGCACGAGGGACAGTGTCACTGCGGCGGCGTCCGGTTCCGGGCGACCCTGAGCGACGGGCTCGAGACGGTCCGGCGTTGCACCTGCTCGTATTGCCGGATGCGGGGGGCGGTGGTGGTCTCGGCGGAAACCAACTGCGTCGAGATCCTGCGGGGCGCGGACCTGCTGACCAGCTATCGCTTCAACACTGGCGTGGCGCAGCACTTCTTCTGCGCGCGCTGCGGGATCTACACGCACCACCAGCGCCGTTCTAATCCCAACCAGTACGGCGTCAACGTCGCCTGCCTCGACGGCCTCAGCCCCTTCGATTTCGCCGAGATCCCGGTGGTCGACGGCGTCAACCATCCCAACGACGCCGGCGGATCGAGCCGGCTCGCCGGCACGCTGCGCTTCGTCCCCGCCCGCTAGGCGCCCGTTCGGATTCCGGCGAGGTCGGAATCCGGGGAGGTCGGAATCCGGCCGCGTCCCGAAGGTCGCGACCGGCATTGAGCCCGTGGCCGTCACGGGCCGTTCCGGCGATCAGGCCGCCCGAACGGTCGCCAGGAAGCGGGCGACTTCCGTCCCGAGCTGCTCGGACTGACGCGAGAGCTCGGAGGCGGCGCCCAGGACCTGGCTGGCCGCCGCGCCGGTCTCCTCGGAGGCCTGCGCGACGCTGGCGATGTTGCTGGTCACCTGGCTCGTGCCGCTGGAGGCCTGGGCGACGTTGCGCACGATTTCCTGCGTCGCCGCGCCCTGCTCCTCCACCGCGGCCGCGATCGAGGCGGCGACGCCGTTGATCTCGCGGATGCGCGTGCTGATGGAGCCGATGGCCGCGACCGCCTGCCCGGTGACACCCTGGATCTGGCCGATCTGCGTGCCGATCTCATCGGTGGCCCGCGCCGTCTGGGCCGCCAGTTCCTTGACCTCGGTGGCGACCACGGCGAAGCCGCGCCCGGCCTCGCCGGCCCGGGCCGCCTCGATGGTCGCGTTCAGGGCCAGCAGGTTGGTCTGGCTGGCGATGTTCGAGATCAGCCCGACCATGTCGCCGATCCGTGCGGAGGCCTGGCTCAGGGCCTGGACCAGCTGCATGGTCTGGTCGGCCTCGCCCACGGCGGTCTGGGCGAGATCCGAGGAGCCCGAGACCTGACGCCCGATCTCCTGCACGGAGGAGCCGAGTTCCTCGGCGGCGGCCGCGACGGTCTGCACGTTGGCGGCGGCCTCTTCGGCAGCGCCCGCCACGGTGCTGGACTGGCTGGCCGTGTCGCTGGCGGTGGTGGTCATCGACTGGGCGGTCGCCTGCAGCTCGGTGGCGGAGGACGAGACCATGCCGACGATGCCGCCGACCGCGCGCTCGAAGGAATCCGCCAGCTCCACCATCGTCCGCTTGCGCTCGAGGGCGGCAGCCGCGTCGGCGATGCGCTTCATCTCGGCCTGCTCGGCCGCCTTGATCGCCACCATGGCCTTGATGCCCTCGACGGCGCGACCGATGGCGCCGATCTCGTCACCGCGGGACGCCTCCGCGATCTCGGCCTCGATATCGCCCTTCGCCATGCCCTGAAGCACCTGCACGAGACGGCTCATGGGCCGGGTGATTCCGAAAGCGACGATCGCGGCGGCCAGGGCCATCACGCCGAGCAGGCCTGCCGCCGTGGCGGTGATGAGCATGGTGCTGGCGGCGCCGACGGACCGCTCGGCCTCGTCACGGGCCTGGCGAAGCTCGGCGGTCAGGATCTCGAGGCGGGGCTGGATGATCTCCCGGACCTTGGTCCGCGCCACGGACCCCTCGATCAGGAGGATCTTGGCGGCCTCATCTCCCTGGTTCTTCAGGCCGAGGGTGTTGGACCGGTTCATGATGGCGATCAGGTCACCGAGCGCGTCGCGCAGCTTCACCGGCACCGCCTTGCGCTCCGGGGTATCAGCCAGCGCCATCAATCGTTCGACCCCATCCAGGGCCGCTTTCGTGGCCGTGTCGTAACGCGACTTGTACCCGGCCATTTCCTGCTCGCGGGTCTCGAGGATGATGTTGCGCGCCTGGACCGAAGCCTCGTTCACGTTGATGCGGATACTCAGAATACTTTCGAGGCGCGCGGCCTGAACATCGACGATGTTCACCGTTTGCTGCGACAGATTTTTCAGAGTGGCGTATGAGTAAAACGCAAGACCAGCCGCGACGAGCGCAAGGATAACAAGCGGCGAGGCCACTTTGACGATGATCTTGGCATTTCGGAGGAGGCGCATCACGGTAACCCAGGAGAAAATCGATCCTGCGGTACTTAGGAACTTTCACTTAAAAAGTCATAAACACTATTTCCCTTGCGTTTCCGCGGGCGATAAAATTCTTCGCGCCTCTTAGGCGTGAGGAAAAATTGTTTGCGGATGCTGGGGTGGGCGATGTCCATCACGCCGTGAGACGCACCCCTCGCCCCTGCGTGTTCCGACGATGGGAGAGTGCGCTCAGGCGCCGACCAGCCGATCCGCGACGTCTTCGGCCAGGGACAGGCTCGAAGTCAGGCCCGGGCTCTCGATCCCGAAGAGGTGGACCAGGCCGGGGAGCCCGTGCTCGGCCGGGCCGTCGATCCGGAAATCGGCGGCGGGCTCGCCCGGCCCCGTCAGCTTCGGTCGGATGCCGGCATAGTCCGGGGTGAGCACCCCGTCCGGCAGGCCCGGCCAGTAGCGGCGGATCGCCCGGGCGAAATGATCGGCGCGGGCGGGATCGACCCGGTAGTCGAGGGTCTCCACCCACTCGACGTCGGGCCCGAAGCGCATGCGGCCGGCGAGGTCCAGCGTCAGGTGGATTCCCAGGCCGCCCTCGACGGGGGCCGGATAGATCAGCCGCGAGAAGGCAGGCCGGCCGGTGCAGCCGAAATAGCTGCCCTTCGCAAGGACCTGGCGCGGGATGCGCGCGGCGGGATAGGCCTCGACCGCCCCCGCGACGGCCTGGGCCTCGAGGCCGGCGGCATTGACCACGGCCTCGAACGGCAGGGCCTCGCCGTTCACGGTGACGCTCCAGCCCTCCGGCCTCCGGGCGATCTCCGTGATCCGGCTGTCGAAGGCGATGGCGCCCCCGGCATCCTCCAGGTCGCCCTGGAGGGCCAGCATCAGCCCGTGGCTGTCGACGATCCCGGTGCCGGGCGCGTGCAGCGCCGCGACGCAGGCAAGGTTCGGCTCCAGGGCCCGGGCCTCGGCCCCGTCGAGGAGCGCCAGGCCCGGGACCCCGTTGGCGTCGCCGCGAGCCTTGAGCGCCGCGATGGCGTCGCACTCGGCCTCCGCGGTGGCCACGATGAGCTTGCCGCAGCGACGGTAGGCAATGCCGTGGCTGTCGCAGAAGGCCGCGAGCATGGCCGCGCCGGCCACGCAGTGCCGCGCCCGCAGGGAGCCCGCCGGATAGTACATCCCCCCATGGATGACCTCGGAATTGCGGGCCGAGATGCCCGTGCCGATCGCCCCCTCGGCCTCCGCGACGATGACCGCGTGGCCCCGGCGCGCGAGGGCCCGGGCCACGGCGAGACCAACGATTCCGGCACCGACGACGAGGATATCCATGACGGGCCGGAGATGAGCACGAGACGGACCGGGAACACAACATGGCACGCGTCCACCGCGGGCCCGGGCGCCCAGGGGTGGAGGGGCATGCATCCGCGGTCATGGCGCTGGGCCGCAGTTCCGGCTACAAGAGACGCCATCCGTAACCGTTCGAGGCCGGAATCACGTCGGTTTGGAGAGGATCGCGCCCATCGCGACGGCTCCCCGGCGGGTTCTTCGCCTGCTTGCCCCCTAAGGCTTCCGTCACCGTGCCCTTCCCCACCCTGCCGGCCCCGCTCGCCCGAGCGCTGACCGCGCGCGACTACGAAGACCCGACGCCCGTCCAGAGCGCCGTCATCGAGGCGGCCGCGCAAGGCCGCGACCTGCTCGTCTCGGCCCAGACCGGCTCGGGCAAGACCGTCGCGTACGGCCTCGCCTTCGCCGAGACCCTCCTGGGCGACGCCGAGCGATTCGGCCCCGCCGGCGCGCCGCTCGCCCTCGTCATCGCCCCGACGCGCGAGCTCGCGCTGCAGGTCGAGCGCGAATTGTCCTGGCTCTATGCGGAGACCGGCGCCCGCGTCATCTCCTGCGTCGGCGGCATGGACCCGCGCCGCGAGAGCCGCCAGCTCAACGACGGCGCCCACATCGTCGTCGGCACCCCGGGCCGCCTGCGCGACCACCTCGAGCGCCGCAACCTCGCCACCCAGGACCTGCGTGCCGTCGTCCTCGACGAGGCCGACGAGATGCTCGACCTCGGCTTCCGCGACGACCTGGAATTCATCCTGTCGGTGACCCCGAAGGAGCGGCGCACCCTGCTGTTCTCCGCGACCCTGCCGAAGGCGATCGCGACGCTGGCCGAGCGCTACCAGAACGACGCCCTGCGCATCGCCGTGAAGGGCCAGGAGCGCGGCCACGCCGACATCACCTACAAGGCCATCCGCGTTGTGCCGCGCGAGCTGGAGCACGTGGTGGTCAACACCCTGCGCTTCATGGATGCGCCGACGGCGATCATCTTCTGCAACACCCGCAACGCGGTGCGCCACCTCCAGGCGGTGCTCACCGAGCGCGGCTTCTCGGCCGTGGCGCTCTCGGGCGAACTCGGCCAGGGCGAGCGCAACGCCGCCCTCCAGGCGCTCCGGGACGGTCGGGCCAAGGTCTGCGTCGCCACCGACGTCGCCGCCCGCGGCATCGACCTGCCCACCGTCAGCCTCGTCATCCATGCCGACCTGCCGCACGATGCCGAGGTGCTGCAGCACCGCTCCGGCCGCACCGGCCGCGCCGGGCGCAAGGGCACCAGCCTCCTGCTGATTCCGGCCTCGAAGCGGCGCCGGGCCGAGCAGATGCTGATGATCGCCAAGGTCTCGTTCGAGTGGGCCGGCCCGCCCACCGCCGACGAGATCCGCCGCCTCGACGGCGAGCGCATGTGGCAGGACCCGATCTTCACCGAGGAGCCGGCCGAGGAAGATGTGGCCATGGCCGAGACCCTGATGGCGCAGCGCACGCCGCAGGAACTCGCCGCGGCCCTGGCGCGGATCTACCGCTCGCGCCTGCCCGCCCCCGAGGACGTCACCGATCCGGGTGCCGGCCCGGAGCGCAAGTCCCGCCCGGTCTACGATCCCGCCGACGCGGACCGCATCGACGCTCAGGGCCCGGCCGTGTGGTTCCGGCTCAACCTCGGCCGGCGCGACAACGCCGATCCGCGCCGCCTGCTGCCGATGCTGACCCGGCGCGGCAATATCGGCCGCCAGGAGATCGGCGCGATCCGCATCTTCGATCGCGAGACCAAGTTCGAGGTCCGGGGCGGCGCCGCCTCGCGCTTCGCCCAGACCTTCGCCAAGAACGGCTCGCCCGAGATCCAGGTGGAGCCGCTCCTCGACGACGAGCCGGCCCGCGAGGAGAAGGGACCGAAGGGCTTGAAGAGCCCGCGCGGCGCGCGTCACGAGCGCGAGATCGCCAAGAAGCCCCGCGCCAGCCGGGCACGCTGACCCGACGGGGCGCGCCCGCGGCCCGGGCGCGCCAACGCAACGGACAACGCCCGAAGCCGGGCATGCTCAAGCGATGAAGAGGGCCCAAAGCCGGGCATGCTTATGCGCTGAAGAACGCCCGAAGCCGGGCGCCCGCGCTAGAAGTGGTCGGGCAGGTTCCTCACCGCATTCCCGAGGGCCTCGACGCTCTCGGCGATCTTGCGCCCGGCCGGCGCCAGCGACGGCACCTTCACGCCCAGGAACTCGGTCTGCTCCGGCTCTGGCTCCGCCTGCGCGACCTGAGGCGCCGGCGCCGTCTCCGGCTTCGCCGGCTTGGCACTCGCGGCCTTGGCCACCACCGGCTTGGTCGCGACAGGTTTGGCAACGACAGGCTTGTCGACGGACGCCCTGGTTTCCGGCGTCTTGGCGACGGGATTGTGCTTCGGCCCCTCCGGCGCCAGGGCCGTGAAGGTGCCGTTCGTCGCCCGCGACCGGGTCGTCTCGCTGGGCAGCGGCGCGATCAGGGCAGCCGTACGGGTTGCCGGGACCAGCGAGGCGGGACGCGCCGGCGGCAGAACCGCGGCGTTCTCGATCGGCGGCAGGCGGGCCGGCTTCGTCGCGACCGGGGCCGCCGTCGGCTTCTCAACCGGCAGCGCCTCGGATGCCCGCTGCTCGGGCGGCCGTGCTTCGGCAAGCGTCGCGCCGGCAGGCTTCGATTCCCAGGACTTCGGCTCCAAGGACTTCGCCTGCAAGGACGTCGCATCCACGGGCTTCGCATCCGCGGGCTTCGCTTGCGACGGCTTGACCTCAGCGACCGGCGCCGTGGGTGGGGCGACCGCTGCCGGCAGGAGCGCCACCTTCGGAGGCGCGGCAGGCTGATCCGGCACGGCCGCGACGGGCTTCGGCTGCGCCGGCGCGAGGACCGGGACGCCATCGCGCAGGTCCGGCCACTCGGAGGCGTTGCGTCCGAGGCTTGCGGGCGTCGCGGACACGGTGGCGAGGGTCGGCCGGGCGAATTGCGGACCCGCGAGGCTGCCGAGGGTCGCGAAGGCGAAGGCGGTGAAGCCGGCGAGGCCCAGGAGGCCGGCCCCGGAGAGCAGCACCAGCCGGAGGTTCGCCCGGGACGGGCGCGGCGCCGGCGGGGCGGGGCGCCGGGTCTCGGAGGGGTCGATCGTTACGGACATCAGGGTCTCAGACATCTCGCACGCTTCAAGAGGTTCGGATTGACCGTTGCCGGTCGATCACGCGGCGCTGGTCGTGCACGACCGGCGCGGCGACGCCGGAGCGGCGACACCTGCGTGTAACGAAAGAGGCGCCGCAATGGGGCATGAAGATGTCCTTAACCCAATCCTTGAACAGGCTCGGATCAGGCGCGGCACGAATCTGAATAGAGCCAACAGGTTTAACGAGGGGTGTCTGTAGACGACTTGGCACTGTCCTGGTTCGCTGCTGCAGCGATCTGAACCTGAACGAGGCGCGAAACGGCGCGCGTCGCACGATTCGCCGCCAGCGGCGCGACGGTGTCCCCCGCGAGCAAGCGCGCCTTCAGGCGGACCAGCTCCGGGTCGCCCCAGCGGCTCAGGACCGCCTGGAAGGTCGCATGCGCCCCAGGATCGAAGGGGCGGGGTCGGCCCGCGCCGTCCCGGCAGGGATGCGGCGGCGTGAATTGCGCGACGGGCACCAGCCCGGACGGGATCGGGGCGGTGGCCGCGTGGGTGCGGCCGAGGCCCAGGATCTTCGGGTCGAGGAAGGCCCGCGGCCCATCCGAAGACGCCGGCGCACCGCCGAAGACCTCGATCCGGCCGAGGGGCGTGGTGACCACCACGTCGGCGGCGGTCATCAGGCCCCGGACCGCCTTGATCGTGTCGGCGACGGTCCGACCGGCCAGCACGGCGAGGTGCGCGAGCGTGTCCGGGTCTGCAGAGCGCAGGAGCAGGCGGCCCTGCGGCAGGTCGAGGCCGAGGTCGAACCACTTATCCCCAAGATTCTGCGCGCGTAGCGCCCCGTGGTCGCATCCGGCCGCGCGGATCGGCCCGGCCCCCGCCCGAGGGCAGCGTGCCCCGGGCAGGCACAGGGCGACGGCGTGGCTCCAGCCGCCGTTGAAGGCGGTCTCGTAGGCCACGGGAATCGACGCTGCCGGCTCGAGCGCGATCCCGCCGAACGCCGTGACGTGGCCGGGGCGGCCGTCCGCCGGAGCGGCGACGGACGGGTCGCGGCGGCGCCCGAAACGCGCGAGCGCACCGAAGCCCCCCATCGTCCAGGTGGTCTCCGGATCGGCCAGGGCTTCGGCCACCAAGCGCGAAACCGCCGCGGGACGCTGCCATCCGGCCTCGGGTTCGCTACACACGGGGCGACCACCGCGCATCGTTTCCCCGACGGGCCCCACCCAAGTCGCCATGCCTCACGACGCCGCCTCCGCTTCCCGCTCCCGGTGGGGCCTCATCGCCCGGACGGCCGGCGACCCGGCCCCGCGGGAGCGGATCGGCCGCTGGCCGCACTGGGCCTCGTGGTCGACCCGCACCCGGATGATCGTCCTCGTCCTCGCCATCGACATCCTGGCCGCCCTGGTCTCCTGCGCCCTGATCGTGCTGAACGCCCGCTCCGCCGTCGAGGTCGAGATGCAGGCGGCGATGACGAATGTCGAGCTTCTGGTCTCCGACACCATCGACCTCGCCCAGGCCGGCCCGCCCGCCGGCATCCTGCAGACCCTGACCCTGCGCATCCACGACCTGCGCCACGTCCGCGTCACCGTCCTCGACGCCGAAGGCAGGGTCGTGACGGGGGGCCTCGGCCGGGTCCGGCGCGAGCAGCACGCCGCGCCGGCCTGGTTCGCGGCGCTGATCGCCCCGGCGATCCGGGAGCACGACCTGCCCATCGTGGCCCAGGGACGGCGCATCGGCACGGCCCGCATCACCACGCAGCCCCGCGACGAGATCGACGAGGTCTGGGGCTACGCCCTGTCGCTGTCGCTCGCGAGCCTCTGTCTCAGCCTCGGCCTGCTCGGCGCCCTGACGGTGGCGTTCGGCCGGGTCCTGGCCCCCCTGACGCAGCTCTCCGAGGGCCTGATCCAACTCGAACAGCAGGACTACACCGCGCGCCTCGAACCGCCCGCCTCCCGGGAGCTCGCCGCCATCGCCGCCCGCTTCAACCGCGTGGCGCAGGCCCTGTCCGAGACCCGCGCTGCCAACGGGCGCCTGAACCGCCAGCTCCTCTCAGCCCAGGACGACGAGCGCCGGCGCACGGCCCTGGAGTTGCACGACGAGTTCGGCCCCTGCCTCTTCGCCCTGGAAGCCACCGCCGCCTCGGTGGTCCGCATGGCCGAGGCCGAAACGCCCCCCGACCGGGACCGCTTGAAGCAGCGTGCCCAGGACATCGCCAGCATCGTCGGCCAGGTCCAGACCCAGAACCGCGACCTCCTCAACCGCCTGCGCCCGCACGCCCTCGGGCAGGTGCCGCTGCCGGATTGCCTCGACCTGCTGCTGCGCGACTTCCGCCGACGCCATGCCGGCACGCGCTTCGCCGGCAGCTTCGACGGGCTGGCGCGGGGCTACGGCGACGTCACGGACCTCACCGTCTTCCGCTGCATCCAGGAGAGCATGACCAACGCGGTCCGCCATGGGCGCGCCTTGAACGTCACCGTCCGGGCCCGCGACGAGGCGGTCCCGGGAATGGCGGGCGGCCGGGCCCTGCACCTCACCATCCGCGACGACGGCAGCGGCATCGCCCCCGAGCACGGCCTCGGGCTCGGACTATCGGGGATGCGCGAGCGCGTGGAGGCCCTGGGCGGCACGTTCCGGCTTGACAATGCCCCGCCCGGCGCGGTTGTCCGGATCATGATTCCGCTCGATGATGAGCGGGACGCCGAAACGAGTCCGATTCTCAGCGCATGAACGCGATCGCCACTCCCCCCGAGGCCCCCACCCTCGTCATCGACGATCACCCGATCGTGCTTCAGGGATGCCGGCGGGTGCTCGAGGATGCGGGCATCGAGCGGATCCTCGAGGCCACCAGCGTGGTCGCGGCCTACCGTCACTTCCTGCGCGCCCGCCCCGCCACGGTGATCTGCGACCTGACCTTCCAGGGCAGCGGGCTCGCCGGCCTGGAGTTGATCCGCCGGATGCGGGCCGCCCAGCCGGGGGTGCGCGTCCTCGTGTTCAGCATGCACAACGATCCGGTCATCGTCTCGCGGGCCCTGGAGGCTGGCGCCCTGGGCTACGTGCTCAAGGACCACGCCTCGGGCGAGCTGTTCGAGGCCTTCGAGCGGGTCCGGTCCGGCCGCCCCTACCTCGATCCGCGCCTGGCCACCGAAGTGGCGATGCTGCGTACCGACCCGAAGCGCACGCCGGAGACCCAGCTGACGCCGCGCGAACTGCAGATCCTGCAGCGCCTGGCGCAGGGCAAGTCCTACGGCGCCATCGCGAGCGACCTGTCGGTCAGCTACAAGACCATCACCAATGCCTGCTCGATGATGCGCCAGAAGCTCGGCCTGCGCACCCTGGCGGAGTTGATCCACGTTGCGGTGACCCAGGCACAGCGCCAGGGCTGAGACGGGTCCCGCCCGGCAAGGGAGGGAACCCTCCCGGCAAGCCCACCCGGCGCCCGGGCGAAACGCTCAGCCAAGGCCGCCCATCGCGCGCACCACCGCCCACTCGGTCTCCGTCACCGGCTGAACCGACAGGCGCGAATTGTTGGCGAGCACCATGGCGGCGAGGCGCGGCTCGGCCTTGATCGCCTCCAGGGTGACGGGGCGGGGCAGCGCTTCCACGGCGCGCAGGTCGACCATGCCGAAGCGGCCAGTCGCGTCGGAATCATCCGGGTAATAGGGCCGGATCACCTCGACGATGCCGACCACGGCCTTGCCCTCGTTCGAGTGGTAGAAGAACCCGCGCTCGCCCACCTCCATGGTCATGAGGTGCTTCTTGGCGACGTGGTTGCGCACGCCGTTCCAGTGGGTTCCGGCGCCGCCGGCGGCGACCTGCTGCTCCCAGGACCAGGTTGAGGGCTCGGACTTGTAGAGCCAGTAGGCCATGCGCTTCTCCAGAGACGTCGGCTCCATAGCACCGGCCAAGCGTGGCCGTTAGGCCCCGCCCATCACAGTCGCCGAGCGTGGCCGTCAGGCCCCGCAAATTGCGATAACCAAGCGTGGCCTTCAGGCCCTGCAAATTCCAATAATCAAGCGTGGCCTTCAGGCCCCGCACATCCCATTCGCCGAGCGTGGCCGTCAGGCCCTGCGCAGCGCGGACGCCCAGTAGTCCAGGCTCGCGGCGTTGATCGGGGCACCGGCCCCCGCGTTTCGGGCGGTGACGAAGGCGTGGAACTCAGCCGCCGCCTCGGGCCCGAGGAGATCGGACAGGGCCGAGAGGATGCGGGTGATGCGCAGATGGTTGTGGTCGTGCGCGCGCAGCCAGCCGTCGGTCTCGGCATAGAAGCGGGTCATCCGCCCGAGGGCGGCCCGCACGCCCGAGAGGGCCGCCGGATCGTTGCGGATCGCCTCGGCCTCGGCGCGGCTCAGCACCGGCGCGCCCGGCACGGCGAGGCTCGCCTCGTGCAGGGGGAAGCACCATTGGACGAAGTCGTGCACGCCCTCGATATGGGCGTCGTCGAAGGCGAGGATGTCGGTCAGGCGGCGCCCGGCCCCATCGTCGCCGGTGCCGGCCAGGAAGGCGCGGACGGGGTGCTGGCTCACTCGGCTTCTCCCCGCAGGGGCCGCGCCAGCAATGCGGCGATGACGCCGTCGACGCTGGCGCCGCCCGAGACGATGGCGGCGACCGCCTCGGCCACCGGCATCTCGATGCCGCGGGCGCGGGCGAGGTCGACCAGGGCGGCGGCCGTGAAGGCACCCTCCGCGAGCTTGCCGCCGGCGGCCGCCTCGGGCGAGGCCCCGGCGCCGAGGCGCTCGCCGAAGGCGAAGTTGCGCGATTGCGGCGAGGAGGCGGTGAGCACCAGGTCGCCCAGGCCCGACAGGCCCATCAGCGTCTCCGGCCGGCCGCCATAGGCGCGGGCGAAACGCATCAATTCGGCGAAGGCCCGGGCGATCAGGGCGGCCCGGGCGCTATCACCGAGGCCGCGCCCGGCGACGATGCCCGACGCGATGGCCAGGACGTTCTTGCCCGCCCCACCGATCTCGACGCCGCGCACGTCGTCGGTGTGGTAGACCCGGAGGGTCGGGCCCGAGAGGGTGCCGGCCAAACGCGCGGCCAGGGCGGCATCCGCCGCCGCGAGCGTCACGGCGGTGGGCAGGTTGCGGGCGACGTCCGCGGCGAAGCTCGGGCCGGACAGGACCGCCACGGGGGCGGCGGCGCCCAGCTGCCCGGCCGCGACCTCGCTCATGAAGGCGTCGGTGCCGCGCTCGATACCCTTGGCGCAGAGCACGATGGCGGCGTCCCGGGCGAAGGCGGGTGCCAGCTCGGCCAGCACCCCGCGCAGGGTCTGGGCCGGCGTCACCATCAGCAGCGTCCCGGCCTCGGCGAGGTCGGCGGAGCCGGCGGTGACGGCGATGCGGCGGTGCAGGGGCACGCCGGGCAGGTAGCGCGCGTTCTCGCGGGCGTCCTGCAGGCGCGCCGCGGCCTCCGGGTCGCGCAGCCACAGAGTCACGTCGTGCCCGGCCGCGGCGGCCGCGTTGGCGAGGGCCGTGCCCCAGGCACCGCCCCCGACGACTCCGATCCGCCTCATGCGCTGGTCCCTCGCGATGTGAAGTGGTCCGCCCGCAGACGATATAGGAGATGCGGACGCAGCGGATGTCCCGGCGGCAGGGCCGGATGCGCGAAGCCGCCCTCCGGGCGCATGCCGAGGCGCTCCATCACCCGGCGCGACGGCGCGTTCGCCTCGGCCGTGAAGGCGACGACCGCGGTGAGGCCGCAGCGGCCGAACAGGTCGGCCAAGGCGAGGCGGGCGCCCCGCGTGGCGATCCCGCGGCCCCAGGCCGCGCGTGCCAGGCGCCAGCCGATCTCGACGGTCTCGCCCGGACGCTCGCCCCCCGGGAACGGCATGGGGCGCAGCAGACGCGCGCCGCCGATCATCCCGACGAACCCGTGTCCCTCCAGCGCGACGGCCCAGGGGCCGAAGCCGTCCGCCACGAAGCGCCGGGCGCAGGTCCGCGCTTCGGTCCGGCTCGCGGCCACGTCCTTGGTGGCGGGGAAGTGACGCATGACCTCCGGGTCGGCGTTGAGGGCGGCGAAACGGGCCTCGTCGCCCGCCTGCCAGGGCCGCAACAGGAGATCCCCGTCACGAAGGCCCTCCGGCGGCGGCACCGCCTCGGCCTGCCGCAGCTTGCCGCGCAGGGCCAGCGAGCGCCGGTTCAGCGCGAACAGGTCGGCCCGTCCCACGAGGACCGCCTCGCCGAGGTCGGTGGCGGCGCCGAGCTGGTCGAGGGTCAGGTTCGCCCAGGCGGGCGCCGGCACGCTCTCGCGCCAGGGCCCGCCGCAGGTGTTGTCGAGGAGGATGCGCGCGAAGCAATGGTCGCGGTGCACCGGCCAGTCCGGGCGGGCGGCCTCAGGCAGGCGCCGCTCGACGAGGTCGCGCCAGCGCAGCCGCGCGGCCTCAGGCAACCGCCTTCGGCTCCGCGAAGGGCCAGCGGGCCCGGGCCGGCGCGGTGAGGTCGTCGACGAGGCCGAGGCGCAGGCGCTCGATCCCGGCCCAGGCGATCATGGCGCCGTTGTCGCCGCACAGGGACAGGGGCGGCGCCACGAAGGCGAGGCCCGCCTCGCCGGCCTGGGTGGTCAGCGCCCGGCGGATCGCGCCATTGGCCGCGACCCCGCCGGCCGCCACCAGGGCGGTGGGATGGCCCGCGACGCTCGCGAAGTCGCGCATCGCCACCCGCAGGCGATCGACCACCACGTCGACCACCGCCGCCTGGAAACTGGCGCAGAGGTCGGCGACGTCGACGGAGGAGAGCGGCGCCAGCTTCTCGGCCTCGATCCGCAGGGCGGTCTTCAGGCCGGACAGGGAGAAATTCGCCTCGCGCCGGCCGAGCATCGGCCGCGGCAGGGCGAAGCGCTCCGGATCGCCGGTCTCGGCCAGGCGCTCGACCTCGGGGCCGCCCGGGTAGCCGAGGCCGAGGAGCTTGGCGACCTTGTCGAAGGCCTCGCCGATGGCGTCGTCGATGGTGGTGCCGAGGCGGACGTAATCACCCACGCCCTTCACCGCCACGAGCTGGGTGTGTCCGCCGGAGGCGAGCAGCAGCAGGTAGGGAAAGCCGATGCCGTCGGTGAGCCGCGCCGTCAGCGCGTGCGCCTCCAGGTGGTTCACGGCGATCAGCGGCTTGCGCGCCACCAGCGCCAGGGTCTTGGCCGTGACGAGGCCGATGAGGACCCCGCCGATCAGGCCGGGGCCGGCCGCCACCGCGATGCCGTCGACCTGGGCCAATCGCAGGCCGGCGCTGCCCAGCGCCCGGTCGATCAGCCGGTCGAGCACCTCCACATGGGCGCGGGCCGCGATCTCGGGGACGACGCCGCCATAGGCCGCGTGCTCGGCGATCTGGCTCAGCACCTCGTTGGAGAGGATGCGCCCGCGCCCGTTCTCGCCGGGGGCGACCACGGAGGCGGCGGTCTCGTCGCAGGTGGTTTCGATGCCGAGGACGTTCATGGACGGCGGATCATCTCGAAAGGGGCCTCGTCGGAGGCGTGCGGGGTATCCCGTGGATTGCGCGGCACCCTATCGTCCGCCTCCCCCGGCGGCAATGACGGGTTGCCAGGGGCGGCGAGACCGGCATGGATGGGGGCGGGGTTCTGGGAGCGCGAGGCGGAATGCGGATCTGGGTGGCGCGGCCGGAACCGGGGGCGGCGCGAACGGGCGCGCGCCTCGCCGCCCTGGGACACCGGCCCCTCGTCGCCCCGGTCCTGGCCGTCGAACCGACGGGGATCGGCCTGCCCGCGGAGGCCTTCGCCGGCCTCATCCTCACGAGCGCCAACGCGGCCTCCGCGCTGGCACCGGAGGATCGCGCGCGCCTGCGCACGATCGCCACCTTCGCGGTGGGCGCGCGGACCGCCGCCGTGGCCCGTGCTCTGGGCTTCGCGGACGTCCGCGCGGCGGAGGGCGACGCCCATGCCGTCGCCCGGCTGGTCCGGGAGTCCCTGCCCGAGGGGGCGCACCTCGTCCACGCGGCGGGGGCCGAGCGCAAGGCCGAACCCGCCGCTTCCCTGGTCGCGGCCGGATACCGCCTCACGGTGCGGGAACTCTATGCGGCCCAGGTGGTGGCGAGGCTGCCCGATACGGCGGCGGATGCCCTCGCGGCCGGCCGCCTGGACGGGGCGCTGCACTATTCCCGACGCAGTGCGCAGACGGCACACGATCTCGCCAACGCGGCCGGGCTCGGCGGAGCCTTCGGAGACCTGACGCATTACTGCTTGTCGGCCGATGTCGCCGTGCCCCTGGTCACCGCCGGGGTCGCGGTCCATTTCGTGCCCGACCGCCCCGCAGAGGACGCGCTCCTCGCGGGATTGCCGGCCCCCGGGCCAACAGGATTTCGATAAGGGCCTCGCTCCGGCGGCGGCCCTGGTGCTAGGACGAGCGCAAGAAGCTGCGCCGCCAGCCTCGACCCACCGGGCGCCGGATGCGCCGAACGGGCCGGGCGGCGGGAGACGGGAAGGGAGCCTTGAACCGTGAAACCACCCAACAGCGACGCCAACCGTCCGGGCTCTCCCACCGGCAACCGGCCGGCCGAGCCCGGCAAGCCCGGCACGCCGGGCGGCTCCGTTCCGCCGAAGGTCGAGGCCTCGACCAAGCCGGGTCAGCCCGGCAGCATTCCGGGGACACCCCCGAAGGGTGAGCCGGTCACGGAAGGGACGAAGACGGATGCCGTGAAGACGGAAGCCGCCAAGGCCGCGATCCTCACCCCCGACGCCGCGAAGGCGGACGGCGCCAAGTCCGACGGCGCCAAGTCCGACGCTGCCAAGTCCGACGCCGTGAAGCCCGATGCCTCCAAGCCGGACCTGACCCGGCCCGATCCGCTGGCCGTCGGCTCCGCGAAGACCGATGCGATCAAGGCCGACGCGCCGAAGCCGGACGGCCTCAAGCTCGATCCCTCGAAGCCCGACGCTTCGAAAAGCGATCCGTCGAAGCCCGACACCTCAAAGACCGAACCGTTCAAGGCCGAGACCGGAAAATCCGAGCCGCCCCGACCCGGCGGGTTCGCCGGAACGCAGCCCGGCGCGCGTCCGGGCCAGTCGGTGACCGACGGTCCGATCATCGACCTGAAGGCCAAGCGCATGCCGGATCCGGTGCCGCCGGCAAAGCCGGCCGGTGCTGCCGGTGCTGCCGGTGCTGCCGGTGCTGCCGGTGCTGCCGGTGCTGCCGCAGGGATGCCGGGCAAGCCGGCGGACGGCAAGACCGCGGACAGCAAGCTCTCAGATTCGAAGACCTCCGCGGAGCCTCCAAAGGCCGGTGGTCCGACGACGCCGCGCATCACCCCGGCCGCCGCGACCGCACCGGCCGCGTCCACCGGGGCCGGCTTCGGCTCCCTGGTCACCGCCGGCCTGCTCGGCGGCGTGGTGGGGGCCGGCCTCCTGTTCGGCGTGGCGCGCAGCGGCCTGATGGCGCCGGGCGAGGATGCGCGCATCACCGCCCTCGACCAGCGGATCGCCGCCCTCGCCCCGAAGGATGCGGTGGCAGGCCTGGACAAGCGGGTCGCAGCGAACGAGGCGGCGCTCAAGGCCGTTCCTGAGGCCGTGTCGGCGGCACGCCAGGCCCTCGAGAAGGCGAACGCGGCCCAGGGCGGTGCGCCGGCTCCGGTCGAGGGAGCGCCGACCGCGGCGGCAGCCCCGGCCGCCGTGCCGGCCGATCTCGTCGCCCGCCTCGACGCCCTGGACCAGCGCGTCTCGGCGCTGCAGGAAGAGCCGGGCCGCGACCAGGGCTCCGACGCCCGGATGGCGGTCACCCCATCCGCAGGACCGCAGCTCGCCGAGTTGCAGCAGCGCCTGAAGACCGTCGAGGGCAAGGTCGAGTCCGCACCCAAGCCCGCCGCGCAGCCCGACCTTGCTCCGAAGCTCGCCGCCCTCCAGGGCGACGTCGAGGCCAAGACCAAGGCCAATGCCGAGGCGGCCCAGGCGCTGAGCCAGAAGGTGGCCGCCCTCCAGCAGTCGCTGGACGCCCGCGTCCAGGCCGCCACCGAGGCGGTCCAGGCCGCGACCCAGGCGAGCGAGAAGGTCGCCGACGCGAACAAGATCCAGGCGGCCGAGACGGCCAAGGCGGTGGAGCGTCAGCTCCAGGCCCAGGCCGACAAGATCGCCGGCCTCGACAAGGCCGTCTCCGAGCGGGCCGAGACCGCGACCCTGCAGGCCGCCCTGCGCGTCGTGTCGGCCGATCGGATCGTGACCGCCCTGAACACCGGAGCCCCCTATGCGGACGCGCTCTCGGCCCTGCGCGGGCTGGAGCCGGGCGACCCGGCCCGCCTCACGGCGGTGGCGGCCTTCGCCGACAAGGGTGCGCCGACGGCCCGTTCGCTCGCGGCCGAGTTCCGTCCCATCGCCGAGAAGATCGCGGCGAAGCGCCGGGCCGCCCAGAGCAAGGCCGTGGCCGAGACCGGTGACATCGGCACCAAGCTGATGAGCATGGCCGAGTCGATCGTCCAGGTCCGGCGCGTCGACAGCCCGGCCGCCGGCGGCACCGGCGCCGCGCAGGCCCCCGACACCGCCCCGAAGGTGCAGGACGCCCTCGACCGCGGCGCGATCAAGGAGGCGGCCGAAGCCTTCGCGGCGCTGCCCGAGGCGGCACGGGCCGAAGCCGGCGATTTCGGCACTAAGCTGGCCTCGCGTGCCGCCGCCGGCGACGCCGCCCAGGGCCTGCTCGCCGATGCCTTCAAGGGCCTGCCCGCCACCGGCGCCTCCCGTTGAGCGTGCGGCCGCGCGCCCTGCCCTCGGGCGGACTGCGCGGCCACCCGGATTTCGCGCGGGAGCGCCGAACGCTCCCGCCCCCGACTCTCGGTGTCGCCGGACCGGCCGACGCCACTCCCAGGAGTTTCTGATCTCATGTGGCGCGCCCTCGCCTTCCTGGCCCTTCTCGCGGTTGCCGCCTATGGCGCGACCTGGGTCGCCGACCATCCCGGCACCGTCACCATCGTGTGGAACGGCTACGAGGTGGCCACCAGCCTGGCTATCGGGCTGATCGGCGTCCTGATCGCCGCCATCCTGATCGGCTTCATCTGGGCCATCGTGCGGGGCTTCATCACCCTGCCGGAGACGCTGGTGCGCGGCTCGCGCGACCGGCGCCGGGCCAAGGGCTTCTCGGCCCTGTCCCGCGGCATGGTCGCGGTGGGGTCGGGCGATCCCCTCGCCGCCCGCCGCCACGCCAACGATGCCGAGCGGCTGCTCGGCGCCGAGCCCCTGACCCTGCTCCTCAAGGCCCAGGCCGCCCAGATCTCCGGTGATCGCGAGGCTGCGGAGCAGGCCTTCCAGCGCATGGTCAACGACCCGGAGACCCGCGTGCTCGGCCTGCGCGGCCTGTTCGTCGAGGCCCGCCGCCGCGAGGACGATGCCTCCGCCCGTGCCTACGCCGCCGAGGCCGCCCGCCTCGCGCCCAGCGTCACCTGGGCCAACGAGGCCGTGCTCGAGGCGCAATGCGCTGACGGCGACTGGAGCGGCGCCAACGAGACCGTCGAGCGCCGTGCCTCCCTCGGCCTGATCGACAAGGCGACCGCCCGGCGCCAGCGCGCCGTCCTGCTCACCGCCGCCGCACAGGAGCGCGAGGCCGGCGAGCCGGAGGCCGCCACCGAGCGCGTCCTCAAGGCGGTCAAGCTCGCCCCCGACCTCGTCCCGGCCGCGGTGCTGGCCGCGCGCCTGATGGTGCGCCGGGGCGACCTGCGGAAGGGCGCCAAGATCATCGAGGCCGCCTGGCGCGCCGGGCCGCACCCGGACCTCGCCAAGACCTACCTGAACCTGCGCACCGGCGATTCCGTCCGCGACCGCATGGCCCGCGCCGAGACCCTGGCGAAGATCTCGTCCTGGCACCCGGAAGCACGCCTCGCCATGGCGCAGGCGGCCTACGAGGCCCGTGAGTTCGGCCAGGCCCGCGAGGCCCTGGCGCCGCTCCTGGCCGACCGGCCCACGGTCCGCGCCTGCCTGACCATGGCCCGCATTGAGGAGGCCGAGCACGGCTCCGGTTCGGGCCGGGCCCGCGAGTGGCTCTCCCGCGCCGCGCATGCCCCGCGCGATCCGCTCTGGATCGCCGACGGCATCGCGTCCGAGACCTGGGCGCCCGTCTCGCCGGTGAGTGGCCGCCTCGACGCCTTCGTCTGGAAGACCCCGACCGAGCTCATCGCCGGTCCCGAGGCGCCGGACGACACGGACGAGACGGCCCCGGAGGGCGCTCTCGCCGGTCCCATGACCGCCCCTGCGCCGGCCACCACCGCGATGCCGATGCCGCCGGCGCCATCGAAGGCGGATGGCGCAGCCGAGCCGAAGCCCACGACGGTGCTGTTCCCGTCCACCGCCAAGGAAACGGCACCGGTGGCCGCCGGAATGGCGGCCGCCGCCGCGCCGTCCGCTGCCGGCAGCACGTCTGCGGCCGCGGCCGCGGGGCCCCTCGTGGCCAAGTCGCCGACCCCCGTGGTGTTTCCGCCGCCGAAGGCCGGCGAGGGCACCCAGCCCCGCCGCGCCGGCTGATCGGCGAACGTCGCCCCGAGCCCGGTTGCGTCACCGGGCTCGGGGCCAGCATGGCGCATGCAGGGACGGTTCCGAGCCACCGTCCTTAAAGGTCGGTTCACGCAATTCCGCTAATCCTCCCGATCAGCGAGTTCTGCGTAACCGAAGTGCCATGTCCCCATCTTTCGACGATGCGCCGGACCTCTCCGGCCTGATCGAATTGTCGCGTCTCGACAACCTCGATCTGAAACCCGTCATCCTTCGGGTGCAGACGGATCTCTTTCTCTCGGCGGTGGTCCGGGACCGGAAGACGCTCGCGGCCTTCGCCTCCCTGGCCGGGGGATTGATCCCGATCGTCGATGCCGAGACCGCCGAGATCGTCGCCCGCAAGCTCGCGCCCTTCCCCGACACGCCGCCCGCCCTCCTGGCCGCCCTGGTGGAGCGCGGCGGCGGCGCCCGGGACGCCGTCATCGCCCACGCGCCGATCCTCACGCAGGCCATGATCCAGGCCGCCCTCGCCGGGGACGCCGAACTCGGCCCCGCCATCGCCACCCGGCACGACCTCAGCCGCGCCACCGTCCTGGACCTGATCGGCCGCGAGGATCCGGCCATCGACCGGGCGCTGGCCGCCAATCCGGCCGTGGCCCTCCAGGGCGAGATGCTGGCCCGCATCGTCGCCCGCGCCCGCAAGATTCCGGACCTCGCCCGGGCGCTCCTCGCCCGTCACGACCTCGCCCATGCCGACGTGGCGCCGCTGTTCCTGCTGGCGGACGAGGCCCGCCGCGAGGCGATCGGTCACGCGATGATGGCGACGGCGGCCCTGAGGCCGGCCCCGCCGGCGCCGCGCGAGGCCGGTGCCGTGCTCACCGGCTTCTCCGCCCGGGGCGACGTGGCCGGGTTCGTGGCCGCCCTCACCGAGCTGCTCGCCCTGCCCAAGGGCTTCCTCGCCACCACCCCCGACCCGTCGCTGCGCTACGAGCTGCTGACGGTCGCCCTGCGCGGCGCCGGGCTGCACGAGGAGGAGGCGGTCTACATCTACCTCACCCTGAACGAGACCGTGGCCCAGTCGGTCGACCGGGTGTTCAACCTGGTGAAGCTGTTCCGCACCCTGCCGCGCGTCGCCGCCCGCGACCTGCTGGCGGCGATCCTCGACTGGACCCCGCCCGAGCGGGCGGCTGGCACGGCGCACCAGCCCTACCACGCCCCGGACGCGCAGCGCCCCCGGGCGCAGGCCTCGGCCAGCGAGCGCCCGCCCCTGCGCACGCCCCTGCCGAGCCGGCAGCGCCAGGCGAACTGATTCGCCTTCGAACCGGCCGCGCGCGAAACGCCTGCGCGAATCCGCTTACTCGGCGAGGTCGAGGCGGTGGCGCCCGGCGCGGTCGTCGATCTCGACGATCCAGAGGTCGTCGTCGAAGCGCAGCTCCTTGCCGAGGCGCACCTCCACGTCGGCGGGCGTGGCCTCGCTGAGCAGGGCCACGAAGCGGCGGTCGCCGTCGGATTCGGTGTCCACGAGGGATTGCGGGGCCGGGCCGTAGAGATCGGCGCTGCCGTCGAGGCGATCGACCTTCACGAAGATCGCCCCCGCCTCGGGGGAGCCGCGGCGGCGCTGGACCGCGGCGATGCCCTCGATCCCGAGGCGGCGAAGATGGGCGGAGACCCAGAAATCCGAGCGCAGGCGTGCCATGCGCCGGTTTATAGCACGCCGCCCCGCCGGATCAGCCCCGTGAGGCGCCCGCGCGGGTGGCGAGCTCGCGGAAGGTCCGCGTCGAGGGCTCGCCCTTGACCGGCAGCTTGCGGTCCCGCTCGAACTTCTCGAGCGCCGCCCGGGTGCTCGCGCCCATCAGGCCGTCGGCCTTCAGCGGCCCGTAGCCGAGCTTGACCAGGGCGCGCTGCGCCTGGGCGACGGAGAGGCCCCCGAGGGTCGTCACCGAGGCGGTGGTCTCCGCACCGGCCGGCTCGCCGGACCGGATGATCTCGCCGATGCCGTCCCGCGGCGCGCGTGCCGCCTCGACCCGGGCCGGGTCCGGCTTCGATGCCTCGGGCTTTCCGGACGCCTCGGGCTTTCCCGACGCCTCAGGCTTGGCGGCCTCCAGCTTCGCGACCGCGGCGGCAGCCGGCTTCGGGGCCTCGGCGGCCCGGGCGAGCGCTGGCTTGGCGGGCAGCTTGGGGAAGATCGGCGCGGGATGGCGGCCCATCTGGTAGCCGAGCGCGTTCAGGCAGATCATCGACACGGCGCCGAGAACGACGGCGACTCCCAGGACCTCGCCGGGATGGCGCAGGATGGCGCGGCCCGCCCCTCCCGCCAGGGCCCCGAACCCCGCCAGGCTCCCGAACCCCGCCACGCCGCCGGGGGCCGGCCGACGCCGGGCGACGGGCCGGGCCTCGCGGCCGCGGGACGGAACGATGATCTCTCGCTGGTCGCGGCGTGCTTGCGGCTCGCGCATTCGATCTCCTCAGGACTGTTCGCACCGGCGTCCGGGCCCCGCGCGACGCGGGGTCCGGACCATCCGGTGCCGGCAGGATCGCGGCGCACTCATCCGGCGCGCCGCAGGGGAACGTAGCTCTCGCGGACCGGCTCGGGGCTCGATTCGAACAGGCCCATGGGCCGGCGCATCGGCACGGGTCCGTCGTTCACGGCGGCGACGAGGCTGCCGCCCGAGACCGGGAGGCGCAGGCGGGTGCGGATCGGGGCCGACGGGATGGCGCCGGTGCCGACCCGGCAGGCGCGCGGGAGGGTGACGATGATCGTGGTGCCCTCGCCCCGGGTGCTCTCGATGGTGATGGCGCCGCCATGCAGGCCGACGAGACCCTGCACCACGGAGAGGCCGAGGCCGGTGCCCTCGTGGGTGCGCTCGTAGCCGCCGGCGCACTGGTAGAACGGGCTGCCGACGCGGGGCAGGTCGGCCTCGCTGATGCCGATGCCGGTATCGGCGACGATGAGGTCGAGGTGCCGGCCCGAGCCGCGCAGGCCGACCTCGACCCGCCCGCCGCGCGGGGTGAACTTCACCGCGTTCGACAGGAGGTTGATGACCATCTGGCGGCAGGCGCGCATGTCGGCGGTGATCTCCACCGGCGTGACGCTGGCATCGCGCACCAGGGTGACGCCGGCTTGGTCGAACTTCAGCTGCATCAGGTTGCAGCAGGTCTGGATGAGGGCCGAGAGGTCGAACGGCTCCGGGGTGTAGTCGAAATGGCCGCTCTGGATCCGCGACATGTCGAGGAGCGTGTTGACGACTTCGAGGAGGTGCTGGCCGGAATTCCGGATGATGCCGGCATATTCCCGCGTGCGCTCGGGATCGGTCACCATCCCGCCCTCCCCCGAGAGCACCTCGGAGAAGCCGATGATGGCGTTGAGCGGCGTGCGCAGCTCGTGGCTGACATTGGCGAGGAAGCGGCTCTTCACCTCGTCCGCGCGCTCGGCCTCGGCGCGGGCCTGTTCCAGCTCCTCGGCGTGGCGGCGGTGCTCGGTCACGTCGCGGGTGACCGCGACGACGCTGGATTGCAGGCGGCCGGCCGTGACCGTCTCCGCCGCCTGACCGTCGATCCGATGGATGCGCATCTCGGCGAAGATCACCCGCGGCGCGGTCTCGCCGCGGGCCGAGGCGACGTCGAGGTGCAGGCGGAACTGGACCCGGGCCGGGCGGCCATGCGCGGCGACGTCGCTCAGGGCCTGCAGCAGCAGGGGGCGGTCGCCCACATGGACGCGCTCCAGCAGGCCGTGGCCCTGCAGGGAGGCCGGATCGGCGCCGAGGAAGCGGGTGGCCGAGGCGCTGGCCTCGAGGACGCGGCCGTTCGGGTCGTGCCAGGTCACGAGGTCGTCGATGGCCGAGAGCAGCATGCGGTCGCGGCGCTCGTTGTCGCGCAGGCGGGCGAGCCAGCGGCCCTCGTGGCGGAAATGCTCGAGGGCCTGGGCCGCGATGTGCCCGATCGCCGTGATGGCGAAGACCGGCATCGCCAGGGCGCGCGACCACTCGGGCAGCGGGGTGCCCTCGGCCAGCGGCGGCAGCAGGGCGACCGCGAGGGCCCCCAGGGCCGCGACGATGGCGGCCGCCAGGGTGGCGCGCCGGGAGCCCGAGACCACGGCCTCCAGGGGGATCGCCACCAGCCAGATCGCGGCGGCGGACTCGGCGCCGCCCGTCATCATGGCGAGGCAGACCACCACGCCGGTGAGGCCGGCCGAGGAGATGGCGTGGGCGAGCCAGAGGATGCCGGTGCGGGACAGGAGCACGGCGGCGAAGACGGGCAGCATCAGGCTGGCGATGGCCAGGGCCTCGACGCCGGTGGGCACCCCGCGCAGCACCAGGTAGGGCGGCAGGCCCAGCATCATCATCAGGCCGGTGGCGAGGCGCGAGACCAGGAAGCGCTCGTGCCGGAAGCGCACGCCGCCATCCTCTTTCACCGACTCATGGACGAGCCCCGCGAGGCGGACATCGATGAGGGAAGCCAGGGCACCGTAGATACGCAATACCGACACGCACAGCGCGGACACGGCCCGACGGCCACCCCCGACGCCCCTTGGCTCGACGAGAACTCGACTGAGGCCAACTTCGCAGAGCCGACTTAAGCGAGTCTTGCGCTAGACAGTCCGATTGTCTCCGCATGCTTTCCGGGACGTAACTGTCACCGGTCTGTCCGATAGACCTTTTCGGGGCACGACACGAAAAAGCCTAGAATGACACCGGGATAAGCTTGTGTTCACCATTCCGGCGCTTTGCCGGCGGTGCGTCAGGCCCTCTTTACCGCTCGCGCCCGACGGTGCTCGCGCCCCGGCCGGGGCGCGTCCGGGCCACAGACCCATGTCCTTTCTCATCCGTGCCGGTCTGGTCATCGGCGTCCTGTCCTGGCTGGCGCTTCAGCGCCAGGGCGAGCCCGCGCCCACGCCGCCGGCGGTGGCGGATGCGGCGGCGGAGGCCTGGGAGGCCCTGCCCGCGCCCGTGCGCGACGCCGCCCTGCGCGAGGGGGCCGCGGAGATCGGGCGGCGGGCCGGGCAGGCCCTCGCGGCCTTGCCCAGCGGTCGGCCCGCCTCCCGCGACACCCTGTTGGACAGTGACAGAAAAGTCCCGTGGCGGGGCGCGCAAACGCATGGCGATCGCGCTACGGTGGCGCAACGCGGGGAACGCGCGTCCCCGTAAGGGGGTAGTTGGTTCGCGACGCGGCGAGGGATCCAGCGGATGTTCGGCTTCGGGATGGAATACGAGGGCGCCGCCTTCTGGCTGCCCGTGGTCTGGGCGGGCCTGCTGGCGCTCGCGGTGGCGATGTACGTGGTCATCGACGGCTTCGACCTCGGGGTCGGCATCCTGTTCACGGCCGCGCGGAAGGGCAATTGGCGGGACCGGATGATGCTCTCGGTCGCGCCGATCTGGGACGGCAACGAGACCTGGCTGGTGCTCGGCGGCGGCGGCCTGTTCGCGGTGTTCAGCGTCGCCTACGCCATCCTGCTGCCGGCGCTGTACATCCCGATCATCCTGATGTTGATCGCGCTGATCTTCCGCGGGGTGGCCTTTGAATTCCGGTTCAAGGCCGACCGCTCGCAGTTCGTCTGGGACAATGCCTTCCACTACGGTTCGCTGCTGGCTACATTCGCGCAGGGCATGGTGCTCGGCGCCTTCGTCCAGGGCTTCAAGGTCGAGGGCCGCGGCTTCGCCGGCGGCACCATGGACTGGCTCACCCCCTTCAGCGTGCTCACCGGCATCGGCCTCGTCTGCGGCTACGGCCTCCTCGGGGCGACCTGGTGCGTGATGAAGACCTCGGGCGAGCTCGAGATCTGGGCCCGGCGCAAGAGCCTGCAATTCCTGGCCGCCACCATCGTGTCGATGGCGGTGGTGAGCGCCTGGGTGCCGTTCCTCGGCCTCGACATCCAGTGGCGCTGGATCGCCTGGCCGAACATCCTCTACGTGGCCCCCGTTCCCGTGGTGACGGCCCTCGTCGCCTGGGGCATTTTCCAGGGCATCCGCAACGGACGCCACGTGGCGCCCTTCCTGCTCACCGTCGCGCTGTTCCTGCTCGGCTTCCTCGGCCTCGCCATCAGCCTGTTCCCCTACATCGTGCCGCCGCACTACACGATCTGGCAGGCGGCCAACGCGGTGAGCGCCCTGCAATTCGCCCTCGTCGGCTATTCCGTGGTGATGCCGCTGACCCTGGCCTATACCGCCTACGCCTACTGGGTCTTCCGCGGGAAGGTGGCGGAAGACCTCGAATCCGGGGGCTACGGGCATTGAGCGGGGGCTCATCCGGGGCCAAGGGCCGCCGGCTGCTCTGGTTCGTCGCCTTCTACGCCGCGAGCCTCGTGACCTTCACGGCGCTGGTCTACTTCCTGCGCGCCATCGTGAAGGGGTGATGGGGGCCCGACGGCCCGTCTGCAGGGGCCCGTTCGCAGGGGGCCGTCTGCAGGGGCCCTTCGGCCGCAGCCGTTCCGCCCGCTCCGCTTCCCGGAGGCAGACCGGCGTTCCGAGGACCGCTCGGTGATCCGTCCCCGCTGCATGCAGGGACGGATCCGCGCGTCACGCCGCCCTCACCCCCAGAGCGCCGGCTCCGGCGGATGGATCAGGCTGCCCTCGAAGCGCAGGCCCGGCTCCCGGTCGCGGGCCAGGAGGAGCGGACCGTCGAGGTCGACGTAGTCGGCGTGGTGGGCGAGCAGCATGGCGGGCGCCATGGCCAGCGAGGTGCCGACCATGCAGCCGATCATCAGCGAGAAGCCCCGCGCCCGGGCCTCGTGGGCCAGCATCACCGCCTCGGTCAGGCCGCCGGCCTTGTCGAGCTTGATGTTGATGGCGTCGTAGCGCCGGCTGAGGGCATCGAGGCCGGCGCGATCGTGCAGGCTCTCGTCGGCGCAGATCGGGATCGGCCGGGCGATCTCGGCGAGGAGCGCGTCCTCGCCAGCGGGCAGCGGCTGCTCGATCAGGCCGACGCCGGCGGCGACGCAGGCCGCCAGGTTGGCCTCGATCGTCTCCGCGCGCCAGGCCTCGTTGGCGTCCACGATCAGGCGTGAATCGGGAGCGCCCCGCCGTACCGCGGCGATCCGCTCCGGGTCGCCCGTCCCGCCGAGCTTGACCTTGAGCAGGGGCCGGTGGGCGGCCTGGCGGGCCGCCGCCTCCATGCTCTCCGGGTCGCCGAGGCTCAGGGTGTAGGCGGTGGTGGCGACCTGCGGGGCCGACAGGCCGGCGATCTCGAAGGCCGGGCGCCCGAGTTGCTTCGCCTCGAGGTCGAACAGGGCGCAATCGAGGGCGTTGCGGGCGGCACCCGGCTTCATGCCGACCTGCAGGTCGGCCCGGGTCGCCCCCATGGCGATGGCCTCGGCATGGTCGCGGATCAGCGCGACGACGCTCTCCACGGTTTCGCCGTAGCGGGCATAGGGCACGCACTCGCCGCGCCCGATCCGGCCCTCCCCGTCCGTGACCGTGGCGACCACCACCACCGCCTCGGTGCGGCTGCCCCGCGCGATGGTGAAGGCCCCGGCGATCGGGAACGTCTCGACCGCGACGTCGAGGTGCCGGGTCACGCGCTCGCCCCCGTATGGGCCGGCGGAAACTCGGACACGATCCGATCGACGATGGCCTCGACGCCGAAGCGGACCGGGTCGGTCGCCGGGAGGTCGTGCTCGCGGGCGAGAGCGGCGAGCAGCGTGCGGGCCGCCCCCTCCTCCAGGTCCTGCGTGTTGACGGCGATGCCCACCGGGCGGATGTCCGGGTTGGTCAGGCGCCCGAGCTGGACGGTGAGGTCGATGACCTGCCGGATGCTGGGCAGCGGATGCTGGACGCCGCGCATGGTCGTGCGGGTCGGCTCGTGGCAGACCACGAAGGCATCGGCCTGCGCCCCGTGCAGCAGCCCGAGGCTGACGCCGGCGAAGGACGGGTGGAACAGCGAGCCCTGGCCCTCGAGCAGGTCCCAGTGCTCGGGCGCGGCCGCGGGGGCGATCCACTCGACGGCGCCGGAGATGAAGTCGGCCACCACCGCGTCGATGGCGACGCCGCGCCCCGAGATGAACACGCCGGTCTGGCCGGTGGCGCGGAAATCCGCGTCGAGGCCGCGCTCCCGCATGCCGCGCTCCAGGGCGAGCACGGTGTACTTCTTGCCCACCGAGCAGTCGGTGCCGACGCTGAGCAGGCGGCGGCCGGGCCGCCGGGTGCCCTTGCCGGTGGCGAAGGTCTCGGCGGTGTGCCGCACGTCGTGCAATTGCCGGCCGTGACGCTCGGCGGCCTCGGCGATCGCCGGCACCGCTCCCAGGCGGGCATGCAGGCCGCTGGCGATGTCGAGCCCGGCCTCCAGGGCCGCCACCACCTCGGCGACCCAGTGCTCGGGGAGGATGCCGCCCGCGTTGGCGACGCCGATTACCAGGGTGCGGCAGCCCTGCGCCACGGCCTCCGCCAGGGTGAGGTCCGGGATCCCGAGGTCGGCGGCGCAGCCGGGCAGGCGCAGCTGGCCGACGCACCACTCGGGGCGCCAGTCCTTGATGCCGTAGGCGGTCTTGGCGGCCAGGCGGTCGGGCACGTCGCCGAGGAACATCAGGTAGGGCGTTTCGATCTGCATCGCGTCACTCATCGGCCGAGGATGAACACCTCGTCTCCTCCTATGCGCGATGATCACGGCGCTGCCAAATCGTGCATTCGACGGGCCTTCGCCGGCAGAACGGGCTTGCGGGCGGGCGCGATGTCGGGTGTGGTCCTGGGCGCTAAGAGACGGATAAGACTCCGCGAAGAGGAAACGTTGCGCGCATGAAGATGTACGGCAATTGGCGCTCGGCCGCAGCGTTCCGGGTGCGGGTGGCCCTCAACCTCAAGGGCATCGCCTACGAGGAGATCTTCCTCGACCTCGATGCCGGCGAGCAGTTCAAGCCCGACTTCCTCGCGATCAATCCGCAGGGGGCGGTGCCGGCGTTCTTCGACGGCGACGGCCCGCCGCTGATCCAGTCCCTGGCCATCCTCGACTATCTCGAGGACATCCATCCGGCCGCGCCGCTGCTGCCCGGCGAGCCGCGGGCGCGGGCCCGCGCCCGCTCCCTGGCCCAGGTCGTCGCCTGCGACACCCATCCGCTCTACGTGCCGCGGGTGCGCAACTTCCTGATGGAGACCTACGACCTGCCGCGCGAGCGGATGCTCGACTTCGTGCGCCACTGGATGGCGACCGGGCTGAAGACCCTGGAGACGCGCCTGACCCGGGAGCCCGGCACCGGCCGCTACGCCCAGGGCGACGCGGTAAGCCACGCCGATCTCTGCCTCGTCAGCCTGTGGGTCGGCACCGGCATCTTCGGCGTCGACACGGCGCCCTTCCCCACGGTGCGCCGGATCGCCGAGGACTGCCTCGCCCAGGACGCCTTCGCCCGGGCCCATCCCCTGCGTCAGCCGGGCGCGCCGATGTGATGGGAATGGCGGTCGATTTACAATCCTTCTAAGCTGACCACCGGGATGACGATGCGGCGCTCGCCGTGGGGGCACGCATCCGCACTATCGTGAGACACGAGGACCTGAGCGACATGGTACCGGGCGAAACCGAGGACAATCTGCACCGCATCGTGGTCGTCGGCGGCGGCGCGGCGGGGCTGCAGCTCGCCACGAAACTGGGCGACAAGCTCGGCCGCACGAGCAAGGCGCACGTCACCCTGGTCGACCGGGCGCGGACCCACATCTGGAAGCCGCTGCTGCACGAGGTCGCCGCGGGCAGCCTCGATGTCGGCCACCACGCGGTGGATTACCTGCACCACGCCCACCGGCACCATTTCCGCTACCGCATCGGCGAGATGACCGGTCTCGACCGCTCCAAGCGGGTGATCCACCTCGCGGCCAGCCACGACACCGAGGGGCGCGAGGTCACGCCGATCCGCGAGATCCCCTACGACACGCTGGTGATGGCGGTGGGCTCGACCACCAACGACTTCGGCACGCCCGGCGTGCAGCAGAACGCCATCGCCCTCGACACCCAGGGCCAGGCGGTGCGCTTCCACCAGCGCCTGATCAACGGCATGCTGCGGGCCCACACCCAGCCGGGGCCGGTGCGGGCCGGCCAGCTCCACGTCGTGGTCATCGGCGCCGGGGCGACGGGCACCGAGCTCGCCGCCGAGCTCCACCGCACCACCCGCGACGTGGCCGCCACCGGGCTCGACCGCATCGACCCGGCCAAGGACCTGAAGATCACCCTGGTGGAGGCGGCGAGCCGCATCCTGCCGGCGGTGCCCGAGCGCATGTCCCGCGACGTCATGGTGCTGCTGGACAAAATCGGCGTCGAGGTCCGGACCGGGGCCCGGGTCACCGAGGTCCGGCCCGACGGGGTCCAGCTCGCCGATGGCGGCTTCATCCCGTCCGAGCTCGTGGTCTGGGCCGCCGGCGTCAAGGCGCCGCCCTTCCTGCACGAGATCGGCGGCCTGGAGACCACGCGCAACAACCAGCTCGTGGTGACGCCGACCCTGCAGACCACCCGCGATCCCGACATCTTCGCGATGGGCGACTGCGCCTACCTGGTGGAGAAGGGCTCCGACACGCCGATCCCGCCCCGCGCCCAGGCGGCCCACCAGCAGGCGACGCACCTCATCAAGATCATCCCCGAGAAGATGGCCGGCAGGCCACTCAAGCCCTTCAAGTACCGCGACTTCGGCTCGCTGGTCTCGCTGGGCGAATACTCGACGGTCGGCAGCCTGATGGGGTTCATCAAGGGCAAGAACATGTTCATCGCCGGACTGTTCGCCCGGATGATGTATCGCTCGCTGTACAAGATGCACGAGCAGGCCCTGCACGGCACGGTCAAGACCACCCTCGACGCGGTCGCCCGGGCCCTGACCCGGCGCACCGAGTCGCGCGTGAAGCTGCACTGAGCACGACTGGGAACCGATCCGCATGTTTCTCGACATCGTCAAAGCGGTGCAGCAGCGCAATCCGGCGCTCGGCTCCTACGTCCTCGTCCTGCGCGGCGATTCCCGGGCGCGCGACGCGGCCGACCCGTCGCGCCTGTCGGACGAGGCCGAGGCCTGGCTCGCCGCGCATGCGCCGGGGGCGAAACTGTCCGAGGAGAAGGTGCTGCTGTCGCCCTATCCCGGCGGCATGCCGGCGGACCGGGCCGTCACCGTCCTGGCCTTCGCGGATGCCCGCCACCTCGCCGCCTTCGCGACGCGCTGGACGGCCGATCCGGAGCCGGAGGAGCCGGACGACACGAACGCGGCGGACGACGCGCAGGACAAGCCGGACTAGGCTCCTGCGGGCGCGTGCGTCCCTCCTCTCCCCGCGAGCGGGGGAAGAAGAAGCCGGACCGGAGGCCCGGGCCTAGCGAGGGGTCGGCCTGTCCGACATCCGACCACCCGTCAGCCAGCGCAGGCGAGCGGCCTCGAGGCCCCAGATCATGCCCAGCATCATGTAGACGTGGCGCCACTTCTCGATGTCGATCTGGAAGGCTTGCAGGAAGAACATCAGCAGGGCGGGCCAGACGATCTGGGCGTGGCGGCGATAGGGCGTGTCGCGGCGCATCAGGCGGAAGCCGACCACGCTCGTCATCAGGACCAGGCCGATGAAGGTGACGCCGGCGAGCCAGCCGCCATTGGCGAAGCTGCCGATATAGGTGTTGTGCGGCTCCAGGGCGAAGATCAGGCGCCAGCGCAGGGGACCCATGCCGAAGGGCTCGTCCACCAGCATGTTGAGGCCGCGCAGCTGGTTGCCGAAGCGTCCGGTCTCGCCGGTGTCGTAGTCCTGCGTGACCGCGGCGCGCTTGGAGAACATCTCGGCGATGTCGTCGATCGACAGCAGGCCGACGATGGCGACCGCGGTGGCCACCAGGGCCAGCACCGTCAGGGTGACGATGCGGCGGCGCAGGCGCGCCGAGGGGGTGGTGGTGTAGACGCTGCCGACCATCACCGCGACGGCGATGAGCGAGCCGGCCCAGGAGCCGCGCGAGAACGACAGGAAGATGCCGGCCACGATCACCATCAGGATCGCGCAGGCGAGGACCGGCCGCCGGCTCGTGCCGAGGAGCAGGCCGTGCATCAGGTAGAGGGCGCCGAGGGTCAGGAACGAGCCGAAGACGTTGGGGTCCTGGAAGGTGCCCGAGGCGCGACCGTACTTGTAGAACAGGTCCTCGGTGGGGATGAAGCCGAAATAGCCGACGATGCCGAAGGCGCTCGACAGGAGGCAGCTCGCCACGAAGGTCTTGAGCACCAGCTCCATCCGCGCCTGCGTGTCGTCGGCGAACAGCATCGCGAAGAACACGCCGGTGATGGCGAGGTAGGCGAGCTGGATCGTCCAGGTCACCGGCAGGGCCTGGTCGATATAGGGCAGCAGCGCCACCGTGATCGCGCCGACGTAGAGGATCAGCAGCCCGAGCAGCGGCACCATGCCCCGGTGCAGGCGCAGGCCGAGGCAGAGCCAGAGCACGATGGCGGGGATCGCCACCACGTCGTAGGGCGAGGTGTCCGAGAAGGCGAAGCAGGCGAAGAAGATGAAGGCGACGAGGAGCAGCGTCGCCAGGCGCCGGAGCACGTGCAGGACGGGGATGTGGGCCCAGGCTCCCGCCTGCCAGCGCGACGCGCCGGGTGCCATCGTGAACGCCATGCACTCAACCCATCACCGCGCCGCCGACAGGGCGGGACCGCGCTACACGCCGCCGATGGGACGCGAGAATGATTGAGAATTTGGATGGCGAATCCGCGCGCGGCCCGCCTCAGGGCAGCACGCGCACCAGATTCCGGAATTGATCCCCACGATCCTCGAAACTGCGGAACTGATCGTAGGAGGCGCAGGCCGGCGAGAGCAGCACCACGGGCTCGGCCGCCGGCGACGCCGCGGCGGCCTCCGCCGCCCTGGCGGTGGCGACCGCTAGGGTGCCGCAGGCCGTGTAGGGCACCCGGCCCTCCAGGGTGGCGGCGAAGGCGTCGCTCGCCGCGCCGATGAGGTAGGCATGGGCCACGCGGCCGAAGAGGGGCGCCAGGGGAGCGATGCCGCCCTCCTTGGCCTTGCCGCCGAGGATCCAGTGGATGTCGTGGAAGGCGGTGAGCGCCTTCTCGGTGGAATCGGCGTTGGTCGCCTTCGAATCGTTGACGAAGAGCACGCGCCCGCGCCGGCCGACCTCCTCCATGCGGTGGGGCAGGCCGGGGAAGCTGCGCAGGCCGGCGACGAGGTCCGCGTCGTCGATCCCGAGGGCCCGGACGCAGGCGGCGGCCACCGCCGCGTTCTGCCAGTTGTGCGCCCCGCGCAGCGACCCGATCCCGGCGAGGTCGGCGATGGCTGCGCCGTCGGCGTCGAACACCGTCCCGTCGCGGGCCGACAGGCCGTCGAAGCCCGCCTCGGGCAGTCCCACGTGGATCCGCACGCAGGGGCCCGCCCGGCGGTCGGCGATGGCACGGCTGAGGTCGTCGTCGACGCCCACGATGGCGCGGTCCGCGCCCGCCACCAGCCGCTCCTTGATGGCGGCGTAGTCGGCCAGCGTCCCGTGGCGGTCGAGATGGTCCGGCGTGATGTTGAGGAGGATGCCGAGGCTCGGGTCGAGGCTCGGCGTCAGGTCGATCTGGAACGACGAGAGTTCGATCACGTGGATCCGGTCCGGCGCCGGCGGCTCCAGGGACAGGATCGCCGTGCCGATGTTGCCGCCCATCTGCACGTCGCGCCCGGCGGAGGCGAGGATGTGGGCGATCAGCGCCGTGGTGGTCGACTTGCCGTTGGTGCCCGTGATGGCGACGAACGGCGCGCCCGGTGCGCGCGCCCGGCGCTCCTGGCAGAACAGCTCGATGTCGCCGATCACCGGGAGGCCGGCCGCGCCGGCCTTCTCCACCGTCCAGTGCGGCGCCGGGTGCGTCAGGGGCACGCCGGGGGCGAGGATGAGGGCCGAGAAGCCGCTCCAGTCGGCCTCCCGCAGGTCGGACACCGTGATGCCCTGGTCGCGGGCGCGGGCCGTGCTCTCCGGGCTGTCGTCCCAGGCCAGGACGTCGGCACCGCCGGCGATCAGGGCGCGGACCGTGGCGAGGCCGGAGCCGCCGAGGCCGAACAGGGCGACCTTCTGGCCGGCGAAGGTGGTGACGGGCGTCATGACGACGGGCTCAGCATGGCGACGGGCTCAGCGCAGCTTCAGGGTGGCGAGGCCGGCCAGCGCCAGGATCACGGCGATGATCCAGAACCGGATCACGACCTGCGGCTCCTTCCAGCCCTTCTGCTCGAAGTGGTGGTGGATCGGTGCCATGCGGAAGACCCGCTTGCCCGTCAGCTTGAACGACGCGACCTGGATGATCACCGACATCATCTCGAGCACGAACAGACCGCCGACGATCGCCAGCACGATCTCGTGCTTGGTCGCCACCGCGATGGTGCCGAGCAGGCCGCCCAGCGCCAGGGACCCGGTATCGCCCATGAAGACCTGGGCGGGGGGCGCGTTGAACCAGAGGAAGCCGAGCCCCGCCCCGATCACCGCGCCGCAGACCACCGCGAGCTCGCCGGTGTCGCGGACGTAGTTCACCTGCAGGTAGCCGGCCGTGAAGACGTTGCCGACGAGGTAGGCAATGACGCCGAAGGTGCCGCAGGCGATCATCACCGGCACGATGGCGAGGCCGTCGAGGCCGTCGGTCATATTCACCGAGTTGCCGGCACCGACGATCACGAAGGCGGCGAACAGCACGTAAAACCAGCCGAGGTTGAGCAGCGCGTCCTTGAAGATCGGGAAGGCGAGCTGGTTCTGCAGGGTCGGAGCCGAGTAGACCGAGATGAGCACGCAGGCCGCGATGGCGATGCAGGCTTCCAGCAGCAGGCGGAACTTGCCCGAGAAGCCCTTGTGCGACTGCTTCGTCACCTTGAGGTAGTCGTCGTAGAAGCCGATCGCGCCGAAGCCCAGCGTCACCGCCAGGGTGACCCAGACGTAGTGGTTGCGCGGGTTGGCCCAGAGCAGGATCGCGACCACGCAGCCGGCCAGGATCATCAGGCCGCCCATGGTCGGGGTGCCGCGCTTCGTCAGCAGGTGCGACTGGGGGCCGTCCTCGCGGATCGGCTGGCCCTTGCCCTGGCGCAGGCGCAGCGAGGAGATGATCAGCGGCCCGAACCAGAACACGAACAGGCCCGCCGTGAACAGCGCGCCGCCGGTGCGGAAGGTGATGTAGCGGAAGACGTTGAGGGCGGAGACGGTGCCGCTCAGGTCCGACAGGAGATACAGCATCCAGCACCCGGCCGTGGTTCAATGCGAAATCAGCCGGAGGCTCAGGGGCGCGCAGCACCCCTCCCCGGCCGTGATGAAGGTCGCCTCAGCGCGCGACGGCGCGCGGCGGTTCGGCTTGGGCGTTCGCGTAACGGGCTTTGAGCGCTTCGACAATCCGGCCCATGCGGATGCTGTTCGAGCCCTTCACCATCACGGCGTCCCCGGGGCGCAGGGCCGAGAGCACGGGCTCGAGCAGGTCGGCGGAGGTCGCCGCGGAGGCGCCGCGCCGGCTCACCGGCAGGGCCTCGAACAGGTTGCGCATCAGGGGGCCGGCCGTGAAGACGAGGTCGACCTTGGCGGCCTCCACCGGCCCGGCGAGGGCGCGGTGGTGGGCCTCGCCCTCCGGCCCGAGCTCCAGCATGTCGCCCAGCACCGCGATGCGGCGCCCGCGCGGGCCGGTCTCGATGCCGGCCAGGGTCGCCAGGGCGGCGCGGATCGAGGCCGGGTTGGCGTTGTAGCTCTCGTCCACCAGGAAGGCCTCGCCCTCCCCGATCGCCAGGGCGGTGCGCTCGCCGCGGCCGACCGGGGGCCGCAGGGCCGCCAGCGACAGGGCCGCGCGGGCGAGGTCGGCGCCGAGCGCATGCACCACCGCCATCACGCCGAGCGAATTCATGGCCGTGTGCCGGCCCGGCGTGCCGAGCTGGTAGGTGACCGGGATGCCCATCACCACGGCGTCGACCACCGAGAGGTCGGGGCGGAGCACGATGCGCTGGGCGCGGACATCCGCCTCCGGGTGCTCGCCGAAGCTGACGACCCGGCCGGCCCGCGAGGCCTGGGCATGGGCGAGGAGGCGGGCATAATGCGGGTTGTCGCGATTGATGATCGCGGTGCCGCCGGCCTTGAGGCCGGAGAAGATCTCGCCCTTGGCGTCGGCGATGGCCGCGACGGAGGCGAAGTGCTCGACGTGAACGGGCTCGACCGTGGTGACCAGGGCGATGTCGGGCTGCACCATCGCGGTCAGCGGCACGATCTCGCGCGGGTGGTTCATGCCGATCTCGAACACGCCGAACTGCGTGTCGGCCGGCATGCGCGCCAGGGTCAGGGGCACCCCCCAATGGTTGTTGTAGGAGGCGATGGAGGCGTGCGTCGGCCCCTGCGCGGAGAGGACGTGGCGCAGCGCCTCCTTGGTCCCGGTCTTGCCGACCGAGCCCGTCACCGCGACGATGCCCGCCCCGGTTCGGGCCCGGGCCGCGGCGCCGAGCGTGCGCATGGCGTCGAGGACGGGATCCTCGCCCGCGCCCGAGACCGCCAGCACCGGCCCGGCTTCGGCGAAACCCTGCGCCCGGTCGGCCGCGACCACGGCGGCGCCGGCACCGCGCCCCAGGGCGGCCGCGACGAAGTCGTGCCCGTCCCGGGCCTCGCCCCGGATGGCGAAGAACAGGTCGCCCGGCGCCAGCGTGCGGGTATCGATCGAGGCCCCGGTGATCGGCCTGCACGGGCCCAGCAGGGTCCCGCCGGTGGCGGCTTCCAGGGCTTCGGGCGTCCAGAGCGGGGTCGTGCCTGGCGAAGTCGTGCCCGGCTGGGTCGTGCCTGGCGGAGTCGTGCCGGACGGCGTCTTGTCGGTCATGCTGAGCGTTCCGCGATCGCAGCCCGGAGGACGTCGTGGTCCGAGAAGGGCAGGACCTGTGACCCCACGATCTGGCCGGTTTCATGGCCCTTGCCGGCCACCACCAGCACGTCGCCGGGCTCCAGCGCCCGCACGGCGGTGCGGATTGCCTCGGCCCGGTCGCCGATCTCGACGGCGCCCGGGGCGGCGGCCAGGATCTCGGCGCGGATCGCGGCCGGGTCCTCGCTGCGCGGATTGTCGTCGGTGACGATGACGGCGTCCGCCTTCTCGGCCGCGATGGCGCCCATGATCGGGCGCTTGCCGGTGTCGCGGTCGCCGCCGCAGCCGAAGACGACGCGCAGCCGGCCGGTCGCGAAGGGGCGCAGGGCCGTCAGCACGCCCGCGAGGGCTTCCGGCTTGTGGGCGTAGTCCACGAGGCAGAGGCCGCCATGGGTCTCGCCGATCCGTTCCATCCGGCCCGGGACCCCGGTGAGATGGTCGAGGGCGGCGATGACGCCCGCGGGGTCGGCCCGGCCGGCGGGGATCGCCAGCACGAGTCCGGCGGCCAGCAGCGCGTTCTCGACCTGGAAGGCACCGACCAGCGGCAGGCGCACGGCATACTCGTCCAGCCGGCCCGTCGGACCCGGGGCCTGCAGGACGAGGTGCTGGTGGAAGCCCTCGGTGCGCGCGGAGATCAGCCGCACGGTGTCGCCCTTCGACCCCGTGGTGTGGACGTCGAGGCCGCGGGCGGCGGCGGCCGCCACGACGACGTCCGCATAGGCGCCGTCGATGTTGATGACCGCCGGGATGCCGGGCTGCGCCAGGGTCGTGAACAGCCGCAGCTTGGCCGCCAGGTAGTCGTCCATGGTGGCGTGGTAGTCGAGATGGTCGCGCCCGAGATTGGTGTAGCCCACCGCGGCGAGCGCGACCCCGTCGAGGCGGCGCTGCTCGATCCCGTGCGAGGACGCCTCCATCGCCAGGATGTCGATGCCGTCCTCGGCGAGCCGCGCCAGGGTGGCGTGCAGGGTCACCGGGTCGGGGGTGGTCAGGGAGCCGTAGGTGGCGCCCCGGTTGGTGACGATGCCGACCGTGCCGAGGCTGGCCGCCTCGGCCCCGAGGCGGGCCAGGATCTGGCGCACGAAATCCGTGACCGAGCTCTTCCCGCTCGTCCCCGTCACCGCCACCACCTCGGCCGGCTGCCGGCCCGAGAAGGCCCGGGCCGCGAGGGCGAGGCTGCGGCGCACGTCCGCCACGGCGAGGTAGGGCACGCTGGCCTCGAGCCCCTTCGGCCGCGCGCCCTCGCTCACCACCGCCACGGCGCCGGCGCTCGCGGCGGTCGCGGCGAAGCGCCGGCCATCCGCGACGGTGCCGGGCACGGCGACGAAGACGAAGCCCGGCGCGACCTTGCGCGAATCGGCCGTGAGCCCGGCGACCGGCAGGCCGGCGAGGCCGGCCTCCGCCTCCGGAAAGAGCGCGCCGAGGGTCGGCCCGCTCATCGTCCGTCCACCTGCGTGGCGTGGTAGGCGCCGAGCTTCACCATCAGGGGGAAGGGTTTCACCGGCGGATCGAACTGCGGCGGCAGGCCAAGGACGGGGGCGACGCGCTCGATCACCCGGCCGGTGACGACGCCGGAGTTCCAGGCTGCGGTGGCGTAGCCGCCGGATTCCGGCAGGCCCTGGGGTTCGTCCATGATGGTGACGAAGAGGTATTTCGGGTTGTTCATGGGGGCGGCGGCCATGAAGGTCGTGAACAGGCGGTTCTTCACGTAGCGGCCGTGGATCACCTTCTCGGCGGTGCCGGTCTTGCCGCCGACGAAGTAGTACGGGATCGCGGCCTTCTTGGCCGAGCCCTCGACGGCGTTGAGGCGCATGATGAAGCGCATAGCCTCGCTGGTCTCGGTCTTCAGCACCCGGGTGGCCTTGGCCATCGCCGCCTCGGGCGTGGTCTTGAGGAAGGTGGGGGTCATCAGGAAGCCGCCGTTGGCGATGGCGGCCACCGCCGCGGTCGCCTGGATCGGTGCCACCGCGAGGCCGTGGCCGAACGCGATGGTGATGGTGTTGATCTCGGTCCAGCGCGCCGGCACGATGGGCTCGGCGCTCTCGGGCAGTTCCGTCCGCATCCGGTCGGTCAGGCCCATCTTCTTCAGGAAGGCCTTGTGGCCGGGCACGCCGATGCCCAGCGCCATCTTGGCGGAGCCGATGTTCGACGAGTGGGTGAACACCTCCGGCATGGTGATGACGCGGTTGGTGCCGTGGTACTCGTGGATCTTCTGGCGGCCCCAGCTCAGCACGCCGCCGCGGGTGTCGAAGGTCGAGTTGACGTTGAACTTGCCGGAATCCAGCGCCATCGCCAGGGTCATCGCCTTGAAGGTCGAGCCCATCTCGTAGACGCCGACGTTCATGCGGTTGATGCGGTCGGGGTTGAGCGCGTCGGCCGGGTCGTTCGGGTCGAAGTCCGGCAGGGAGGCGAGCGCGATCACCTCGCCGGTCTGGACGTCGAGGATCATGCCGGCGGCCGCCTTGGCCTTGAAGTGGTCGAGGCCCCAGGCGAGCTCGTCCCGCACGGCGAACTGCGCCCGGAGGTCGATGGAGAGCTGGATCGGCGACAGGTCGGTCTGCTTGGCCACGAGGCCGAAATCGTTGAGCGCCTTGTTGCCCTGGTTGTCGATGTACTTCTCGATGCCGGCGATGCCGATGTTGTCGAGGTTGGTCACGCCGAGGATGTGCGCGGCGGCGACGCCGTTCGGGTAGACGCGCTTGTGGTCGGGCAGGAAGCCGATGCCCGGGATGCCGAGGCGGTGGACCTCCGCCTGCTGCTTCGGGGTGATCTCGCGCTTGACCCAGACGAAGCCCTTCTTGGTGGAGAGCTTGGCGCGCAGTTCGGTGGCGTTGATCTGCGGCAGCACGGCGGTGAGGAGTTCGACCGCCTCGTCCTTGTCGTAGATGTTGCGCGGCTCGGCGAAGATCGAGACCGTGCGGATGTCGGTGGCGAGGATCTCGCCGTTGCGGTCGACGATGTCCGGCCGGATCGCCGTGGTGGCGGCGGCCGCGATCCGGCGGTCGCCGTTATCCGCCTCCGGGAAGGCGGCGCCCAGGATCAGGCGCCCGGAAATGGTGGTGAAGACCAGGGTGAAGGCGAGGCCCACGAGGCCGACCCGGGTGTAGGAGCGCTCGATGGCGAGGTGGAACATCGCCCGCGCGTTGCGGGCGACCCAGGCGCGCTTCGACAGGGCCGGCGACGTTACGGCCTCGGCGGCCGGTTCCAGCCGCGTCCGCTCGACCGGGCGCGCGTCGACCTGGCTCGCGTCAATCTGGATCGCGTCCGGCGTCGCGCGGGCGCCGGACTCGACGGGCGCGCGGGTCGGCTCGGCGGCGGTCACCGGGGAATGGATCGGGTCTTGGCCGGGCGGCGGGACTTCGGACACGGGCACTACCTCGAAGTCGTGGTCGGGGTTCTGGTCGTGGTGGTGCGCGGCGTGATGCTGCCGGTGGTGCGCGGCTCGTCACCGCCGCGCCCCGCCACCGGCTTCTCCTTCGGCGTCGCGGTGGCGGCCAGCAGCCGGCCGATCTCGTCGCCGCGGTCGGGCCGCGCCGGCAGGTCGGCGAGGCGGCCGAGATGGGCGGTGCCGATGGGCTCGAGGGCGAGGTAGCGCTCCACCGCCGCCTGGAGCCGGTCCGGCCGGGTCAGGAGCTGCCACTCGGCGCGCAGCACCGCGATGGCCTGGCGCTCCTTCTTGAGCTGGGTCTGGGCCTTCGAGACCTGCCCGGCCTGGTAGAGCGTGTCGTACTTGATCGAGTAGGCGTAGATCGCCGAGCCGATCAGGCCGAGCACCGCGATCAGGTTGAGCAAACGGATCACCGGCGCGCTCCTCCGCTCCGACCTGTCCGCGCGGGCAGCGCGGCCAGGGTCTCGATGGCGGCCAGGGGGGCGGGCACGGGGGCGTCCGTGCGTTCCACCGCGCGCAGCTTGGCCGAGCGGGCGCGGGGATTGGCGGCGGTCTCGGCGTCGGTCGGCAGCACCGGGCCCTTGGTCACCACCGCGAAGCTGCGGGGCGCCGGCGCGTCCAGGCTCGGCAGGTGGCGGGAGGCCTGGGCCGCCCGGCCGCTGCGGGCCGAGAAGAACTGCTTCACGATGCGGTCCTCCAGCGAGTGAAAGGTCACCACCGCGAGGCGGCCGCCCGGCCGCAGGATGCGCTCGGCGGCGTGGAGCGCCTGGACGAGCTCGCTGAGCTCGTCGTTCACCGCGATGCGCAGGCCCTGGAAGGTCCGGGTCGCCGGGTGCATGCCGCTGGCCGGATCGGCCCAGACCACGCTGGCGACGATGTCGGCGAGGGCCGCGGTGGTCTCGATGCGGGCCTTGCGGCGCGCCTCGATGATCGCCCGGGCGACGGCGCGGGAGCGGCGCTCCTCGCCGTAGTGGAAGATGATGTCGGCGAGGTCGGCTTCCTCGGACTCGTTGACGAGGTCGGCGGCGCTCGGGCCGGCGCGCTCCATGCGCATGTCGAGGGGGCCGTCGTTGCGGAAGGAGAAGCCGCGCTCGGCCTGGTCGATCTGCATCGAGGAGACGCCGATATCGAGGACGACCGCGTCGGCGGACGCGTGCCCCGCGTCGCGGACGCAGGCGTCGAGGCCGCCGAAGCGGCCCGGGACCAGGGTCAGGCGGCCGCCGGCCTCGGCCACCAGGGGCGCACCGCCCGCGATGGCACCGGGATCGCGGTCGATCGCCAGAACGTGAACGGACGGATCGGCCTTGAGCATCGCGCGCGTGTAGCCGCCGGCCCCGAAGGTGCCGTCGACGGCCAGGGTCCGGCCCGGCAGCTCGAGGGATTCGAGGACCTCCGCCAGCAGGACGGGGACGTGGGGCGCCCCGTCGGACACCCGGCTCACCCGCGCCTCGCGGGGGGCGCGCGTCATCGGGCGATCCCGACGCGCGGCGGTCGCGCGACCGAGGGCGCGGAGGGACGGAGCGAGGACTCGACCGGACTGATGCGGCGCATGCGTCCCTTCCACGGGGCTGGAGCGCGCGGGCGCGGCTCGGAGAGACGGGGCGTCTCCGGGTCGACGCGTCACGCGACCGCGCATGCGGACACCGGCCTGCCTGGGACAGGCTGCGTCCGTCGATCCGAAAATCGCCGTTGACGGGATGAATCGGGGTACCATGGGCCTCTGAGCGCCGTCAACGAACCTGGCCGAGGGGGAGCGGCTCGGACGGATCAGACCTCAGCAAGGTTAACCGAGCGTAAGTTTTCGCGCGCAAAGGCGTCGTTCCGAACCGGTCGGGGCCCCTCCTCCGGCGCCGCGACGGGCCGCCGCTCAGGCCGCCCGGACATTGCCGAGGAACTGCTCGATCTCGCTCCGCAGCATGCGCGACTGCCCGGCGAGGGCATCCGCCGCGGAGGCGACGGCGCGGGCGACGCCGCCCGCGTCGTCGGCCGAGTGGGCGACCTCCGCGATGTCGGCGGTGACCCGATCGGTGCCGGCGGACGCCTCCGCCATGCTCCGCACGATCGCGTGGGTGGTGGTCCCCTGCGCCTCCACGGCCCCGGCGATGCTCGTCGTGACGCCGCTCATGGCGTGGATCTGCGCCGTGATCTCGGCGATCGCCTGCGCGGCGCCGTCCGTGGCCCCCTGGATCGCGGCGATCTGCTGGCGGATCCCCTCCGTCGCCCGCGCGGTCTGCGACGCCAGTTCCTTCACCTCCGTGGCGACGACGGCGAAGCCGCGTCCGGCCTCGCCGGCCCGCGCCGCCTCGATGGTGGCGTTGAGGGCGAGGAGGTTGGTCTGGCCCGCGATGGTCGAGACCAGGCCGACGACGTTGCCCACCCGGGTCGCGGCGCTGGAGAGGGCCGCCATGGTCTCGCCGGTGCGGGCGGCCGCCGTCACGGCGGCGGAGGACAGCTCCGCCGCCTGCACCACCTGCCGGCCGATATCGGCGACCGTCGAACCGAGCTGGTCGGCGGAGGCGGCCACGGCGGTGACGTTCCCGGACGTCTGCCGCGCGGCCTCGGCCGCGCTGGTGGAGCGGGCTGCGGTCCCGGCGATCGCGACCTGCATCGTCTCGGAAGCGGATTGCAGGCCGGTCACGGCCTCGCCAACATGCGCGACGATGCCGCCCACCGATCGCTCGAACCGGTCGGCGAGGTCGGACAACAGGCTGCGCCGGGCCTGCTCCTCGCGCAGGCGCGCGGCCTCCGTCGTCTGCAGTTGCCGGGCGGCCTCCGCCAGGGACATGTCCCGGATCCGCATCACGGCGCAGGCGATGTCGCCGATCTCGTCGCGGCGCCCCGTTGCGGAAAGCGTCACGGAGGTGTCGCCGCCGGCGAGGCGGGTGGTGTCGGCGGTCAGGCGCACCAGGGGCCGGGCCAGCGTGCCGGCCAGCCACCAGGCCGTGCCCGAGCCGAGGACCACGACCACGGCGACGAGGCCGAGCATGGCCCGGATCTGCCAGAGGGTCGCCGCCCGGGTCGCCTCGATCCGGCTCCGCGTATCCTCGGCGGCCAGCGCCACCGCCTCGTCGAAGCGCTGCCGCAGGCGCCGGCTTTCCTGCGCCATGCGGTCGAGGGTCGGGATCTCCCGGGCGGGGCGGATTCCCAGGAGGACCTCCGCGTCCCCGCGCCATTGCCGCGCCTCGGCGGCGGCGCTGCGGGCCAGCGTCACCATCCGCTCGGATTCGGCGAGGGTTTCGAGCCGGTCGAGCAGCGCCATCAGCTGATCCCCGGCGGCGGTGAACTCCGCCTGGATCGGCGCCATGTCGAGGAGGTCGGTCATCGCGCTCACCCGCGCGATCAGCGCCTCCGCGCGGTGGAAGCGGTCGCGGGCGATGCGGCTCGCCTCGTTCATCTCGGTGGTGCGGCTGCCCAGGCGGGACAGGTCGTCGACGGCCCCGAGGCCGACCCACCCGGTGACACCGGAGAGAATCCCCGCCAGGAGCATCAGGCCGAGCAGCGGAAGCAGGATCGTGTAGCGGATCGACATCGCGGTGGCTCTCGGCGTCAGGGCAGTTCGGTCAGGGCAGTTCGGTCAGGGCAGTTCGGTCGGGGCAGTTCGGTTGGGATCAGTTCGGCAGGTTGGGGAGCGCAGTCCGGGTCTGCTCGGCCGTGAGGGCGCGCAGGAAAGCGATGAGGTCCGCCCGTTCCTCCGGGGCCAGCTGGAGCGGCTTCATCAGCGGCGACTTCGAGGGTCGGGCGATCCCGCCGCTCTCGTAGAAGGCGACGATCGCCTCGAGGTCGGCGAACTGACCGGCATGGCCGAAGGGGGCGCGATAGGTCAGGTTGCGCAGGCCCGGCGTCTTGAAGGCGTGCCGGGCCAGGACCGAATCCGGCTCGAAGGCCGCGCGGCCGAGATCCCGGGTCGGCAGGCCGAGGTCGTGGAAGCGGTTGTCGGTGAAGTTCCATCCGGTGTGGCAGCTGGCGCAGCCCGCCTTGCCGGTGAAGAGGGCGAAGCCACGCTGCGCGGCCGGCGCGATCGCGGTCTCGTCGCCCTCGACCCAGCGGTCGAACGGGGCCCAGCCCGAGACCACCGTCCGCTCGTAGGTGGCGATCGCGGTCAGGATTCCCTCCTGCGTCACCCCCTTGCCGGGGAAGAGCCGGGCGAACCAGGCCTCGTATTCCGGCCGGGCCTTGAGGCGGGCGATGATCTCCGGAAACTTGCCGTCCATCTCCGCATCGGCGGTGATCGGGCCCATCGCCTGCGTCTCGAGGTCCGGCGCGCGCCCGTCCCAGAACAGGGTCGGGATCCAGGCCGCGTTCAGCACGGTCGGAGCCTTGCGGCCCAGGGGCGTGTTGGTCGCCCCGATCGCGCCCGGCACCGGGACCTCGAAACCGAAGGACGGGTTGTGGCAACTCGCGCAGCTGAGGTTCTGCTTGCCGCTCAGGCGCGGATCGAAGAACAGCATCTTGCCCAGCGTCGCCATCTGCGGCGAGTACGGGGCGTTCTCCGGAAACGGGATCGAGGTCGGACGCCGGTAGGGGGTCCGCGGATCGTCGCGTTCGGAGGCCGTCGCGAGGTGTCCGGCGCAGAGCAGGGCGCCGGCGGCCAGCATCATCATCCCGCGCAGGAACGGCATCGCGAAACCTCGGATCAACCACAACAGAGACCCGCGAGATCGTGTCTCCGGCAGGCTCAGCCTTCGTCTATCGATCCGACCTTAAGCTTTTCCTAGTTCGAGAAACAATCTTTCTCATCGCTATATTAGCATAGTCTGGAAGCTGATCTTATTGCGATCCAAGTCTATCGGAAGCTGTGCACGCCCCGGCCGCACGATCTCAGCGCGCGTGTCGCGACAATGCCGTGATCGATCGGAGCTTCGGTGAGGGCGATTGCGGTACGCCTGCACGGCGCGCGAGCCGGCCGACCTGCCTCCAAGCATCGAATTCTGGCGGCGCGGGGGCATTGCGACCGCGACACCTGCGATGGCCTGCGCGAACGCTGGCCGTCGCGATCGCCGCCGGTCTCGGGGCGGCGCGACGGGGACTCGGCGAGCGGATCAGCCGGCCTATAAGCCGGGTTCTGTAGGGCCCGGAAACCTCGCGGTCCCCGGACGTGGCGGCCATTCCTCTGGGACGATCGTTGCCGACCGCCTCAAGCAACCAACCCGGGCGACGGGCCTGGAGAGAGGGCCTGGCGGACCGCGAGGCCCGCCCTGTCGCCCCTATTCGGTCTTGCTCCCGGTGGGGTTTGCCGTGCCGTCCGCGTTGCCGCGTCCGCGGTGCGCTCTTACCGCACCCTTTCACCCTTACCGCGGTCCGGCTTGCGCCGGTCCGTGGCGGTCTGCTCTCTGTGGCACTGTCCCTGGGGTCGCCCCCGCCGGACGTTATCCGGCACCGTCTCTCCATGGAGCCCGGACTTTCCTCCCCGGACCTTGCGGCCCGGAGCGGCCGCCCGGCCGACTGATCCGGCGCGGGTGTGCGCCGGGCACGGGCCGGGGGTCAAGGCCCGGATGTCGCCGCGCGGGCGCAGGAGCGGTGACGCCCGACGATTCACCCGCGGAGCGGCATCCCGAGAGACCCATTGCCGCCGGGAGCGGCATGCTGAGAAGACGATTGCCGCCCGGAGCGGCATGCCGAGATGACCATTGCCGCCCGGAGCGGCATGCCGGGATTTTGGCCAGGCCGCTTGCGGAGCCGGCGCCCCGCGCCAGGTCTTTGGGGCTGGCGCACCGGCAGGTCCGGCGCCGCCAGCGCCCATTCGGGCTCCCGGATCCGACCGGATCAAGGGGCCGCAACGGAGCAGGAGGACGCGATGGCGACGAACGACACCGCCTGGACGCTCGAATCCGTCCAGCAACTCACCGCGATGGCCCGCGAGGGTATTCCGGTCTCGGTCATGAGCCTGAAGCTGCGCCGGCCGATCGAGATCGTGGCGGCCAAGCTGAGCCAGCTCGGCATCACGCCCGTGCCGGAGACCGGCGACGCCTGAGACGACGGCCCGAGGCCCCGGACGAACGGCCCCGCGCGGGGGTCGTTCGCCCGGACCGGACGCCTACCAGGAGCCCGTGTTCTCCATCGAGGACCAGGGCTCCTGCGGCGGCTTGGCCGGGCCCTTCTGCAGCAGCTCGATCGAGATGCCGTCGGGGGACTTCACGAAGGCCATGTTGCCGTCGCGGGGCGGGCGGTTGATCGTGATTCCGGCCGCCTGCAGCTTGGCGCAGAACGCGTAGATGTCGTCGACCTCGTAGGCGAGGTGGCCGAAGTTGCGGCCGCCCGAGTAGGTCTCCGGGTCCCAGTTGTGGGTCAGCTCGATCACGGGCGCCTGGGTTTCCCTGGCGGTGCCGGCATCGTCGGGGGCGGCCAGGAACACGAGGGTGAAGCGACCCTTCTCGTTGTCGACGCGACGCACCTCCTGAAGCCCGAAGGTGTTCACGTAAAAGTCGAGGGCGCGGTCGAGGTCCGCGACGCGGACCATGGTGTGCAGGAATCGCATGGGTGGGGGCTCTCCAGGGGACTAGCGCCTATGTGGTCCGGCGCGGGCACGGGTCAACGCGGGGCGCGCGTCAACGAGCCGGAGCCCGCGCGCGTTGCGCCGCCGCGGCGCACCCCGCACAGTGGGGGCGCAGCCCGAGGAGTCCGCATGCGCACTGAAGCCCCGATCACGATCCGCCTGGAGGATTACCGCCCCAGCGACTACCGGATCGACACGGTGGATCTCGACGTCGCGCTGCATCCCACCGCCACCCGGGTCCGGGCCCGGCTCAGCCTGACGCCCAACCCGGCCGGGCTTCCGGGCGCCCCCCTCGTCCTCGACGGCGAGGACCTGACCCTGGAGAGCCTGACCCTCGACGGAGCGGCCCTCGCGCCCGAGGCCTACAGCCTGACGCCGTCCGGCCTGACCCTGCACCGGCCGCCGGCCGGCCCCTTCAGCCTGGGCATCGAGACCCGGATCGATCCGAGCGCCAACACCAAGCTGATGGGGCTCTACCGCTCGAACGGGGTCTACTGCACCCAGTGCGAGGCCGACGGCTTCCGGCGGATCACCTATTTCCTCGACCGGCCCGACGTGATGGCGGTCTACACCACGCGGATCGAGGCCGATCGCGACGCGGCGCCGGTGCTGCTGGGCAACGGCAACCTGGTGGAATCCGGCGCGGCCGGCCCCGGCCGCCACTACGCGATCTGGCACGATCCCCACCCGAAGCCCGCCTACCTCTTCGCCCTGGTGGGGGGGCGCCTCGACTCTGTCCGGCGCCCCTTCACCACCAGCGAGGGCCGCACGGTGGAGCTCGCCGTCTATGTCGAGCCCGGCAAGGCGGAGCGGGCCGACTACGCCCTCGACGCCGTGGCGCGCGCGATGGCCTGGGACGAGACCGCCTTCGGCTGCGCCTACGACCTCGACGTCTTCAACGTCGTCGCGGTCTCGGACTTCAACATGGGCGCGATGGAGAACAAGGGCCTCAACATCTTCAACGACCGCTACGTCCTGGCCTCGCCCGAGACCGCCACCGACGCGGACTACGCCGCCATCGAGGCGATCATCGCGCACGAGTACTTCCACAACTGGACCGGCAACCGCATCACCTGCCGCGACTGGTTCCAGCTCTGCCTCAAGGAAGGCCTGACGGTCTTCCGCGACCAGGAATTCTCCTCCGACATGCGCTCCCGCGCGGTGCACCGCATCGGCGAGGTCCGCACCCTGCGGGCGCGCCAGTTCCCGGAGGATGCCGGGCCGCTGGCCCACCCGGTGCGGCCGCGGCACTACACCGAGATCAACAACTTCTACACGGCCACCGTCTACGAGAAGGGCGCCGAGATCGTGCGGATGCTGCGCACCCTTCTGGGCGCCGAGGCCTTCCGGGCCGGGATGGACCGCTACTTCACCGACAACGACGGCACCGCCGCCACCGTGGAGGACTTCCTCGCCGCCTTCGCGAAAACCTCCGGCCGCGACCTCGGCGCCTTCGCCCGCTGGTACGAGCGCCCCGGCACGCCGCGGGTCGGGGTGCAGGGCCGCTACGACGCGGCGGCGCGGACCTACCACCTCGCCTTCCGCCAGAGCCTGCCCGGCGCCGCCGACGCCCCGCCCCTGGTGATCCCCATCCGCCTCGGGCTGATCGGCCCGGACGGCCCCCTCGCCGGGGCGACGAGCGACCGGGTCGCGGACGGCGTCTTCGTGCTCGACCAGGCGAGCGACAGCCTCAGCTTCAGCGACGTCCCCGCGCGCGCCGTGCCCTCGCTGTTCCGCGGCTTCTCCGCCCCGGTGCGGGTCGAGATCGAGATGACCGATGCCGACACGCTGACGCTGCTGCGCCGCGACACCGACCCATTCAACCGCTGGCAGGCGGCCCAGAGCGTGGCCATGCGCCTCCTCGTGCAGGGGACGCGGTCGGGCACCCTGCCGGAGGCCGGGGCGGACGGGTTCGGCACCGCCCTGGCGGGATTCCTGGAGGGCGAGGCCCTGGCCGACCCGGCCTTCGCCGCCCTGGTGCTCGCCCTGCCGAGCGAGGCCGACGTCGCCAACGAGATCGCCACGGAGATCGACCCGGACGCGATCCACCGGGCCCGGCACGCCCTGCGCCGGGCGCTCGGGACGCGCCTGAAGCCGCAGCTCCTCGCCCTGCGCGACGCCCTGGCGGAGGCCCCCGGCACGCCGTTCAGCCCCGATGCCGCGGCGGCCGGCCGGCGCGCCTTCCGCAACGCGGCCCTCGACCTCGTCGCGGCCGCCGATCCGGCCGCGGCGACCCTGCTCGCCGCGCACCAGACCGACGCGGCGACGACGATGACCGACCGGCTCGCCGCCCTCTCGGTCCTGTCCCAGGTTTCGGGTCCCGAGCGCGAATCGGCGCTCGACCGATTCGCCGAGGCCTACCGCGCCGAGCCGCTGGTCCTCGACAAGTGGCTCGCGATCCAGGCCGGGATCCCGGAGGCCGAGACCCCCGACCGGATCCGCCGCCTGCAGAATCACCCGGCCTTCTCGATGACCAATCCCAACCGGGTCCGGTCCCTGATCGGCAGCTTCAGCATGGGCAATCCGACCCAGTTCAACCGCCCCGACGGCGCGGGCTATGCCCTTGTGGCGGAGGCGGTTCTGGCGCTCGACAAGACCAACCCGCAGGTGGCCGCGCGGCTCCTGACGGCCTTCGGATCGTGGCGGATGATGGAACCGGAGCGGCGTGCCCAGGCCGAATCCACATTGCTGAAAATTCGCGCTGTTGCGGGCCTGTCACGGGATGTCGGAGACATCCTCGGGCGGACCCTCGCCGGCTAGCAAGTGTCTGAAGAGAATCGTTTTTTCAGCCTCTCCCGACGTCGATTCCGCACCTCGGATTCGCGTTAGGAGTCAAGCGTGGCCGGAAAAAACGCGTGGACAAAACCCCACCGGAAATGTTGAATCGTATACGATTCGGAAAGCGGGCGACCCGCCTTCCCGGTGCCCAAATCCCAACGGCGGAGTTAGTCCATGCTGGAGGCGGATTCCGCTTCCCTCTCCGCGCGCGCGGATACGATTCTTGGCATCCACCGGCCCCAACACGCCGCTCATGTCCGTTTCGTGCGTGCCGAGACCTGGCTGCGCTTCGCCCTGCCGGCGCTCTTCGCCACGTTCCTGATCTGCCTCGGCGCGGTGGCGGCCATGCTGCTGCAGGCCCAGCGCGAGGAGGTGATCCGGGCGGCCACCACGGACGTGGAGGCGGTGACCCGCCTGGCCGCGGCGGCCTTCGCCGGGGTCGACATCGACGGCGAGGCCAAGGGCGAGGCGGCCCACCGCAACCTCGGCGCGCTCTTGCCGCCGGGCCTGCTCCATGCCGGCCGCCAGATCCTGCTGATCTCCCCCAACGACGTCATCGTGGCGGCCAATCCGCCCCTGCCCGGCCCGCGCCGCACCCTGACCCAGCATCTCGGGGAGATGCAGGCGCTCTCCACCCTGGGCGAGAGCGCCGGCGTCATGACCGTGACCCTGGCGGACGGCTCCGTGGTGATCGCGGCCCTGCGCAACCTGCCCGGCGGGCGGGGCCAGGTCGCGGTGCTCCAGCCGCTCACCGACATCACGGCCGCCTGGACCACGCGGATGCGCAACCAGGCGATCCTCCTCGGCGCCGCCGCCCTGGTCATCATCGGCACCGGCATCGCCTATGCCCTGCAGACCCGCCGGGCCTACGCCGTCGACCGGGTCTGCGAGGAGATCAAGCAGCGCCTCGACACCGCCCTCGGCCGCGGCCGCTGCGGCCTCTGGGACTGGGACATCCCGCGCGGGCGGATCTACTGGTCCGACTCGATGTACGCGCTGCTGGGCTATCACCGCGAGCGCGAGTTCCTGTCCTTCGGCGACGTCAACGCCCTGGTGCATCCCGACGACGGCGACCTCTACAGCCTGGCCCGCCACCTCGCGGCCAGCCAGTCCACCGTCGACCACGAGTTCCGGGTGCGCGGCGCCACCGGCAACTGGGTCTGGATGCGGATGCGGGCCGAGATCGTGCCGGACACCATCGACGGCGGCCGCCACCTCGTGGGCATCGCCCTCGACGTCACCGAGCAGCGCAACCTCGCCGAGCTCAACGCCACCGCCGACATGCGCCTGCGCGACGCGGTCGAGGCCATCTCCGAGGCCTTCGTGCTCTGGGACACCGGCAACCGCCTCGTCCTCTGCAACTCGAAATTCCGCCACCTCCACGCCCTCAGCCCCGAGGATGCGATCCCGGGCCGGCGCTACGCCGAGATCATGGGGCGGGGCGTGCTGCCGCCGGTCCGGCGCGAGCTGCGCGACCTGGAGCCGAGCGGCGCCACCGCCCGCACCTTCGAGGCCGAACTCACCGACGGGCGCTGGCTCCAGATCAGCGAGCGCCGCACCAAGGATGGCGGCTACGTCTCGGTGGGCACCGACATCACCAGCCTCAAGCGCCACCAGGAGCAGCTGGTCCAGTCCGAGCGCGAGCTGATCGAGACCGTGCGCGATCTCAAGCGCTCGCGCCGGACCCTGGAGCTCCAGACCCAGCAGCTCGCCGACCTGGCCGAGCGCTACCTCGACCAGAAGGCGCAGGCCGAGGGCGCCAACCAGGCCAAGTCCGAATTCCTCGCCAACATGAGCCACGAGCTGCGCACGCCGCTCAACGCGATCATGGGCTTCGCCGAGCTGATGGAGAGCGAGGTCTACGGCACCCTCGGCTCGCCCCGCTACACCGATTACTGCCGCGACATCCGCACCAGCGGCGACTACCTGCTCTCGGTCATCGACGACATCCTCAACATGTCGCGCATCGAGGCCCAGACGGTGAAGCTCGCCCCGCGGGAGATCGCGGTGGCCGGGGCGATCGAGGGCACCCTGAAGCTCGTGGGCGAGGCGGCCCGGGCCAAGTCCCTGACCATCGCGGTGGACGTGGTCGAGGCCCTGACGGTGCTGGCGGACGAGCGCGCCCTGCACCAGATCCTCACCAACCTCGTCCAGAACGCGGTGAAGTTCACCCCCGCCGGCGACGGCCGCATCATCATCAAGGCGCGACCGGCCGGGGCCAACGTGCACATCTACGTCGAGGATACCGGCATCGGCATCCCGAAATCGGCCCTGCGCCGCCTCGGCGCGCCGTTCCAGCAGGTCGAGACCAACCTCACCCGCAGCCACAAGGGCTCGGGCCTCGGCCTCGCCATCGCGCGCTCGATGGCCGAGCTGCATGGCGGCGCCCTGCGCATCCGCTCCCAGGAAGGCCTCGGCACCATCGTGATGGTGCGGATGCCGATCCCCACCGCGGAGAACCGCCGCAACCTCGTGGCCGACGCCGCCCAGGAAACCGTCGCCTCCCTCCGCGACGCCGCCGGCGCCACCCCGCGCCCGCCCGAGGCGGTGACGGAGCCGGCCTGAGGTTTTCGGGGCGGCGCCCCCTGCCGGCAGGGGGATCGAAGAGGCCGATCGGCGCGTCGAAGGCCCGCGCGCCGCACCAGGTCATCCCGGAGCCGCGCAGCGGCGTCCGGGATCCAGACACACAGGTGGTGCAGGACTGATCCATCGCTGGCGGTTCGGGTCCCGGGCTCGCCTGCGGCGCCCGGGAATGACGGTGCGGTGCCATCGGCAAACGTCCACTCGTGACCGCAGTCGAGGCAGCGGCCCCTTGTGCAGCACCCCGTCGGCCCGGGGTCGTGCAGCGGACGGCGATCGCCCTGCCGGGACGGAGCGCCTCAGAGCGTCGGAACGATCCGCCGCTTACACGATGTCTCTCGTCTCGCACGAACGCTGGTCCCGGGCGGCGGGCCTCGGCCCGCCCCCTGTCCTCACCCCGCCATCAGGCGCTCGAACAGCGCCCGGATCCCGGTTCGCGCCTCGTCCAGCTGCGCGATCAGCCGGCCCGAATCCGGGGCGCCCATGGCGACGGCGAGGCGCGCGAGGGCCACGGGCGAGGCCTCGGCCGGGTCGCCCTCCACCATCAGGCGCTGCCAGTGCAGCATGTCGTCGAAGTGGCGATAGGCGTCCAGCAGGCTCTGCGCATCGGGCCGGGCGAGGTCGCCGTGATCGGCGGCCTTCGCGAACACCGCGCAGGCGCCGAGGCCGACGAGGTCCGGTCGCCGATGGGCCTGACCGAGCACCAGGGCCTGGGCCAGGAAGTCGAGGTCGAGCAGGCCGCCGGGGGCGAGCTTGAGGTCGAGGGGGCCGCGATACCCCTTTTCCCGCTCCACGAGGCTTCGCATTTCCCGCACCGCGCGCCGGACCTCGGCGGGGTCCCGCGGGCGGGCGACGATGGCGCGGATCTCGCCGTCGAGCTCGGCGCCGAGGCCCACGTCGCCGGCGACCACCCGGGCGCGGGTCAGGGCCATGTGCTCCCAGAGCTCCGCCTCCTCGGAGTGGTAGCTGCGGAAGCTGCGCCACTGCACCGCCACCGGGCCCTGGCCCCCGCCGGGGCGCAGGCGCAGGTCGACCTCGTAGAGATGGCCGCGCCGGGTCGGCACCGTGAGGGCGGCGACGATGCGCTGGGCCAGGCGGTTGTAGGCCACCGCCGCGTCGAGGGGTTTCGGGCCGGCGCTGGTGCGGTCGTCGGGGTCGAAGTCGTAGACCAGCACGAGGTCGAGGTCGGAATCCGCCGTGAGCTGGCGCGCGCCGAGGCGCCCGAGGCCGAGCACCGCGAGGCGTCCCTTGGGTACCGCCCCGTGCTCGGCGAAGAAGCTCGCCGAGACCCGCTCCACCGTCACGGCGATCACCGCGTCGGCGATGCCCGCGAAGGCGCGGCCGGCCTCCTCGGGCGAGAGGATGCCCGAGAGGAGCCGGGCCCCGGTGAGGAAGCGGAGCTGGCGGGCGGCATCGCGGGCCCGGTCGAGGAAGTCCTCATGGTCGCTCGGCTGTCCGAGGCGGGCGCGGACCTGCTGCGCCAGGGCCTCGGCATCCGTGCCGGCATCGGCGAAATCCCGGTCGATCACCGCGTCGAGGACGTGCGGGCTGAAGGCGACGGTCTCGGCGAGCCGCGGCGCCGTACCGAGGAGGTCGGCGAAGAGCAGGCGCAGGCGCTCGTTCGAGCGCAGGATGGTGAGGAGTTCGAGGGCCGCCGGCATCCGGGCGAAGGCCCGATCGAGGGTGTCGAGGGCGGCGTCCGGGTGGGCGGTGCCGCCCAGCGCCTGCATCAGCACCGGCACCAGCTCGGTCAGCACCTCGCGGGCGCGGGGCGTCCGCACGGCCGGGCGCCGGCCGAAATGCCAGCCGCGCACGGTCTCCACCGCCCGCTCGGGCTCGCGGAAGCCGAGCTTGGTCAGGGTCGCCAGGGTCGCGGGGTCGTCGCCGGTGCCGCTGAACACGAGGTCGCCGACCTCCGAGGACAGGTCGGGCTCGGCCTCGAACAGCAGGGCGTAGTGGCCCTGCACCCGGCGGGCGTGGTGGAACAGGGCCGCCTCGAAGGCGTCCCGCGTGTCGAAGCCCGCGAAGCGGGCGAAGCGCGCGAGCTCGTCGGCCTCGCTCGGCAGGCGCTGGGTCTGCTCGTCCCGCAGCATCTGCAGGCGGTGCTCGATGGTGCGCAGGAAGCCGTAGGCCGCCGTGAGGTCGTCGCGGGCGGTGGCGTCGATCCAGCCGTCGCGGGTCAGGCCGTCGAGCATGGCGACGGTGCTGCGTCCGCGCAGCTCCGGCCGACGCCCGCCGAACACGAGTTGCTGGGTCTGGACGAAGAACTCGATCTCGCGGATGCCGCCGCGTCCCAGCTTGATGTCGTGGCCCGCCACCGCGATCGTGTCGTGGCCGCGCACCGCGTGGATCTGGCGCTTCATCGCGTGCACGTCGGCGATGGAGGCGAAGTCGAAGTATTTCCGCCAGACGAAGGGGCGCAGGTTCGCCAGGAACGCCTCCCCGGCCGGGATGTCGCCGGCGATCGCCCGCGCCTTGATGTAGGCCGCCCGCTCCCAGTTCTGGCCGAGGTTCTCGTAATAGACGTACGCGGCATTCAGGGAGAGCGCCGCCGGGGTCGAGCCCGGGTCCGGACGCAGGCGGTAATCGACCCGGTGGACGTAGCCGTCGGCGGTGCGCTCCTGCAGCAGCTTGGCCATCCGCTGCGCCAGCTTGCTGAAGAACGGCGTCGGCGGCAGGTCGGCCTTCAGGGGCGCGGTCTCGGGGTCGAAGAAGACCACGAGGTCGATGTCGCTCGAGTAGTTGAGCTCGCCCGCCCCGTGCTTGCCGAGGGCCAGGACGATGAGCCCGGAGCCGGCCTGCGGCTCGGCCGCGTCGCGGGGCAGGAAGCGCCCGGCGGCCGAAGCCTGGAGCAGCATGGCGTCGGCGGCCGCCCGCACCGAGGCGTCGGCGAAGTCCGACAGGGCCTGGGTCACCGTGGCCAGGGGCCAGAGCCCGCCGATATCGGCCAAGGCCACCAGGAGCGCGTGCTCCGCCCGGTTCTGCCGCAGCGCGCGCGCGACGGCGTCGAGGTCCGGCGCCTGCCCGGCCGCCCGCTGGCGGGCGATGACGGCCGCCAGGGCGGCCTCCGGCTCGGCCTCCACGAGGGCCGCGAGGCGGTCGGGGGCCCGGGCGACCAGCTGCCAGAGAAAGGCGGAATGGTCGGCGAGGCCGAGGAGCAGGGCGCGCAGGGGGGCGTCGAGGAAGCCCGCCGGCCACGCGGGCGCGACCTCGGCGAGGAGCGCGGCGGCCGCGTCGGGATCGGACAGGACCGGGGCGGCGGCCAGGCGCGCCCGGAGGCTGCGGCGTTGCGCGTCGGCGGCCTGGTTCATGCCCTACCCTCCCGTCGGATCTCCGGCCGGCAGGGTTATCACGACGGAGAGCCCGGGGGCATGGTCTTCCAGCGCCAGCGTGCCCTGGTGCAGGCGCACCACCGCGTTGACGAGGCTGAGGCCGAGGCCGAAGCCCGGCCGCGAGCGCGCCTCCTCCAGCCGGACGAAGCGGTCGAGCACCCGGCCGCGGGCCTCGCTGGGGATGCCCGGGCCGGAATCGGCCACGCCGAGGCGCACGGTGTCGCCGACCCGCGCGGCGCTGAGCCGGATCTCGCCGCTGGGCCCGCCATACTTCACCGCGTTGTCGATCAGGTTGGCGAGCGCCTGTCCGATCAGTTCCCGGCTGCCGCGCAGGATCAGGGGGGCGCCCTCGGTCTCAACCTGCAGCGCCAGGCCCTGCTCCGAGGCCAGGGGCTCGTAGAGCTCGGCCACGGCCTGGACCACGGCGGCGACGTCGAAGGTCTGGAAATCCTCGCGGGCGTTCACGCCCTCCAGGCGGGCGATCATCAGGAGCGCGTTGAAGATCCGGATCAGGCCGTCGCTCTCCTCGATCACCCCCTCCATCGCCGCCCGCAGGGCGTCCGGCGTCTCGGCCGTGCGCAGGGCCTCCTCGGCCCGGTTGCGCAGGCGGGTCAGGGGCGTCTTGAGGTCGTGGGCGATGTTGTCGGAGACGTCGCGCAGGCCGCGCATCAGCTCGCCGATCCGCTCCAGCATGGCGTTGAGGTTGTGGGCCAGCCGGTCGAGCTCGTCGCCGGTCCCCGCCACCGCGAGGCGCCCGTCGAGGTCGCCGGCCATGATGCGGCGGGTGGTCTCCGTCATGGCGTCGACGCGCTTCAGGACCCGGCTGGCGATGAACCAGGTGCCGATCACGCCCAGCACCATCACCAGCCCCACGGACGAGCCGAAGGTCCGTCCGATCACCGCCCGCAGCCGGTCGCGCTCGGCGACATCGCGGCCGACGAGCAGCCGGAAGCCCCCGGGCAGGACGAAGATCTGCATGATCGCCCGGTGCTCGAGGTTCTGCGCGCCGCCGATGCGGGCGTAGTTGGCCTCGGTCTGGCCCGGATCGACGATGAGCCCGGTGGGCAGGGCGTCGATGTTGCCGACGATGCGCTCGCCGGCGGCGTTGGTGACGAGGTAGAGCGAGGCCCCGGGCTCGCCGGCGCGCCGCTCCACCGCGGAGATCAGGCGCCGCAGGCCTCCGACCTTGTACTGCTCCGACAGGCCGTTGATCTCGGCCTCGATGGTGGACACCATCTGGTCGTCGAGGGCGCGGCTGGCGTTCCAGGCGACGTAGCCCAGCGCCAGCAGCGCGAAGGTGGCGAACACCACCAGGTAGGCGAAGGACAGCTTGAAGGCCGTCGTGCGGAACAGGTTGCCGAGGCGCCCGGCCGGGGCGTCGTCGAGGGTCGTCACGGCCTGAGCCTCACGGTGCGCCTCACGCCGACGCTCCCGGAGCCCGCGCCTCGTCGACCCGCAGCACGTAGCCGGTGCCGCGCACGGTGTGGATGATCGGGTGCTCGAAATCCTTGTCGACCTTCGCGCGCAGGCGCGAGACGTGGACGTCGATGACGTTGGTCTGCGGGTCGAAATGGTAGTCCCAGACGTGCTCCAGCAGCATGGTCCGGGTCACGACCTGGCCGGCATGGCGCATCAGGTACTCGAGCAGGCGGAATTCGCGCGGCTGCAGCACGATCTCCTGGCCGGCCCGGGTCACGCGGTGCGAGAGGCGGTCGAGTTCGAGGTCGCCGACCCGGTAGGCGGTCGCTTCGGCGGCGGTGCCCGGCCCGGCCCGGCGGCGGGCCAGCACCTCGGCCCGGGCGAGCAGCTCGGAGAAGGCGTAGGGCTTGGGCAGGTAGTCGTCGCCCCCGGCCCGCAGGCCCTTGACCCGGTCGTCCACCTGCCCGAGGGCCGAGAGAATCAGCACCGGCGTGGTCACGCCCTGCTCGCGCAGGGAGCGGATCAGCGACAGGCCGTCGAGCTTGGGCAGCATGCGGTCGACGATGAGCACGTCGTAGTCGCCCTCCTGCGCCAGGGCGTAGCCGTCGAGGCCGTCGGAGGCCTGGTCCGGCATGTGACCGGCCTCGCGAAAAGCCTTGATCAGGTACGCGACCGCCTCGCGGTCGTCCTCGATGATGAGCAGACGCATGGGACGGAGTGATAGGGTCTCGCCCGTCCTCGCGAAACCGCCTTGTCCGGCAACGCTCATGCCGCATCCCTCCGCGCTGGGTCGATGAGCCGGACCATGGGCAGCCGTGGGTTGCACGACCCTGGCGGCAACATGACGCTTTGGTCATGTCTGGGGACGACGGAGCCGACGAAGCCGCCTCAGGCCGGCCTAGTCCGGGCGCGGCCCCGCGCCGCCGGCAGGCGCGGACAGCCGGCTGCGGGCCCAGTCGCGCAGGAGGGCTTCCTCGTAGCCGAAGCTCCCGCTGGCGGCCGCGGCGCGGGCGCCGAACAGGAAGTTGATGTCGGTCAGGCGCTCCTCGCCCCCGGCGATCCGGCGGCCGCCGCGGCGCAGGTCGTAGCGCAGGCGGATCGCCGGCGGGGTCGCGTCGCTGACGATCCGCAGGCCCGAGGGGCTGTTCAGGTCCGGGCGGACGAAGCCGGCCCGGTCGATATCGAGGACGTCCACGGACAGGGTCTCGTCCGGTCCCATCACCCGCAGGGCGGACGCCGCGATGATCCGCCGGATCTCCGCGAGGGTGCCGCGCAGGCCGGGCCCCGAACCGTAGCGGTCGTCGGCGTCGGTGTAGCGCTCGGGCGCGACGAAGCGGACGGTGACGCGCGCATCCGCCGGTGCGGCCAAGGCGGGGGCGGCCAAGGCGAGGAAGGCCCCGGCGAAGGAGGAAGAAAGCGCCCGTTGCGCGAAACTGTGGCGCCTCATCCGCTCATGCCCCTGTGAATCGCTCCGACCGGACAGGCCCTGCCGTAACACCGGCGCCCCCGGGCCCCGAGCGCCCGGCCCACGTCAGTAGCCCTTCTTCACCTGCGCCAGGGCACGGGTCAGGCCGTCGGCGATGACCTCGCGCTCCGGCGGCGAGGCGTCCCGGGCGACCACCACGAATTCCCGGCGGGATTCGAGGGTCAGGGTCTGCATGCCGTACTCGTCGTCCTCCACCCGGGTCAGCTTGGTCCAGAGCGGGTTGAAGCGCCATTCCCGGCGCTCGCCCCGGTGGGTCACCCGGGCGAGCATCACCTCGATCGGGGTGATCACCACCTCCTCGAAGGAGCGGCCGCGCCGGAAGCTCGCCTTCAGCGCCACGTAGAGGGCGAGCATGTCGAGGCCGAAGAACCCGGCCACGGGCCAGAACCCGGCCCGGACGCAGGCGATCGAGGTGACGAGGGAGACGGCGCAGCAGCCGATCATGACGTTGCGGAAGCCGTCCGGCCCCAGGGACTGGTGCGGCCGGATGGTGGCCTGGAACACAGGCCGATCCATGCTGTCGGGATCGAGGCCGTCCGGATGCCGGCCGATCGGAGGGACGTGGTCATTGCCGCTCGCCATGCGAGGAATATAACGCAGGGATGCCCAGCCGACAGCCGACCAAACCACGGAAATCGCCGATCTCCGCGCGGCTCGCCGCGCCGATCGTCGCAGCGGCGCCCGCCACGCCGGACCCCGTGGGCCCTGAGACCGTGGCGGAGATCTTCGCGCGGCTCAGCGCGGCCAACCCGGAGCCGCGCGCCGAACTCGAATTCCAGAACCCCTTCACCCTCCTGGTGGCGGTGGTGCTCTCGGCCCAGGCCACCGACCGCAGCGTCAACCTCGCCACCGCGCCGCTCTTCGCCATCGCCGACACGCCGGCCGCGATGCTGGCCCTCGGGGAGGCGCGGGTGCGCGACTTCATCCGCACCATCGGCCTGTTCAACACCAAGGCGAAGAACGTCATCGCCCTGTCGCGCATCCTGGTGGAGGAGCATGGCGGCGAAGTCCCCAGCGCCCGGGCGGCGCTGGAGGTGCTGCCCGGCGTCGGCACCAAGACCGCCAGCGTGGTCCGCAACGTCGCCTTCGGCGAGGAGACCATCGCGGTCGACACCCACATCTTCCGGGTCTCCAACCGGATTCCGCTGGTGGTCGCCCCCACCACCGACAAGGTCCAGGCCGGGCTGGAGGCCATCGTACCCGCGCCCTACCGGCTCAACGCCCATCACTGGCTGATCCTGTTCGGCCGCTACATCTGCAAGGCGCGCAAGCCCGAATGCTACCGCTGCCCGATCGCCGACCTGTGCCGCTTCCCGGCCAAGACGGCCGCCCCGTGACCCGGCCGGACGAGCCGGCCCACCGACAGCCGCCCGCTCGCTCGCCGGGACGGCGCTGAGCCGTTCCGCTCCGGGGTCCGGTCGGTGCGAAGCCTCGGTTCGCGCCGAGGCGCAACCCGCGCCAAGGCTCAGTCCTCACGAAGGCCCGGTCCTGAAGGCCCCGTCCGCGAGGCCCGGTCCCCTTGCCCCCGGCCCGCACACCGATTTATCACCGGTGTCCTCCCAGGACGGCATGGGTCCCATCCGGCCAGCGCGTTGTGCTGCCAGCCGCCTTCGGGTAGTTTGCGCCACGGTCGCGGAGGCTTTCGACGTACGACGTGTCTCTCGGCCCGGCCCCACCCACAGGCCGCCACGCCGCGGATTCCGCATCGTTCGCTCGCAAGGAGTCACGGCCCATGGACTTCCTCAAACCACGGTACACGCCTATGAACCGCCGCCGTCGCATCTACGAGGGCAAGGCGAAGGTCCTCTACGAGGGTCCGGAGCCGGGAACGCTCATCCAGCACTTCAAGGATGATGCCACCGCCTTCAACGCGCAGAAGCATGATGTCATCGACGGCAAGGGCGTGCTGAACAACCGGATTTCCGAGTTCGTCTTCCAGCACCTCAACGACATCGGCGTGCCCACGCACTTCATCCGCCGCCTGAACATGCGCGAGCAGCTGATCCGCGAAGTCGAGATCATCCCGCTCGAAGTGGTGGTGCGCAACGTCGCCGCCGGCTCGCTCGCCACCCGCCTCGGCCTCGAGGAAGGCACGCAGCTGCCGCGCTCGATCATCGAGTTCTACTACAAGAACGACGCGCTCAATGACCCGATGGTGTCGGAAGAGCACATCACCGCCTTCGGCTGGGCGACCCCGCAGGAGATCGACGACATCATGGCGCTGGCCATCCGGGTCAACGACTTCCTGTCCGGGCTCTTCCTCGGCGTCGGCATCCGCCTCGTCGACTTCAAGATCGAGACCGGCCGCCTCTGGGAAGGCGACATGATGCGCATCGTCGTCGCCGACGAGATCTCCCCGGATTCCTGCCGCCTCTGGGACATCAAGTCGTCGGACAAGCTCGACAAGGACCGCTTCCGCAAGGATCTCGGCGGCCTGATCGAGGCCTATACCGAGGTGGCCAAGCGCCTCGGCATCATGTCCGAGAACGAGAAGGTCCAGACGGGCGGCCCGCGCCTCGTCCAGTAAAGGACCGGCCGGCCCCGCAGGTCTCTCCAGCCCGCGCCGGCTGGTCTTCGTCCAACGGCAACGCCTGAACCCAGGGGTCGTCCCGCGCCTTCATGCCGGGGCGCCGCCGGCGCGCCCGGACCCGCAAGGGGCGCGCAGCGGCGTGCGATCCCGAGCCGCCGACGGCGTCACCTCCGGCATGCGCTGCGTGTCCGGCTCCCGGGCTCCGCGGCGCGGCCCCGGGATGACGGGGTGCTGCGCGCGGGTTCCCGTATCCGGCAGCCCGCGAGAGGCTCACCGCAGATCGACCGGGCCCGCCTCAGGCCAGCCCGGACGCAACCGCGCATAGGTGCCGAGATCGGGGTCGAACCCCGGGTGATAATGGGGGTCCTGCGCGAGCAGCGGCCCCCATCGGTCTTGAAAGGCCGCGACTTCGCGCCGGTGGCGCTCCTGCGCGGCGGGCGTCCAGCGCCGACTCGCCGCCTCGTCGTGGCGCAGCACCGCCCCCGGCACGAACAGGGTGCGGTAGCCGGCCGCGTTCAGGCGGAGGCACAGGTCGACGTCGTTGAAGTCGACCGCGAAGGCCGCCGCATCGAAGCCCCCAACCGCCGCGAACTTGTGCGCCTCCACCACGAGGCAGGCGGCCGTGACCGCCGCGACCGCGCGGGTCGCCCACAAGCCGGCCAGGTAGCCCGGCGCCTCTCCGGAGAAGAATCGGTGCGCATGGGTGACGAGGCCGCCCGGCCCGAGCAGCACGCCGCCATGCTGGATGCGGCCCCGCCCGTCGATGAGCTTGGCGCCGACCGCGCCCACATCCGGCCGCAGGGCCTCGCGTACCAGCCGCTCGAGCCAGTCCGGGTGCAGGGCCGCGACGTCGTTGTTGATGAAGGCCAGCACCTGCCCCTGCGCCGCGGCCGCGGCCCGATTGTTCATGCCGGCAAAGTCGAACGGGCCGGGACAGGGCACGATTCGGGCGATGCCCGCCGCCTCCAGCTCCCGGAAATACGCCAGGGTCTCGGGCGCGCGACTGTCGTTGTCGCAGATCAGGATCTCCCGCTCCGGCCAGTCGGTACACCCGATCAGGCTGGTGATGCAGGTCCGCAGTAGGTCGACCCGGTCGCGGGTCGGCACGATGAGGCTGACGCGGGGGCGCGCCTGCGGCAGCGGGTGCGCGAACGTCAGCACGCCGTCCTTCTCCACCTGGATCGCGACGGCGTGGTCGCCCCTGCGGTCGAGGGCCCGGCGCAGGGTGGCGGCCCGCGCCGCCGGATCCGGCATCCCGGTGGAGGCCACGTCGCTGCGGGAGAGCAGGCGCGGCAGGTGCCCGATCGCCCCGTTCCCAAACCGCTCCACCACCCTCAGGATGAGGTCGAGGGCATCGGTCACCGGCCCCTCCCGCTCGGTTAGGGCGGCGAGGGCCGAGGCCCGGAGCGCCAGCACCGGGCCGCAATACGCCACCGCGCAGGCGTAGTCGGGGTCGAAGGCCGGACGCAGCAGCGGCATCGCGAGCCCGGTCTCGGACCTCAGCAGCGCATCGCCGTAGGCGAGCTGGTGCACCGGGCTCCGGGCGAAGGCCTCGGCCAGGATCGCGGGTGCGCCCGGCAGCAGGGCATGACCCGGCGCCGTGAGCACGAGAATCTCGGCACCGGCGCGCGACGCCTCCGACGGACGACCCTGCGCCGAGTCCGCGGATGTCAGGTCCGCGGATGTCAGGTCCGCGGATGTCAGGTCCGCGGATGTCAGGTCCGCGAGCGTCAGGACTGCGACGGTGTCGCGTGGCCCGGCCGCGCCCCCGGCGGCCGTCGCCCGCAGGAGCCGGCCTTGCGCCGCCGGGCCGCAGAGAAGTCCCGCGTGATCGAGGCCGAACAGGGCGGCCGCCGCCTGGCCGGCGCGGACGCGCTTGCCCGCCAGCCGCGCCCGCAGGATCGCCAGCCCCTCCCCCCGATGCCGGAGCAGGAGCGCGGCGGCACGGCCCCAGCGCAGCCAGACCGGATTCCGGGCGACGCCCGCGAAGGCGAGCGCGGCGTCGGCCCTCCTACTCAAGGTCTTCCCCGAACGTCGTCAGCGACAGCACCGGGTGGTAATACGGATCGTGACGGATGGTGTCGCGCCAGCGCTCGACGAAGCGGTCGGCCTCCTGCTCGAAGCGCAAGCGCGCCGCCCCGACGGCGGGTCCGCGGCTGGTCGATTCGAGGTGGGCCATCACGGCGCGCGGCGTCCAGATCGTCCGGTAGCCGGCCGCATTCAGGCGCAGGCAGAAATCGACGTCGTTGAAATCCACCGCGAAGGCGTCCGGGTCGAGGCCCCCGACCGCGTCGAACTTGGCCCGCTCGACCGCGAGGCAAGCCGCCGTGACGGCCGAGACCTCGTGGGCGACCCGCATCCGGTCGAGCATTCCGGGGGTATCGGCCGGCCGCCGGCGCAGGATGTGCCCGGCCCGCCCCCCGAGGCCCACCACCACGCCGGCATGCTGCAGCGTCCCGTCGGCATAGAGGAGCTTGGCGCCCACCGCGCCGATCTCCGGCCGGCAGGCCTGGCGCACCAGGGCGTTGAGCCAATCCTCGCGCAGCACCGCGACGTCGTTGTTGAGGAGGACCACCACCGCCCCCCGCGACCCGGCCACCCCGGCATTGATCATCGCGGAGAAGTTGAACGGCCCCGGACAGGACAGGATGCGGACCCGCGGATCCTGCCGCAGGGTCTCGTAATGGGCGAGCACGTCCGGATCGGTCGAGCCGTTATCGACGATGACGAGCTCGATCGCCGGGTAGTCCGTCCCGTTGAGCACCCCGTCGGCGGCGACCCGGATCAGCTCCAGGCGGTCCCGCGACGGAATGATCACGCTGGCGAGCGGCGGCGGCTCGGGCAACGCCCAGAGCAGATCGAACCCGGTGGGGTTCGCCTCGACCCGCGCCGGACGGCGGGTCTCGGTGAGGTGAGTCTGGAGAATCGCCGCGTGGCGCTCGGCCGAATCCGGCGGCGGAGGCGCCGCGCGGGCGAGAACGCGCGGGACATGCGCGACCTCGTCGAAACCCACGTGGTATACCGCGGCCAACCCGAGGCGGAGGGCGAAGCCGTCCGGCGCTCCGAGCGGACGAGGCCTCAGTCGCTCGAGCAGGCCCCCGGCATAGAGGGTCGGCGTCCCGGGATAGGCGGTGGTCAGGGCCAGGTCCGGACTCCAGTCCGGCTTCAGCGCCGGTCTCGGGTCAGGGCCCTCGACCCGGGAATCCGCGTAGACCATCTGCGGGTGATCCGGCTCCGCTAGCGCGCGGACCAGGATCGCCAGGGCGTCCGGATCGAGAGCATCGCCCGGGGCGAGCACCATCAACGCGCTGTCATCATTCAGGAAATCACCGAGACAGGCCGAGGCCGCCCAGACGTGCTGCTCGATCCGCGCATCGTCCTCCGCGACAGCCAGCCCCGTGTCCGACCAGCCCACGACGAGGCGCCAGGCGGTGTCACGCTGGGCCTTCAGGCTCGCGATCGTCGCCGCGACCCGCTCGCCGTCCGCCGGCCCGGCCGGCATCATTAGCCGAACCGCCGGCCCCGCCGGTACCGGAGTCGCGTCGGCGCGGGCCCGGTGGCGCGCCCAGTCCGCGAAATCCGCGATCGGGGTCACGCCGCAACTGCCCCGAAGGATGTCGCGGGTGCGCCGCTCGTTTCGCCTAAGCCTCTGATAGAAAGCGGATATCGCCCGGAGCGGACGTACGCGCAGGCATTCGGCGAACACGCTCGCCTCCGAACGCAGGCCGACCCGCTCCAGCACGAAGTCGCTGCGTCCATCGGTGGCAAGGTCGATCGCCGCGGTATCCGGCGGAAGCCAGCCGAGCCACTCGGCCGCCCCCTGCCCCGTCCCGGGCAGGACGAAAACTTCGCGCCGACCGTCGTCGCGGGTCAGGCGCAGCAGCGGCCGCAGCGGACGAACCCGGGGATTCGCGCGATAGATCAAGACGATCCAGCAGCCGCGCCCGTTCTCGGCGAGGCGAAGCCGGTGGTCGAAGAGGGGATCATCCGTAGCATCGAGCGAGAAGGCGACGGAGCGTCCGGATACGGTCAGGACATCACCTGCGCAGGCTCAAAGCTCACTCGGCAGCATCCGTTGCGGGCGCCGCCACCCGATCCTCCGACGTGGCAGCGACCGCCGGCTTCCTCGTCTTCCGCGGCGCAGCCTTCTGGGGCGCAGCCCCGAGACGCACCTCGATGTCGTAGTCGCGGGCCATCGCCGCCGGGACGACGAGATTGTCCTCGACGAAGGAGAACAGCCCCTGCGCCGCACCCGCGGGCACCGTGACCGCCACCCGATGGACGCGCGACTGCACGACCTTGTCGCCGGCCTTGATGCTGATGGAGACCGGTGCATCGAAGCGACCCGGCTTCCCGACGGGACCCAGAAGGACCTGCCCCTCGACGCCGACCTTCACCGAGACGGAGCCGTCCTGAAGCTTGGCGCATTCCCGGGCGAGACGACCGATCGTCACCTGGTGTCGAAGGCTGCTGCCGTCTCCGGCCCGGCCCGCATAGCTCTGGAGCGCCGCCCCCCCTTCCGGAACCGCCACCGTCGGACAATAGGGCGGATCGGCATCGTCCGGCTGCGACGGCGGCACCGAGGTTCCGCCGTATTTCAGCATGTTCGTGAAGAAGTTACCCTCCTCCGCGATAGTGGCGTCGATCCCGAGGCCGCTCGCCGCGAGGGTTGCCGCCAGGAGGAGCCCGAACCGCTGCCGGCCCGTCATCATGCTGAGATACATGCCGAGATCCCGCTCTCTTCGCACCGTCCGTCCCACCCGCACCCCCGCGGGGGCCATCACTTGAGGCTATCGAAGCCCTGAGCGAATCCCTTCATCGACAGAGGAATGCCGACGCCCTCCTCCGGCGTCTGGAACACGATGAAGGTGGCCTGAGCCCCACCGCTGAACTGCTTGATCAGGCCATCATCCATGACGACCTCGGCGACGCAGCCCGTCGTCAGACACCGGACGAAGCCGGCGCGGCCCACATCGGTCTTATCGATCTTCAAACCGAGGCCGGACGGCAGCAGGACGCCGAGCGGCGCAACCACGCGCAGAAGATAGCCTCGATTGTCGGCCGTCTTCAGGACGATCACGACCAGCGTGAGGTTCGGCCGGTCCTCGGCAGCCAGGTATTGCACCAGGGCGCATTGTTCGGCCTTGGCGCCTGCCGGTGTCTCACACCGGAGCTGCCAGTCGCCGAACGTGTTCCGAACCATCCCCTGGGCGGCAGCGCCCTCGGGCCCGAAGCCGGCGAGCAGGATTCCCGCAGCGAGCAGGCCGACCGCGACGCCCCGGGCGACCAGGCCGCGTGCAAGCTGCGCCATTCCTCGAAACCCCACGCGTCGACCCTTTCGCATGGCCCGCCGCCCCGCGAACCGTTAACGGAAAACACGGGTGTTCCGACCATGCTGGGCCATCGCATGTCAAGCGAAGGCCGGCCTGCGGGAACCGACTATCGCGCCGCGCGTACAGCCTCTAGTGCTGACAGCCACGCTTGCCCGACAACGGACCGATCCATGCGACTGCGCGCCCCCCTCCTCCTCGCCACCCTCGCTCTCACCGGTCCGGCCGTCGCAGAGCCGCTTCCCGTCGGCGAGACCACCTATGTCGAGCGCTCCCTCAACCGGGACGGTCCTCTCGTGATCGAGCACCGTCCGGTGGCACGCACGCCGGGCGGTCGCCGTGGCGGAAGCTCGGCCGAGATCGCGGGATTTTGCCGCGATGGGGGCATCATCCGTCGTCGAGACGAGTTCGGCCAGCCGGTGATCCTGCGCCAGCGCGAGGTCTGCGACAGCGTCGCGCCGCGCACCTTGAACCCGGGCGATGTCGATCCCCGCCCGACCTGGCCGGCCGAGCAGGTCGTTCGCGGCCGGGCGCTGCGCGTCCGCGGCTGAGACGACCTCAGCCGTAACGGTGGAGGGTGGCGCCGTTGCGTTTCAGCCAACGCTCGGCTTCGTCCACATGCGGGCAGAGCGACCCCACCAGAGTCCAGAACCGTGTCGAGTGGTTCATCTCTCGGAGATGCCCCATCTCGTGCGCCACGAGATAATCGAGCACCATCGGCGGCGCGAGGATCAGCCGCCAGGAGAAATTCAGCTCGCCGCGCACCGTGCAGGAGCCCCAACGGCTCCGCGTGTCGCGCAGGGTGATGCGCGTCGGTCCTTGTCCCAGCTTCTCGGTGTAGCGCGCCACCGCCTCGGTCAGATCGCGCCGGGCTTCACGCTGCAGGAAATCCGTGATCCTCCGCGCGATGTGCGGCGCGTCGCAGGCAACGGATAGGACGGGCTCCGCGGCAAGCACTTCGAGCCGGGTGAGTCCGCTTCGACGATCACGATGCAGAACCCGGTGAGGCACACCCCGGATCGGCAGGACGGCGTCCGCCGCGAACAGCACACGCTCGGGCATGCGGGCGAGCCGTGCCGCAATCCATCCTCCGTGGCTCACGGCGAAGGTCCGGGCAACACCGATCGAGGTGCGCGTCGGAAGCGTCATCACGACTTCTCCGGTCGCACTCGAGACGCGCAGGGTGAGACGGCGTGCGGTCGGCCGGCGACGCAGCAGAACGCGAAGGGTCTCACCCTCGTGCAGGATGTCGAGGTGATCCGGGTCCGCCCCGCGCAACAACGCCAATCGCATCCCGCCAGCTTAACCGCTGTCGCCCGCCTTCGCCATTGGCGCGGACGCCTCCGTCCTCACACCGGTGCCTCGGACAAGTCGGGCTCCGGCCGGTGGGTGATCGCCGCTTCGACCCGTTCAAGATTGCCCATCTGGCGAATGAAGGCGGCGATCCGGGGTGCAATGGTGGTGCGGTAGCGCGACCCGTTGAACACGCCGTAATGGCCGACACCGTGCTGCAAATGATACGCTTTCCGTTCCGGGGGAAGGTTCGGCGTGAGGTCTAGGGCCGCCTGGGTCTGGCCGACGCCGGAGATATCGTCGTTTTCCCCCTCGATGGCGAGAATGCCACACGTGCGAACCGCGCCGAGGTCGACGCGAGCCCCGCGGTGGATCATCGATCCCTTCGGCAGGGCGTGATCGACGAAAACCGTTTTCACCGTCTGGAGGTAGAACTCTGCCGTCAGATCCATCACCGCGAGATACTCATCGTAGAACTCGCGATGCTTCTCCGCCGAATCGCCATCCCCCGTCACAAGGTGGTCGAACATCTCGGCGTGAGCGTTCACGTGGCGGTCGAGGTTCATCGCCATGAACCCTGACAGCTGAAAAAAGCCCGGATAGACGCTGCGCCAGACGCCGGGATAGCCGGCAGGCACGGTGGTGATGCAGTTGCGCTCGAACCAGGCCGTCCCGCGCTCCTGCGCCACACAATTGACGGCTGTCGGTGAACGCCGCGTATCGATGGGACCTCCCATCAGCGTCATCGTTTGCGGCACTGGCGCGTAGCCCTGTGCCTCCATCACGGCCACCGCCGCCAGGACCGGTACGGCCGGCTGACACACGGCCATGACGTGCAGCTCCGGTCCGAGGTCCCGGAACATATCGATGAGGTAGTCGATGTAGGAATCCAGATCGAACCGCCCAACCCCGATCGGCACCATGCGGGCGTCAGCCCAATCTGTGATGAAGACCTGATGATCGGGCAACATGGCCTCCACGGTGCCGCGCAGGAGCGTGGCGTAGTGGCCCGACATCGGCGCGACGATGAGCAGCTTCGGTTGTGGCGCAGTGGGGCCGCGCACGAAGCTTCGATCGAAGGTGATCACACGGCAGAACGGCCGCTCCCACACCACACGCTCACTCACCGGAACGCTCGTGCCGTCGACATTGGTGCTGACGATGCCGAAAGACGGCTTGCCGTAGCGCCGGGTGACCCGCTCGAACATCTCGCAGGCGGCCGTTATCGAGCGGGCATAGGGCGAGTAGGCCAATGGATTGGCGGGGTTTTGTAGGCTGTGCCGTGCGACGTCGGCGACAAGTCGCGCCGGCGTCGTCATCAGTCGGGCGGCCTCGTACCAGAGATAGGACAAGTTCAAGGACCATTCCCCCCCTTTTGCCGACGTCGCTTCCGAGGGTCGGCTACGAAATCCGCCGTCGGCACGGCACTCCGCATCGATCTGCGCGGATGCGATCCGCTCGATTTAGCGCAAAAGCGATGTCGACAAGAGCGGATGTCGGAACCTGGAGGGATAGACGCGAGACAGCCGGGCCCTATCGTTCCCCTGATATGATCGACATGAGCACCAACGGCTTCGTCCGCGACGCACGGCACCTGCGTCTCGACACCTTCGTGCGCCTGCGATGGCTCGCGATCACCGGCCAAAGCGCGGCGGTGGTCGGGGCGCAATTCGGGTTGGGCCTGCCACTGCCCTTCGGGTGGTGCTTCCTCGTGATCGCCACCTCGTCCTGGCTGAACCTCGCGCTGCGCATCCGCTTTCCTGCAAGCTACCGCCTCAGCGACGATTCCGCGGCCCTGCTCCTCGCCTTCGACATCATCCAGCTCGCCGCTCTGCTCTTCCTCACCGGCGGATTGCAGAACCCGTTCTCGCTGCTGTTCCTCGCCCCGGTGCTGATCTCGGCCACCGCCCTGCCGCCCGAGCGCACCCTCGCGCTCGGTCTCCTGGCAATTGGTCTCGCGACCCTGCTCGCCCTTGTGCACCGCCCCTTGCCTTGGTTTGCCGATGGGCGGCTGGAACTGCCCTTCCTGTACATTTCGGGCATCTGGACCGCGATCCTGCTCGGGACGGCCTTCACGGGGGTTTATGCCTGGAAAGTTGCGGAGGAGACGCGTCAGCTCGCGCAGGCCCTGGCCGCCACGGAACTGGTGCTGGCCCGGGAGCAACACCTGTCGCAACTCGATGGGCTCGCTGCCGCCGCCGCCCACGAACTCGGTACGCCGCTCGGGACCATCATGGTGGTGACCAAGGAACTGACCCGTCAGTTGGCGACGACGGCCAGCCCTTCTGTACGGGAGGACCTGGCGCTCCTACGTGACCAAGTCGATCGCTGCCGCGGCATTCTTTCGAAGCTGACGTCGCTCGATAGTGACGAGGCCGGCTTCCTCCAGACCGTTAGCCTCAGCCACCTCGTGGAAGAGCTCGTCGAGCCGCAGCGTGCCATGGGCATCATCCTCGACGTCTCGAACCAGGGCGAAGGTCGGGAGCCTGCGTGCAAGCGCAATCCGGGAGTGATGTTCGGGTTGGCCAACATCGTGGACAACGCCGTCGACTTCGCCACCGAGCGGGTGATCATCGAGGCGCGCTGGACCCTTGAGCGGGTTTGGCTAGAGATTCGGGACGACGGCCCAGGCTTCTCGAGCGAGGTCCTGCTCAGGGCCGGCGAGCCCTACGTGACGACACGAAGCCCGGATCGCTCACGCAGCCCGGACAGCACCGGCGCCGGTCTCGGCCTCGGACTTTTCATTGCCAAGACGCTGATTGAGCGCTCCGGAGCTCAGTTAACACTGTCAAACGTCTCTCAACACGAGGCGACGGGCGCGGTGGTCCGCGTCAGCTGGGCGCGTCACATCTTCGAGCGAGGCGCGCTGGCGGTCGATCATGCGCAATTGAGTAGTGGGCAACCCCTGACGGAAACGGGTGCGACACCTATATAACGACCAGAGCAGAACCCAATCGAAGTTGGTTCGTGAACTACGGAGGAGCGTCGGATGCTGACGCAGACTGGAACAACGGCGCCGAGTGCCGATATCGCTCAGCTTGCCGACAATGATCCCCTGGCCGCTTTCCACGATCGTTCGCTGCTGATCGTCGATGACGACAAGCCTTTCTCGACGCGTCTGGCCCGTGCCATGGAGATGCGTGGCTACGAGGTACAGGTTGCCGAGAGTGTCGCCGAAGGCGTCTCGATGGTCGATGTCCGCCCGCCGGCCTTCGCGGTCATCGATATGAGGCTCGGCGATGGCAATGGGCTCGACGTCATCGCCCGGCTCAAGGAGCGTCGCCCGGATGCACGAGGGGTCATTCTGACTGGCTACGGCAATATCGCAACGGCCGTCACAGCCGTGAAACTCGGTGCGTTTGACTACCTGGCTAAACCAGCCGACGCCGATGAGATCCACGGGACACTCATGGCGCAGCCGGGCGAGCGAGCCGACCCGCCCGAGAACCCGATGTCGGCGGACCGGGTGCGCTGGGAGCACATCCAACGCGTCTACGAGCTTTGTGGACGGAACGTCTCTGAAACGGCGCGTCGCCTGAACATGCATCGCCGGACGCTCCAGCGTATCCTGGCCAAGCGTGCTCCGCGCTGAGGTCTGGGGAAAACAAGGGCGACGTTGCGCAACCGGTTCGGTTCGCGCTACGCCGCCCTTCATCGTTTCAACGCCGGGTTTCCTGAGCGTGAAGTTGGCAACGGGGTGACACTCCTGTGAACACGCGCAATTTCGTCACCATCCTGAGCATGATGGTTCTCGTCGGCACGGAGGTGTTCGCCGTGGCCATCGCAGCCGGCTGGGCTTTGGCCGGTCTTTTCGATCTTGGTGACACGGTAGGCCATGTTCTGATGGCGCTGTTCAGTCTCTTCGCCGCCTGGGTGATGCTACAACTATGGCGACGCGCGACGAGCATTGAGCCCCTGCGCGGACCAGAAACCATTAGGCGCTGAGCGGAAATCACGCCTTCAACCTTTACGCGCGGCCCCCCCGGGGCCGTTTCGCGTTGCCTGCTTGGCATTTCCCGATTATCGGCAGGATGCCCCGACATCAGACGAGTTCGAACCCATGAAAGCACGCATCATCGTCACCCTTAAGACCGGCGTGCTAGACCCGCAGGGCAAGGCGATCGAAGCGGCCCTGACATCTTTTGGGCTATCCGGTATCGACAGCGTCCGCCAAGGCAAAGTCTTCGACGTCGAGATCGCGGAGGAAGACCGCGCGGCCGCAGAAACGACGCTGAAAAGCGCCTGCGAGAAGCTGCTCGCCAACACCGTCGTCGAGAACTACGCCATCGAGATCGCCTGATGCGCGCCGCCATCATTGTTTTCCCGGGCTCTAATCGCGACGCGGACGTGGCCCGAGCCCTGGCCCAATCCGGTGCCGAGGTCGTTAAGGTCTGGCACGCGGATACAGCCCTGCCGGCTGGCACCGATCTCGCTGTGCTGCCAGGTGGGTTTTCCTACGGTGACTACCTCCGCTGCGGTGCCATCGCCGGCCGCGCTGCCGCAATGGACGCCGTCCGCGCGCATGCCGCGCGGGGTGGCCTTGTGCTTGGCATCTGCAATGGCTTCCAGATCCTGTGCGAGTCTGGCCTCCTGCCCGGTGTCCTGATGCGGAACGTCGACCGGCGTTTCATCTGTCATCGGCAGTTGCTCCGGGTGGAGCGCGCCGATACCCGTTTCACGTCAGCCTACGCCAAGAATCAGGTCATCGACGTCTGCGTAGCCCATGGCGAGGGCAACTACTTTGCAGACGCAGAAACGATCGCGCGCCTCGAAGGCGATGGACGGGTGGCGTTCCGTTACTCGGACGCTGCGGGCAACCTCACGGTGGACGCCAATCGCAACGGCTCGCTAAATTCCATCGCTGGCATCTACTCCGAGAACCTCAACGTACTCGGCCTGATGCCGCACCCGGAGAACTTCGTTGAGGACCTCGTCGGTGGGACCGACGGACGTGGACTCTTCACCAGCTTGGCGGCGTAGCGCCCTCATAAGCCTCTTCTTCGCAGGAAGAGGCTGGCCAACGGCAGGGCGGGTCGGGTCGAGGTGAACGATGGGTCCGGAGAGGCTCTGTATCCTCTCCCGACTGCCCCGCGGTCAGACAATTCCAAGCCCCATAGGGCTCGCTACCGCTCAATGGCCTTCGAATTCCATTAAGGTCCGAACCGGCACATCAAGGTCGCGTAGCTTCTGAGCGCCGCCGATCTCCGGTAGGTCGATGACGAAGCAGGCCGCCACCACTTCAGCGCCAATCCGACGCAGCAGGTTCACAGCCGCGCAGGCTGTGCCGCCGGTGGCGATCAGGTCATCCACCAGAAGCACCCGGTCGCCCGGCTTGATGGCATCGACGTGAATTTCCATCTCGTCGGTGCCGTACTCAAGGGCGTAAGCAATCGATACCGTCGTATGTGGTAGCTTGCCCTTCTTGCGAATCGGGACAAAGCCGGACGAAAGCTGGTGCGCGACCGCCCCTCCAAGAATAAAGCCCCGCGCCTCGATACCCGCGACCTGATCGATGCGTCCCCCCGCATACGGATGCACCAGCGCATCAACCGCCCGACGGAACGCGCGCGGATCGCTGAGCAGGGTGGTGATATCGCGAAATACGATGCCGGGCTTCGGGTAATCTGGGATGGACCGGATCGAGTCCTTCAACGCAATGTGGCGGCGGCTTTCCATGGGGGAGCCCTTGTCGAGGAGATTGGAGGCGAAGACGCGCCCCTCAGGCGTTGGCGCGGCGTAGGAGTTTCACGAGCTCGCCGTGTAGGATTTCGTTGCCGCAAGCGACCGAACGGGCTGCCAGCGGCTCGGCGCCACCATCGGCGCTGGTAACGAAGCCGCCGGCCTCACGCACCAGGATGATCCCCGCAGCGATGTCCCAGGTTTGTAGATCGCGCTCCCAGTATAGGTCCGAGCGGCCGCAGGCGACGTAGGCGAGATCGAGAGCGGCCGATCCGAAGCGGCGAGCACCTCCGGTGACGGCCATCACGGCGGCGACCTCCCGCAGGAGCTTCGGATGGTCGCCGCGACCGAGATATGGCGAGCCGTAGGCGACAAGAGCATCGGCCATGTCAGTGCGCCCGGAGACGCGGAGGCGACGGTTGTTAAGATAAGCGCCCTTCCCACGCTCGGCCACGAACAGTTCATCCTTGGCCGGATCATAGATCACGCCGGCGACGATCTGCCCCTCGCGCTCCAGCCCGACGGAGATAGCGAAGTGCGGGATGCCGTGAAGGAAGTTTGTGGTGCCGTCGAGAGGGTCAACATGCCAAGTGTGGCTCTTGTCCGCGCCCTCGACATTGCCGGACTCTTCCAGGATCAGCCCGTAGCCCGGACGCGCCTTCATCAGGGCATCCTTAAGGACTTCCTCAGCCTTGCGATCGGCAGCCGAGACGAAGTTTCCGGGCCCTTTGCGAGAAACCTGCAGGTTCTCAATCTCGCCGTAGTCGCGTTTGAGGCCGCGGGCCGCTTTGCGCACGGCGTCGACCATGACGGTCATGAGGGGTGAGCTGATCATCGATCTTCAGGTCCAGGCCGATTCAAAGAACGTCGGTTCACGTAACATTCGGCGCGGCCATAGCACGTTTGCGCGCCGGCTCACCCCTATCGAATGCGGGGCTGCCCCACGGGACTCCGCTAATTGACCTTCGCTCTATCGGCAGCAAGCGTTTCGGCGCGTGTGCGCTCGGCCGGCTCGAGGCCTTTCAGGTTCTCGTCCAGCCAAGCGTCGGACAAACCCTGCGCAGATGCCGCGAGGTTCCAGGCAGCCGCCTCGACCAAGTTCTTTTGAACGCCACGCCCGACCGCGAACAGACGCGCAATCCGGTTCTGTGCGATCGCATTCCCGCGGGCGGCGGCATGCTGGAAATAACGCGCCGCACGCGTTTCGTCTTTCGGCAGGCCCGTCCCATTGAACAGAAGGATGGCGAACTCAACCTCGCCGGCCAGATCACCGTTATCCGCCGCACGCCGAAACCATTCGGCAGCCTGAGTCGGATCTTTCTGCACACCGCGCCCCTGTAGGTAGAGGACACCGAGATCGTGCTGAGCCGCACCGATCTCCCCTTCGGCCGCCTCGCGGAACAGGGTGGCAGCCCGAGCTTGATCCGGCTCAGTGCCGGTCCCCAGGAGAATCAAGGCGAGATTGTAGGCTGCCGTAGTGTCGCCGGTCTCAGCAGCCTTTTCGAGCCATTGTCGGCCGGTCTTCATGTCTTTGGCGCCGCCCCGCCCGTCGATGGACATCAGACCCAGCGACGCCATCGCGTGCACATCTCCCTGCGCCGCCGCGAGGCGGTACCATTCCGCGGCCTTGACCGGATCCTGCTTGATACCGAGGCCCTGATTGTAGAGCTCGCCTAACAGCGTCATCGCCGCTGCATCCTTCGGATCCGCCGCAATCCGCTTTGTCGCCTCGCGAAACGCAGTGGTATATTGCCCGCGCTGGTAGGCACCAAAAGCCGTATCCGCCGACTTGTCACTAGGCTTCGCGGTGAAGGGTACCGCCCGCATAGCGTTAGGCGAATAAGGCGTCGGCAGTTCCTTCAGAGGGGCAGAGAAGACCTCACGCGTCGCTGGCTTGGCTGCTTCCGGCGACAGGGACGACGCGGCCCAGCCGTCAGACAGGCCAAACATCAGAGCCAGAAGGCTGAACAACAGTCTCACGGGGCCGTCTCCGCGGCAGCGGCAACCTGCACTTGGATTGTGGCGACGTCAGCGTCCTGGCCGATCCAAAGCGGGCTTTCTAGGCCGAGGAACTCCGCGCCCGTGGCCAGGAGCGGCCCAACTTGATCCGCGGCATGTGCGACGGCGATGCACGGTGTCTCGAAGATCTCGGTCCACCACCCGGCGCGATCAAGAACCGTCTCAGGATCGGGAGCCATCCCATCCGCGTAGAGACCACCGAACATGACGTAGTCGACGCCGGCCTCACCGGCCTCCATTGCGGCGTGCTTCTGCTCGTGACCGCCGGCTCCCAGAATTCGTCCGTCGGCCAAGCGCTCGCGCAGACCGCGTAAGTCGCCTTCCCGCGGCTTGTCGAGATGGATGCCATCGGCGCCACCGCGGGCCGACACGCTCACAAGGTCGCCGTCGAAATTTGCGCAGGCGACAACCACCGCCGCGCCGGCCTCCTGCGCCGTCGGTGCCAAGCGCTTGACGAGGTTCACCAAGCTTCGCTCATCGGCGGGAGCAAGCCTCAGGATGACAGCTGCAACATCACCGTCCGCACAGGCGGCCGTGATCGCTGCACTAAGCGCGTCGGCGTCACCGGCCTCGACTCGGTGGGGGCTAAGCAGGGCGAGGCGGGTGCGAGTTTCCGACATACAGGGTCCTTCTGACGCTCAGCCCGCCGCACTGATCTTCGGATCGAGGGAGCCGTTGGCGTAGCGTTTGGCCATGGTAGCCACGGAAACCGGGCGGATCTTGGAACCCTGACCGGCGGTACCGAACTCCTCAAAGCGTTGCTTGCAGAGCTTCGTCATGGCCTCCATAGCGGGCTTCAGGTATTTACGCGGATCGAACTCGGCCTTGTTCTCGGCCAGGATCTTCCGAATCTGGCCTGTCATCGCCATCCGGTTATCCGTGTCGATGTTGATTTTTCGCACGCCGTGCTTGATGCCGCGCTGGATCTCCTCCACCGGCACGCCCCAGGTCGGCTTCATCTCGCCGCCATACTGATTGATGATGTCCTGCAAGTCCTGCGGTACCGACGACGAGCCGTGCATCACAAGGTGGGTCGTGGGCAGGCGGCGGTGGATCTCCTCGATAACATTCATGGCCAGGACGTCGCCGTCGGGCTTGCGCGTGAACTTGTAGGCGCCGTGCGAGGTGCCCATGGCAACCGCCAGCGCATCGACCTTGGTGGCTTCGACGAACTTCACAGCCTCGTCGGGATCGGTAAGGAGTTGGTCGTGACTCAGCACGCCCTCTGCGCCATGGCCGTCCTCAGCCTCGCCCTGTCCGCTTTCGAGCGAGCCGAGCACACCGAGTTCGCCCTCCACCGAGACGCCCGCCCAGTGGGCCATCTTCGTGACATTGCGAGTGATCTCGACATTGTAGTTGTAGTCGGCGGGGGTCTTGCCGTCCGCTTTCAGCGACCCATCCATCATCACTGAGGTGAAGCCGTACTGAATAGCGGTGGCACAGGTGGCCTCGTCGCTACCATGGTCGAGGTGCATGCAGACGGGGATATGAGGATAAATCTCAACAAGACCGTCGATGAGCTTGGCCAGCACGATGTCGTTGGCATAGGCACGCGCGCCCTTGCTCGCCTGCAGGATCACCGGGGAATCAGTCGCATCCGCCGCTGCCATAATGGCGAGACCCTGCTCCATGTTGTTCAGGTTGAACGCCGGCACGCCGTATTCATGCTCGGCGGCATGGTCCAGGAGCTGCCTCAGGGTGATGCGGGCCATAGGTTTCTCCACAGATACGACCGCCGCCGAGGCGATCCGCCAGTCGTCGCGCCAAAAAACGCGATCCATCCGAATTCGGTCGTCTTTTCGGACCTTTGCGGATCCGTTGCAACTCTCGCAAGACAGCATTTCGGCCAGGGGGCACAGCGTCAATGAACGGCGGCCGTCATTCCCTGACGCGCAGGGTTGCGGATGCGATCAACTCTTGGCGCGCAGGGCCTCGACGCCCGGCAGTTCCTTGCCCTCAAGCCACTCGAGGAAGGCGCCACCGGCAGTTGACACGTAGGAAAAGGTCTCGCCTACACCTGCATGGTTCAGCGCAGCGACCGTGTCACCGCCACCCGCCACCGAGACAAGCTTCCCAGCTTGCGTCCGCTCGGCAGCGTGCCGGGCGGCCGCCACGGTTGCGGCATCGAACGGGGTCAGCTCGAAGGCACCTAGGGGGCCGTTCCAGACCAGAGTGGCGGCCTCGTCGATGGCCGCGTTGATCTCAGCGACCGAGGCAGGCCCGGCATCAAGGATCATTCCTGTTTCCGGCACATCATCGACTGTGACGGTCTCGTGGGCGGCGTTGGCCTTGAACTCGGAGGCCGAGACGGCATCGACCGGCAAAATAATCCGACACTTGGCCGCCTTGGCTGCCACGATGATGCGAAGGGCAGTCTCGGCAAGATCCTTCTCGCAAAGCGATTTGCCAACCGCCTTACCCTGCGCGTGCAAGAAAGTGTTGGCCATCCCGCCGCCGATGACCAGCATGTCGACCTTCTCCACGAGGTTTTGGAGAAGGTCGATCTTGGAGGAAACCTTCGCCCCGCCGACGAGAGCAATGACTGGGCGGGCAGGAGCCTCAAGCCCCTTGGTCAGAGCGTCGAGTTCGGCCTGCATTAGGCGACCCGCATAGGCCGGCAGCAGATGTGCCAGCCCCTCTGTGGAAGCGTGCGCCCGGTGCGCCGCCGAGAAGGCCTCGTTTACGTAGAGGTCGCCGTTCGCCGCGAGCTGCTCGGTGAAAGCCCGGTCGTTCTTCTCCTCACCGGCGTGGAAGCGCGTGTTTTCAAGGAGGACAACGTCCCCGTCCTTCAGGCGCGCGACCGCTTCGGCCGCAGCCGAACCCACGCAATCCTCGGCAAAGGCAACGGGACGACCGAGCTTCTGACTGAGGGGCTCGACCACGGGCTCCAGCGACTCGGAGCTGACGGGCTTACCTTTCGGTCGTCCGAAATGGGCCAGCAGTACGACGCGGCCGCCCTTATCGGCGACTTCATTGATCGTCGGCACGATTCGCTCAATGCGGGTGGCGTCGGTGACGCGCCCGCCCTCCATCGGAACGTTCAAGTCTACACGAAGGAGAACGCGCTTGCCCTTCAGCGGGCCGGCATCGTCGAGGGTTCGAAAAGCGGTCATCGGGGCCTTGGCTTCAGACGGGCAGGACGAGGAAATCAGCGCGGGGGCAGCATCGCATCGAGGTGGAAGCGCTGCGCCGCGATGGTGAGCGCAACCGTGAGAACGGCGGTGATGATGGCGGTAAGCACCAAGGCGCCGGACCCGGGTAGGCCGCGCGTGCGATCCGCGATAGCGCGAACCTCGCTGCGCAAGGCGGAGAGATCGCTCTGGCGGGCCGCCTCGTTCATACGGCCAGCAGCGCCCTCGACCTTCTCCTCGACGCGCGACAGCAGCGCCTCAGAGCGAGCGTACTTGTCCTCGATCCGCGAGCATTTATCCTCGATTCGGGCGAGCTGATCACCGCCGGCAGTGCCGCCGTGCGATGACAGAGGTTCCACCTTGCCGGCCACGACGGGACCCGCAGGAGCCTGAACGGCAGTGGCCACCGCCGGCGGGGAGTCCGCCGGCGGGATTGCTGAAGTGCCTGGAACGAAGCCGCGTCCGGAGGGGGAGGTCTCTGTCATGTCAGGCACACCATGCTCGTCTTCGCGTGGTCTTCGGGAACGTTCAGCCCGTCAGGATACGGCGATGCGGCTTAGAGCAGTTTGCCCATTGCCACGGCCGTGTCAGCCATCCGGTTCGAGAAGCCCCACTCGTTGTCGTACCAGGACAGGATGCGCACGAAGGTGCCGTCCATGACCTTGGTCTGATCGAGGTGGAAGGTCGACGAGTGCGGATCGTGGTTGAAGTCGATCGAGACGTTCGGCTGGTCCGTGTAGGCCAGTACGCCCTTGAGGGGACCGTCGGCAGCTGCGCGGATCGCGTCGTTGATCTCCTCGACGGTGGTCTGGCGCTTGGCGGTGAACACGAGGTCGACAGCCGAGACGTTCGGGGTCGGCACGCGTATCGAGGTTCCGTCGAGCTTGCCTTTAAGCTCCGGCAGCACGAGACCGACGGCCTTCGCGGCGCCAGTCGAAGTCGGAATCATCGAAAGTGCGGCGGCACGGGCCCGGTAAAGGTCCTTGTGCATCTGATCGAGCGATGGCTGATCGTTCGTGTAGGAATGGATCGTCGTCATGAAGCCACGCTCGATCCCAACGAGATCGTTCAGCACCTTGGCCACCGGCACGAGGCAGTTGGTGGTGCAAGACGCGTTCGAGATCACGCGATGGTCGGCGGTGAGCTTGTCGTGGTTGACGCCGTAGACAACAGTCAGGTCAGCTCCGTCGGCCGGTGCCGAGACAATGACGCGCTTGGCTCCAGCATCCAGGTGGGCGTTGGCCTTGTCCTTCGAGGTGAAGATGCCCGTGCACTCGAGGGCGATATCGACACCGAGTTCGCGATGCGGCAGCTCCGCCGGATTGCGAACGGCGGTGACCTTGATGCGCTTGCCGTCAACGACGATGAAGTCGCCGTCGACCTCAACCTTGGCGTTGAACCGACCGTGGATCGAGTCGAAGCGCAGCAGATGAGCATTGGTCTCGACGGGGCCGAGATCGTTGATCGCCACCACCTCAATGTCCTGGCGGCCGGCCTCATGGATGGCGCGCAGAACGTTGCGGCCGATGCGTCCGAACCCGTTGATGGCAACCTTCACCGACACGGCGTGAGTCCTTCCCATAATCGGGCGCCGGCCACGCAGCACCCTCCAGCAAGTTGATCGTCGCGGCTTGACCGAATGTCAGGCCTCGATCCGTTGCCCGCTCTGAGCGAGTTCCGATTGAACGGCAGATGAACTGCCGCGCAGGCTCGGGCGCGCAAACACAGCCGAAGACCGAGGTAGCGCGCGGCAGGACGGTGCCCAGGGCGGTGGACAGATCCTTGCCCTGTCGCCTGAGCGCGTCGCCTGCTGCCGTATAGCCGGTCTGCGAGCGGCCGGTCTCTAACATGGTGACAAATCGAGGCAAAGGTTACATCGCCCGGCGCAGGGGGTGCATAACCGTTTCACGGTGGATACCGTGCTGGCGTTCAGGCGTGGCGTGAATGACTTCGTCGGATAGAAGCAGGTAGAAGTGAAGGGCATCCATCCGTGAGCCAGACCGTCGATCTGGCGCTGCAGCGCCTCGAAGCCGTGCTCTCAAGGTTGGAGAGTGCGGTCACACAGCGCTTCGAGGCCGAGCGCGATCCCAGTGACTTGGAAACCGAGCTCGCGATCATGGGCGAGGACCGGGCGAGGCTCGCCGCCGAACTCGATGCGGCGAGCGCGCACCTCGCAGAGGTCGCGGCGACCTCGTCGGATATCGACCACCGCCTCGGGCGAGCGATCGACGCCGTCGAAGGCGTACTGACGCCGTCCCGCGCCCTCCGCTAAGTTTCGCACTTCAACGCTCCAGCGACCCAACGCCCGATGCCCCAAATCAACGTTACCATCGACGGCAAGAACTACCGGATGGCCTGCGCCGAAGGTGAGGAGGCGCACCTGACTGCCCTGGCTGAGGGACTTGATGGACGGATCGTGGAGATGCGCCGGTCCTTCGGCGAAATCGGCGACATGCGCCTCCACGTGATGGCCGCCTTGATGCAGGCTGACGAATTACAGGAGGTACAAGGACGCCTAGCCGCGCTCGAGCAGGAAGCCGCCGCCCTCAGGGAAACGGTGGAGTCGGCTGAAGCGGTGCGTGCAGCCGCGGAGGAGCGGCTTGCCGAGGGACTCGTGCGCTGTGCCGAACGAATCGAGCGTCTTGCGCACGTCATCTCGGCCGGCTGAACACACTCGGTCGACTCAATGCCAATCGGCGAAGCGTCGAGCGCTGATCTCGCTCGTGTTTTCTGCGGGTCGAACCGGCGCCCCCCTGGCGCGGGACGCGTACCGACGCTACATGGGATCGGCGGGGCTGCCGGGTCCGTCAGGAGAACTTTTCCCCGGGGCCTTATCGACTCCCCAGGGAGCTGTCCCTGGCCTTGTCCCTGGACTTGGCCAACACGGCGCCCACCTACATTGTAGGTTTCCCGGGATCGACACTTCAACGGCTCACGTGGCTCCGCACTCAGATCTTTCTCCCGCCGAGATATCCATTTCCAGCCGCAAGGCGGTCCTGCGCAACGAGGCTCTGGCCCGCCGTGATGCCCTCCGAGAGGCGGATCGGCACACCGGTTCGGTGCGGATTGCCGAGACGGTGATGACTATCGGAGCGCTGGCCAAGGCAGAAATCGTCGGGGCCTTTTGGCCCATCCGCAGCGAAGTCGATCCGCGTCCCCTCGCCCGCCTCCTATTCGCGCGAGGCCAACGCATCGCCTTGCCGAAGGTCACTCCCGAAGGGCTGGTGTTCCGGGAATGGCGCGAGGGCGAGGCCCTCGTCGCCGGTCGCTTCGGTCTCAGCGAACCGCACGACGACCTGCCCCCCCTTGATCCGGCCGCGCTCCTCGTGCCGCTGGCGGCCTATGATCGCCGTGGCCATCGCATCGGCTACGGTCGCGGCTACTACGATCAGGCGATCGAGCGTCTTTCGCGGAACGGTCCCGTGCTCACCATCGGGATCGCCTTCTCGGTCCAGGCCGTCGACGCGGTCCCCTTCGAGCCGCACGATCAGCCCCTCGATCATCTCGTCACCGAAGCGGGGCCGGTCCCGCTGATACGGACCTGACTTCCCGCAATGCGCATTCTCTTCCTCGGCGACGTGGTGGGCCGTCCCGGCCGGACTGTCATCTCGGACCAACTGCCGGCCCTTCGTGAACGTTGGCGCCTCGACTGCGTGGTCATCAACGGCGAGAACGCCGCCGGCGGGTTCGGGCTTACGGAAGCGATCTGCGACGAACTCCTCCAGGCAGGGGCCGACGCGGTGACGCTCGGCAACCATTCCTTCGACCAGCGCGAGGCCCTCGTCTTCATCCAGCGGCAGACCCGTCTGGTCCGGCCGGCAAACTATCCCCCGGGCACACCTGGCCGCGGAGCCACCGTGGTGGAGACCCGCAAGGGCGCCCGTGTGCTCATCCTGAACGTCATGGGCCGGCTCTACATGGATGCCCTGGACGATCCCTTCGCCTCGGCCGAGCGGGAACTCTCCGTCTGCCCGTTGGGCGCGGTGGCGGATGCCGTCATCGTCGACGTCCACGCCGAGGCCACGAGCGAGAAGCAGGCCTTCGGTCATTTCCTCGACGGCCGCGCCAGCCTGGTCGTGGGCACCCACACCCACACCCCGACCTCGGATCACAGGATTCTCCCCGGCGGCACTGCCTATCTCTCGGATGCCGGCATGTGCGGCGACTACGACTCGATCCTCGGCATGCAGAAGGAGGAGCCCCTGCGCCGCTTCCTGCAGAAGACGCCGGGTGCCCGCCTGGAAGTGGCCCAGGGCGAAGGGACGCTCTGCGGGATCGCGGTCGAGACCGACGACGCGACGGGCCTCGCCAAGAGCGTGGCCGCGGTACGCCTCGGACCGCATCTGGAGGAGACGTGGCCGCGGGCGTGGGATTAGCCGGCGCAACGGAGCGCCCATCCACGGAACGAGACCGCGGGCGACTTGATCGGCGCCGAACCACCCTGCAATGTGCCGGCGCGTTCGCCCCGCTCGCTCTGCGCGGGGCGACAGTTCCGCGTTGAGAGTGTGCCCCAGCCGATGGCGACCCCACCCGCACCCGCGACGATCGCCAAGCCGGGCATCTACCTCGTCCGGATGTTGGTCTTTCTGATCCTGGTCGGCTTTCTCGCCTTCGTCCTGTTCCGTCAGATCACGCCGGCCTTCCTCGCCAATCCGGGCCTCAACGGGCTCATCCTCGGGGTCCTGCTCATCGCCGTGCTGCTGGCCTTCGGGCAGGTGGTGCGGCTCTACCGGGAGGTGACCTACGTCAATGCCGTGGCGGCGGGCGAGAGCCCGAGCCGGCCGCCACCGCTGATGGCGCCCCTGGCACCGGCCATCGCCGCCCGGCACGGCGGCCTCACCCTGACCACCAGCCGCGCCTTCCTCGACACCGCGGCCGCGCGCCTCGACGAGGGCCGCGAAATTCTGCGCTATGTTTCGGGCCTGCTGATCCTGCTGGGACTGCTCGGGACGTTCTGGGGCCTGATCGACACGCTGAGCGCGGTCGGGTCGGTGATCAAGACCATGCGGGGCGGCGGCGAAGCTGCGGCGATGTTCGACGAGTTGAAGAACGGCCTTGCGGTGCCGCTCTCCGGCATCGGTCTCGCCTTCTCGGCCTCGCTGTTCGGCCTCGCGAGCTCGCTGATCATCGGCTTCCTCGACCTGCAGGCCGGGCAGGCGCATGCACGCTTCCACAACGAGCTGGAGGACTGGCTCCTCTCCGGCGAAATACCACAGGGTCGTGTCGAGGTCGCAGCCCCGGCGAAGGTGCAACCCGCGCCCCTGCCGACACAGGACCCCGCCAGCGCCCGCGAACTGAAAGAGGCCGTGGACCGTCTGACCGCCGTGGTGGCGGAGGGCGCCAACGGGCGCGTCGCCACCCAGGCCATGACGAATCTCGCGGAAGGCATCCAGGGGCTCGTACAGCACATGCGCGCCGAGCAGCAGATGATTCGCGACTGGGTCGAGGCCCAGGCGACGCGCGAGCGCGAACTGAAGCAGGTGCTGGAGCGCCTGGGCCGCGAGCGGACCTGACATGGCCTCGACGCGTGGTCGCCGCGACCGGAGCCTGAACGTCTGGCCGGGCTACGTCGATGCCCTGGCGACGCTGCTGCTCGCGGTGGTCTTCCTGCTGACGATCTTCGTGGTCGGCCAGTTCTTCCTCTCCCAGGAGATCAGCGGCCGCGATTCGGTGCTGACCCGGCTCAACCGCCAGATCGCCGACCTGACGGACCTGCTGGCCCTGGAGCGCTCGACCCGCAAGACGCAGGAGGAGCAGGCCTCGTCCCTGCGCAGCACCCTGCTCGGCGCGCAGGCCGACCGCGACCGCCTCAAGGCTCAGGCCGACGCGTCCCAGGGCGCGGCGGGGCGCCAGGGCGAGGTCGACAGGCAGCTGGCGGCCGAGCGCGCCAACACGGCGCGGGCCGTCTCGCAGATCGACCTGCTGAACGAGCAGATCGCGGCGATGCGGCGGCAGCTCGCCGCCCTCGAGGATGCCCTCGCGGCCTCCGAGACGCGCGACCGCGAGAGCCAGGCCCGCATCGCCGACCTTGGCAGCCGCCTCAACGTGGCCCTGGCCCAGAAGGTGCAGGAGCTCGCGCGCTATCGTTCGGACTTCTTCGGCCGCCTGCGCCAGATCCTCGGCAACCGCCCGGATATCCGCATCGTCGGCGACCGCTTCGTCCTGCAATCCGAGGTGCTGTTCCCGGCGGGGTCCGCCAGCCTGAAGCCGGAGGCCGGGCCCGAGCTCGACCGCATCGCCGGTGCGATCCTCGACCTCGCCAAGCAGATCCCGGCCGACATTCCCTGGGTGCTGCGCATCGACGGGCATACCGATGCGCGGCCGATCGCCAGCGCGCAGTTCCCCTCGAACTGGGCGCTGTCGGCGGCCCGCGCCATCGCGGTCGTGCAGGCGATGGTGGCCAAGGGCATCCCGCCCCAGCACCTCCTCGCCGCCGCCTTCGGCGAGTTCCAGCCCCTCGAGGCCGGAACGACCGAGGAGGCCTATGCCCGCAACCGCCGCATCGAGATGAAGCTCACCGAGCGCTGAGCCGGGGCCTCACTTCACGATCCGGTCGAGGTGGTTGTTGACGAAGAAGTACAGCTCCTTCGCGCCGGGCTCGTTGTAGAGCACCTGCACCTCGCGGCCGGCGCGCCCCTCCCCCACCAGCACGTCGGTGGGCGGCTTGCCCTTGAGCCGGACGAGGTCGCACTCGCCGATGCCGATCTCGATCGCGGGGGCTCCGGCCGGCGCGGGCGCCGTGCAGGTCCCGTCCCCGGTCAGGACGGGTCCCTGGAACGTCGGCACGGGTGCGGGCCGCGGCGCGGCGACGGGGAGCGGCTCGGGCGCCCGGGTCTCGGTGCTGGTGCAGGCGGGCAGGCCGCCGGCCGCGAGCGCGGCCAGGATGAGCAGGCGCGGGTGGTGGAAAGCGGGCACGACACGGGTCCTCAGCGCTGCGCGGGGCTCCGCGCGCTGAGCGCGGCCGCGTAGAGAGCCGCCGCGTCCCGATGGAACGCGGCGCGCGAATCCGGTCGGGAATAGAACATGTGCCCGCCCGGGTACACGGCGAGATCGAGGCGTCCGCCGCCATAGGCCGGCATCTGGTCGATCAGGAGCTTCGACGCGAAATACGGTGTGACCAGGTCGGTATACCCGTGGGCGACCAGGACCCGCATGTTGCCGTCGAGGGCCAGCACACCGCGCAGGGCGCCGAGGGATTCGGGCGCCGAGCGGCCGCCGCCCCAGGTCCAGCCCCGGTTCACCGCGGTGTTGAGCAGTTCGTAGCGCAGATCCGGCACCCGGTAGTTCAGCGTGTCGTTGTAGAGCGCGATCATCGCGCTGGTCAGCGGCGCCTGGAGCGCGGTCAGCAGCGGGTCCTCGAAGCCCGAATAGGCGGCATTCGGGTCCGGGTCCCAACCGGTCACGCCGGTATCGTAGGCGCTGGCGACGCGGCCGGTATCGCGGCCGATCTCGCGCTGGACGCTCTGGCCCGAGAGCCGGCCGGCCTGCCGCCGGACGAAGCTCGGGTCGAGCCCGGTCAGGGCGCCGACCCGGTCGCCCAGCCGGGCCACGGCGGCGCTGTCGGACGGCCCCTTCAGGAGATCGGCGAGGTAGGGCCCGGTGGCGTAGGCTTCCGCGTCCGCCATCGTCTCGCGCGTCGGGCTGCCGCCCGCCCGCTCGATGGCCGACGCGGCGAAGGACGGCAGCTTGATCACGTGGCCCCAGGGCGTCGTCCGCGGTGCCTGCAGCCAGGCGAAATCGAGCACCGGCGAGAGCAGAACCATGCCCGACAGGCCGACGCCGATCTCCTCCTGGAGCTTCGAGGCGATCAGCGGCCCGCGGAACCCGCCATAGCTCTCGCCCACGTAGAATTTCGGCGCGGCCATGCGGTCGTTGGTGCGCAGCCAGCGGGCGATGGCCGAGGCCAGCACGGAGGCATCGGCATCGATGCTCCAGTAGCGCTTGGCATCGCCGTCGGCCGCGCGGCTGTAGCCGGTGCCCACGGGGTCGAGGAACACGAGGTCGGTGAAGTCGAGCCAGGTCCCGTCGTTGGGCACCAGGCCGATCGGTGCCGAGGGGCTGATGCTGGCGCCCTCCACCGGCAGGCGCCAGGGCCCGATCGCCCCGATGTTCAGGTAGGCCGAGGCGGCGCCGGGCCCGCCATTCACCGCGAAGGTGACGGGGCGCGCCGCGTCCCCCGTCTTGCTGCCGCCCTGGCCGGCCAGGCTGTAGGCGATGAAGGCGATCTCCGCCTGGAGCTTGCCGGCCTCGTCGACCAGGGGCAGGCTGCCGGCGCGGGCCGTGAAGGCGAGCCTGCGCCCATCCGGGAGCGTGACGCTGTGTTCGGTGACCGCGTCCGCGGGGAGCTTGCCGCCCTGGGGGGCGCGCGGCTCAGGCGCTCTTCGCGCCTCGGCCGGCCGCTCACCCTGCGGGGCGGGCTGCGCCTGCAGCTGCGGGGTCGCGATCAACAGGGCCGCGAGGCCGATGGCGAGACGTCTCATGGCGAATCCTCTCGGCGAAGGTCGGTAAGGGGACGACGTCAGGCCTTCTTCTGCCAACGGCCGTCCTCGTCCTGCTGCCAATAGGCGATGGTGTGTCCGGCGGCCTTCGCCTCCTTCCACTGCTCCCGGGCGCGCAGCAGCGAATCCTGGTCGGTGCCGTCGAACAGCACGCAGATCCGCGCATAGTCGGCGGCATCGGACGGCAGGTCGGCGCCTTCCACCAGGAAGCGGATCGAGGCAGCATTCGGGTTCACCGCCTTCAGGGTCAGCACGACGGGCTGGCTGGCCGCGTCGGCGTCCCGGTCGGTCCCGTGCGGCAGGAAGCTGTCGTCGCTGTACGTCCAGAGCTGGTCGTCGAGCGCCTGGAGCCGTTCCTCGCTGGCCGCCTGGATGGTCGCACGCCACTGGCGCTCCAGCGAGCGCTCCAGCAGGTTCGGGAGCACCGTCTCGAGGGGCTGATTCTGGAGGTGGTAGAACAGGATCTCGGTCACAGCCTGCAAGGTAGTCATGCGGCGCGCCAAAGCCAGCGGCATCGCCGCCCGCCGCGCCTCTTCCCCTGGGCGAAGCCGCGCGTGAAAACCGCGCAGGCGCGTCCTGGGAACAGAACCCGCGGGCCTCCCGCGAGTAAGCGTTAGAGGACGCCGGTGGCGATCCGTGCGAACGGGCGGGGAATGGGCACGATGCGACACCGGAAGGCGCTGCGCGATCAGGTGATGGTGATCACGGGAGCTTCGAGCGGCATCGGTCTCGCCACGGCCCGCATGGCAGCCCAGGCCGGGGTCCGGGTGGTCCTGGCGGCCCGCAGCGGCGACACCCTCGTGCGCATTGCGCGGGAGATCGAGGGCGCGGGCGGTCACGCCGTCGCGGTGGCGGCGGATGTCGGCCAGCGCGCCGACGTCCAGGCCGTCGCGGACCGCGCCATCGCCGCCTTCGGTGGGTTCGACACCTGGGTGAACGTAGCCGGCCTGACCATCTACGGGCCACTCAGCAAGGTCTCCGATGCCGATCACGAGCGCCTGCTTCAGACCAACCTCTGGGGCACGGTCTACGGCACGCTGATCGCGGCCGATCACCTGCGCGAGCGGGGGGGCAGCATCATCAATATCGGCAGTGTCGCGAGCGACCTCGCCTTCCCCTTCCAGGGCATGTACTGCGCCAGCAAGCACGCGATCAAAGGATTCACCGACGCCTTCCGCATGGAACTCGCCGATGAAGGCGCACCGATCTCGGTGACCTTGATCAAGCCGACCTCCATCGACACGCCGCTGCCGCACCGCGCGCGCAACTACATGGATCACGAGCCGATGCTGCCGCCCCCGGTCTACCGGCCGGAGGAGGTGGCGCGCGCCATCCTGCATGCCGCCGTCCATCCCGAGCGCGACATCGTCGTCGGCGGCGGAGGCAAAGCCCTGACCAGCCTCAAGGAATTTTCGCCGGGCACCTACGATCTGCTGGCGCCCGCGATCATCGCCCTCCAGAAGCGCCGCGAGGCCCCGCGCAATCCCGACGGCACCTTGCACGGCCCCGGACAGGACGGCGAGACGCGGGGCGACCAGCCCGGCTACGTGCAGCGAAGCAGCACCTACACACGGGCGTCCCTTCATCCGGCCTCGACGGCGCTCCGGCTCGGTCTCGGCCTCGCCGCGACCGCCTTCCTCGCCGGACAGAGTCGCCGTCGTCGGCGTCCGCTCTGATGGCGGCTGGATCCCTCGTCAGCCCGGTCGGCCGGGTCTCGCCCGCGGTCTCCGAGCGTCTCGTGCCCCGATCGACCCTCGACCTGCCGGACGGTCGCACGCTGGCCTATGCCGAAGCCGGGACCGGAGCGCCGGTCGTAGTCATCCACGGCACGCTGATGACCCTGGAAGACATGTGGCTCGGACCGGTGCCTCGCCTCGCCGAGCAGTTCCGGGTCATCGCCGTCGACCGGCCGGGCCACGGCTTCAGCAGGCGCCGCGGCGCCAGCGATGCCCATCTCTGGCAACAGGCGGCCCTGATTCGCGACGGCGTTCGGGCACTCGGCCTGGAGCGGCCGATCATCGTCGGGCATTCCTACGGTGGTGCGGTGGCGCTGGCCTACGGCCTCCAGTTCCCGGAAGAGATCGCCGGCGTCGTCGCCCTGGCGCCGATCTGCTTCCCCGAGCCGCGCCTGGAACACCTTCTCTTCGGCCCCCGGGCGGCCCCCGGCGGACATTTCGCGTCGCGCGTCCTCGGCCGCGCGATGGACCCGGCGCTGCTGCCCCTGCTCTGGAACGCGATGTTCCTGCCGGCCACGATGCCCCCCGGCTACGCGGCCGCCAATCCGTTCGGCCTCGCGGGAACCGCGGAACAACTGGTGGCCGAAGGGGAGGATGCGGCCGGCCTGATGTCGGGCCTGACCCGCAGCGCCCTGTCCTATCAGGCCTGCCGGGTGCCGGTCCGGATCCTGGCCGGCGACTCGGACATCGTGGTCAGTACGCCGCGACACGGATACTGGGCCTCGCACCGGATTCCGGGCGCCGCCTTCACCCTCCTGTCGGGGACCGGGCACATGCTGCATCACCAGCATCCCGACGCCGTCCTGGACGCGGTCCGCGCCCTCGCCGATCACGTTCCCGCGTGAGCCCGGTCTCAATCGCACCGGGCTCGTTTTCGCTCAGGCTTCGTCAACCGGAAGCCATTATTGCGGTGCACACGCAACCCGGCGGCGGCGCAAACCTCAGGCGCTGCCCGAGTGTCTTCCCCCGATCGCCGTCTCTTCCCCATCCTCGCCGGAGACCCGCGACCGGGTGACCGAGCGATCAGCCAAGGATCTCAGTCCGTGAGCTTCACCGTCAGCGCGCGCGTCTCGGAGCGATGCTTCAGTTTCCGCCACAGCTCGATCCTGGGCGCCGTGGAGCAGGGCTGGTCGCTGATGACCGCGGGGATGACCGAGGTGAAGATCACCGATCCCTCGGGGCGCGTCCATTGCCCGAACGCCCTGCACCAGCACCTGTTCGGACCGCGCGACACCGCGCGGCCCGAGACGAGCGTCACCGCGCTCGCGGCCTGAACCTCGCGCGTCAGCGCTGAACGGTCTTTCCACCGAAGGTCGAGAACGACTCGTCGATGACGCCCTTCTGCGCGGCATCGGCGTCGACCCGGACCTGGATCGCCGCCGTCAGCGCGGGCTCGCCCTCGGTCTCGCCCTTCTTCCGCCCGTCCTCCAGATCGCCGCCGGCCTGCTCGGTTCCGGCGCTGTTGCGCTCGCCCGTCGAGACGACCGTGATCGCCTTCCGGTCGAGGCCGTGCTCCTGAACCAGGTGCTCCACGCTCATCTCGGCATCGCGGCGGGTCTCGAAATCAGCGGTGAAGATCGGCGGCATTCCATGACTCCATGTGGGGAAACGACCCCGTGTGGACAGTCAATGGAGCAACGGGGGTGACGTTCCCCCCGGCAGAAGCGTCGCCGGGTCGTCCGGGGCGCGGTCCGGGAGGCGTCCGTCCGCGCCCGGCCGGAACCGCGCTCCGTCGGACCGTCGTCGGTTCTTGCCCTGGAGCGGTGCCGGCGTATCGGGCCGCGCTCCGGCAGGGACGGTCGGCGGGCGACCGTCCCTGCCGGGGCTAGACCAGGCGGCTCTGGACCATCGCGGCGCCGACGAAGCTCTCGAAGAGCGGATGCGGCTCGAAGGGGCGGGACTTCAGCTCCGGGTGGAACTGCACGCCGATGAACCAGGGATGCCCGACATGCTCCACGGTCTCCGGCAGGAGCCCGTCCGGCGAGAGGCCCGAGAAGCGCAAGCCCTTGGCCTCCAGGCACTCGCGATAGGCCATGTTGACCTCGTAGCGGTGGCGATGGCGCTCCGAGATTTCGGTCGTGCCGTAGATCTCGGCGATCTTCGAATCCGGGCGCAGGCTGGCCTGGTAGGCGCCGAGACGCATGGTCCCGCCGAGGTCGCCGGCCGCGGCGCGGCGCTCCAGCTCATTGCCCTTCAGCCACTCGGTCAGGAGACCGACCACCGGCTCGCTGGTCTCGCCGAACTCGGTCGAGTTGGCGTCCGAGACGCCGGCGAGGGCCCGGGCCGCCTCGATCACGGCCATCTGCATGCCGAAGCAGATGCCGAAATAGGGGATCTTGCGCTCGCGGGCGTAGCGCGCCGCGCGGATCTTTCCCTCGGCGCCCCGCTGGCCGAAGCCGCCGGGGACGAGGATGCCGTGGATGCCCTCGAGGAACGGCGCGGGATCCTCGCGCTCGAAGACCTCGGCCTCGATCCACTCCAGGTTCACCTTGACCCGATGCGCGATGCCGCCGTGGGTCAGCGCCTCGGTCAGCGACTTGTAGGCGTCCTTGAGGCCCGTGTACTTGCCGACGATGGCGATGGAGACCTCGCCCTCGGGGTTCTTCACCCGCTCGGAGATGGTGCGCCAGCGCGTCAGGTCCGGCTCGTCCTGCGACGGCAGGCCGAAATGCGCCAGCACCTCCCGGTCGAGGCCGGCCTCGCGATAGGAGAGCGGCACGTCGTAGATCGAGGCGACGTCGCGCGCCTCGATCACGGCGGTCTCGCGGACGTTGCAGAACAGGCCGAGCTTGCGGCGCTCGTCCGTCGGGATCGGCCGGTCGCAGCGGCAGAGCAGCATGTCGGGCTGGATGCCGATGGAGCGCAGCTCCTTCACCGAGTGCTGCGTCGGCTTGGTCTTCAGCTCCCCGGCGGACGGGATGTAGGGCAGCAGGGTCAGGTGCACGAAGGCGGTGGCGCCGCGGGGCAGTTCCTGCCCGAGCTGCCGGATCGCCTCGAAGAACGGCAGGCCCTCGATGTCGCCGACCGTGCCGCCGATCTCGACCAGCACGAAGTCGAAGGCCTCGTTGCCTTCGAGGACGAAGTCCTTGATCGCGTTGGTGACGTGCGGGATCACCTGGATCGTCGCGCCGAGGTAATCGCCGCGCCGTTCCTTGGTGATGATGTCGAGGTAGATCCGCCCGGTGGTGATGTTGTCCGCCCGGGTCGCGGGCAGGCCGGTGAAGCGCTCGTAATGCCCGAGGTCGAGGTCCGTCTCCGCACCGTCGTCGGTGACGAAGACCTCGCCGTGCTGGGTCGGGCTCATCGTCCCCGGGTCGACGTTCAGGTAGGGGTCGAGCTTGCGCAGGCGGACCTTGTAGCCCCGTGCCTGGAGCAGGGCCGCGAGGGCGGCCGATGCGAGACCCTTGCCGAGCGAGGAAACCACGCCGCCGGTGATGAATACGTACCGCGTCATGGGCCTCGGTCCATAAACAAGGGAAGACGATTCGCCAAACAACAAAAACGCCTATCCCCCGCGAGGTCTGCGCATGCGGGGCGAGGACGTCGTTCGATCGGCCTTGCAACGATGATCGGCGTCCGAACCCTCGGACGCCGCGTATTTCGATCACCCGGGCGTTCGCAGCGAGCGACCGGCCCCAGCGAACACGCCGCGGTTAAGACGGGGTCAAAGGCGACGTTCGTGGCGCCCTGAACCGCCCGATCAGCGCGACTGCGGCGCCTGCGGCACGGCCGGCTGGGCCGGTGCCGTCTCGGGCACCTGCGCGGGGGTGCCGGGCTGGGTGCTAGGCTGGGCGCCGCTCTGCCCCCGCAGGGTGTCGAGCAGGTTGCCGGCGTTCGGCGGCGTCGCGGGCTGGCTGGTCCCGGTTCCTTCGAGGATCGAGCGCGGGGCCGCACTGCGGTGCGACAGGATCGCGAGGGCCATGCTGGTGGTGAAGAACAGGGCGGCGAGGATGGCGGTCGCGCGGGTCAGCGCGTTGGCCTGGCCCCGCCCCGTCATGAAACCCGCGACACCGCCGCTGCCACCCCCGCCGAGACCGAGACCGCCCTCGGAGCGCTGGAGCAGGACCACGGCGATGAGGCCGAGGACGACGATGAGATGGATCGAGATCAGAACGGTCTGCATCGGGTTTCCGGAAGCTTCGTCATCCGCGCGCTGGTTCCGGGGAGGGAACCGGCCACGGGTGCATTACGGGCCGGAGAGTCCTGGCGCCGCCGACATATCCGCGGGGCCATACACCAGATGGCCGCGCGCGCCAACCGGACCGAGGCTTCGGCGCAGATCCGGCGCGGCGGCGTGTCCGACGCCGATGGGTCTCGCGCCGAAGGGTCTCGCGCCGAAGGGTCTCGCGCCGAAGGGTCTCGCGCGCGCAGCGCCTAGTCGCGGCGGCGGTAGCGGTAGTCGTAGAGGTTGCGGGAGAACCCGAGCCCGCCATAGAGCGCCCGCGCCGGCGCATTCCCGGCGATCACCTGAAGGCAGGCGCCGGTCGCTCCCTCGCGCCGCGCCCAGGCCATCAGCGTCGCGATCAGGCTGCGCGCATGCCCCGCCCGACGATGGGCCGGGTGCGTCGCGACGGATTCGAACACCAGGATCCCGCGATGCAGGACGCCGTAGGCCACGGCGACCGTCCGATCCGCTTCGATCCGACGCGCGAACATCCTGGGCAGGATCAGGCACGCGAGCGAGTCGCGATACGCTCGCAGAGCGGCCTCGGACATCACGCCCTCGCAGGCGGCATGGGCCTCCAGCCATGCCGCGTCGGGGGCATCGGTCAGGATGACGTCGTCCGGCACCGCGCGGTCTTCCGGCGGAAGCGCCGCGAACAGCGTGCAGGCCTCTCCTTCGGAGCGATATCCGAGACCGTCGAGCACGGCGCCCATCTCGGGCACGAGATCCGGCACCCGGACGATCAGCGGCCGGCCGAGGCTCCTGTAGAGGCTCTCGGCCTCCGCGATGATGCGGGCGGGATCGTCGCGCCAGCCGCGCAGGGGATTGAGCGAGTTCGTCCGCCGCGTCGGACCGCCCGAGGCCCGCAGGATCCAGCCCCCGAGGCCGATCTCCAGCGGCGAGGGTCGAGCGTTGCGGCAGGCCTCCTCGACGGCCCAGGCGCGATCCTCGTCCGACTGCCAGATCATGTCCGCCGACGCCTCATGGGCCACTCCCGCCGAAGCCAGACTGTCACGGTCCGGCTGCGGACGTCCGCCGCAGTGGATTGTCCGGGCCCGATCCCTAGCGCAGGTAGGCGCGGGCGATGCCGAGGAAGTCGTCGGCCACCAGGCTGGCACCGCCCACCAGGGCGCCGTCGACGTTCTCCACCGCCATCAGCTCGCGGGCGTTGCTCGGCTTGACGGAGCCGCCATAGAGGATGCGCACCGCCTGTGCCTCGGCGCCGATGAGCTGGCCGAGCATCTCGCGCAGCGAGGCGTGAACCTCGGCGATGTCGGCCGGGGTCGGCGTCAGGCCGGTGCCGATCGCCCAGACCGGCTCGTAGGCGATGACGGTGTCCTTGGCGGAGGCGCCCTTCGGCACGCCGATCGCGAGCTGCGCGCGCACGATGTCGAGGGTCCGGCCCTCCTCGCGCTCTTCCTTGGTCTCGCCGACGCAGATGATGCCGCAGAGACCCGCACGGCGGGCCGCCAGCGCCTTGGCGTGGACGCCGTCATCGGTCTCGTGGTGGTAGGCCCGGCGCTCGGAATGGCCGACGATGACGTAGGCGGCGCCGAGATCGGCCAGCATCTCCGCCGAGATGCTGCCGGTGAAGGCGCCGTTCGGCTTGGCGTGCAGGTTCTGGCCGCCGATGGCGATCGGCGAGCCGTAGGCGGCGGCGACGCAGGACGCGATCAGCGTGGAGGGCGGGCAGATGAGGACGTCGACCGTGTCGAGCAACGCCGCGGTCAGGCCGCTCCGCACGGCCTCCACGACGGCGACCGAGCTGCGCAGGCCGTTCATCTTCCAGTTGCCGGCAACCAGCGGCCGTCGCCCCGACTTCGTCATCCCGTTCCTCGCTGATATGGCTTCGCTTCGCGGTTGCGCCGGCCCTAACAGAGCCTCAGGAAGGGCGCAAACCGCGAACGCCCTTTGCGGTGACAGCGCGGATGGTCTATCGCGGGCGACCTTCCCAGGAATGACGGGGCGCTTCCGGCGCCCACGCGACGGGTACCCGGACGTTCGATGCTGCAGAACATGCGCAAGGCCAGCCAGCACTGGCTCGGCAAGATCATCCTCACGGTGGTCTTCACCTTCCTGATCGCCGGCGTGGCGATCTTCGGTGTCGAGGAGTTCTTCCGGGCGGGTTCCTCCACCAGCGTGGCCACCGTGGGCCGGGCGCAGATCTCCGCCGAGACCGTGCGCAGCGCCTATCAGAACCAGCTCCAGCGCTACCAGAGCCAGACCCGCCGCACCCTGACGCCCGACCAGGCGCGGGCGCTCGGCATCGACCGTCAGGTCCTGGCGCAGCTCGTGAGCGAAGCCTCCCTCGACCAGCAGACCGCGGCCCTCGGCCTGAGCATCCCCGATGCGGCCGTGCTGCGCGCGATCCAGGAGGAGAAGAGCTTCCAGGGCGCCGACGGCAAGTTCGATCCCACCCTGTTCTACCAGACGCTCCAGCGGGCCGGCATCAACGAGGCGACCTTCGTGCGCGAGCAGCGCTCGGTCGCCGCCCGCCTGCAGCTCGCCGAGGCGGTCGCCGCCGACCTGCATGTCCCCGAGGCGCTGCGTGAGGCGGTGCACCGCTACACCACCGAGCGCCGTTCGGTCGCCCTGATGATGCTGCCGCCCTCCGTGGCGGGGGACATCCCGGCCCCCTCCGAGGAGGCGGTGAAGGCGTATTACGAGGACAACAAGTTCGCCTTCCGCGCGCCGGAAGCCCGCGCCGTCACCCTGCTGGTCCTCGACCCGCAGGCGATGGCCAAGCCGGAGGCCGTGACCGCCGAGGAGATCGCCCAGCGCTACGAGTCCGAGAAGGCGCGCTACGGCACGCCGGAGCGTCGCACGATCCAGCAGATCGTCTTTCCGGATCAGGCCGCCGCCGAGGCGGCCCGCAAGGCGATCGAGGCCGGTGAGAAACCGTTCGAGACGGCCGCCGCCGAGACCGGCGCCGATGCGAAGAACCTCTCGCTCGGGACGCTCTCGAAAGCGGAGCTGTTCGATCCCGCCGTGGCGGATGCGGCCTTCAGCCTGCCGCTGAACACGGTGAGCGCACCGGTGAAGGGCCGCTTCGGCACCGTTCTCCTGCGTGTCACCGCCATCGCGCCGGAGACGGTGAAGCCGCTGGCCGACGTCTCCGCGGACATCGCTAAGACCATCGCCCTGGAGCGCGCCAACAGCGGTCTCGACACGACGCACGACGCGATCGAGGACCAGCGCGCCAACTCGAAGCCCCTGGCCGACATCGCCAAGGAGCGCGACCTGCCGCTGACGACCATCCCGGCCGTCACCGCGCAGGGCCTCGATCCCGCGGGCAAGACCGTCGAGGGCATCCCGGATCGCGACACCACCCTGACCGCCCTGTTCCGGGCCGAGATGGGCGGTGACAACGAGCCCCTGCGCACCAAGACCGGAGGATATGTCTGGTACGACGTGACCGGCATCGACCGGGCCCATGACAAGCCCCTCGACGAGGTGCGCGACGAGGTCGTCGCCCGCTGGCGCGCCGCCGAGGTCCAGAGCCGCCTCCTCGCCAGGGCCAAGGAACTGTCGGCGCGCCTCGACAAGGGCGAGACCGTCGAGGCCCTCGCGGCGGAAGCGGGCCTGAACGTCCAGACCCTCTCCGACCTGGCCCGCAACCAGGCCCAGGGCGATCTGACGGCCGAGGTGGTCAACCGCGTCTTCGCGACGGCGGTCGAGAAGTCGGCCTCCGCCGAGGCCGGCGAGAGTCGCGCCCTGTTCAAGGTCACCGCTGCGACGATGCCCGCCTTCGTTCCCGGCTCGCCGGAGGACGAGGCGATCACCAAGCGCTTCCAGCCCACCATCGCCGACGATGTTCTGGGCCAGTACATCGGCGACGTGCAGACCTCGGTGGGCGTGACCATCAACCAGGCGGCCTTCCGCCGGGCGATCGGCGGCGGCGAGTACTGAGCCGACGATGTCCGAGGACTCCGCCTTCACGGCCTTCGTCGAAGCCTACGAGGCGGGTCGTCCCACCCTCCTCAACATCACCCTGGTGGCGGACTTGGAAACGCCCGTCGCCGCCTTCCTGAAGCTGCGGGCGCAGCATTCCGGCACGGCCTTCCTGCTCGAATCGGTCGAGGGCGGCGTCGTCCGCGGACGCTACTCGATGATCGGGCTCGACCCCGACCTGGCCTGGCGCTGCCGCGACGGCCGGGCGGAGATCGCGCGCGGTCCCGACCTGTCGGTCTTCGCGCACGAGGCAGCGGCGCCCCTGGCGAGCCTGCGGGACCTGATCGCCGAGAGCGCGATCGGCGCGGAGCGCGACGCGGAGGTGCTGCCGCCGATGGCGGCCGGCCTGTTCGGCTACCTCGGCTACGACATGGTCCGGGCCATGGAAACCCTCGGTCGCCCGAACCCCGATCCGCTCGGCGTGCCGGACGCGATCCTCGTGCGACCGCGCCTGATGGTGGTCTTCGACTCGGTGCGCGACCTGATCACCGTGGTCGGCCCGGTCCGCCCGGCCGCCGGGGTCGGCGCACGCGCCGCCTACGAGGCGACCCTGGCTCGGCTGGAGCGGGTGGCCGAGATCCTCGAAGGGCCCCTCCCCGTCGAGGCGCGGATCGACCCGCGCGCCATCGCGCATCCCGAGCCCGTCTCGAACACGACACCGGATGAATACCTGGGAATGGTCGCCCGGGCCAAGGAGTACATCGTCGCCGGGGACGTCTTCCAGGTCGTGCTGTCGCAGCGCTTCGAGGCGCCCTTCACCCTGCCGGCCCTCGCCCTCTACCGGTCGCTGCGCCGGACCAACCCGGCGCCGTTCCTGTGCTACCTCGATTTCGAAGCGTTTCAGCTCGTCTGCTCCTCGCCGGAAATCCTGGTTCGGGTCCGTGACGATCGCGTCACGATCCGGCCGATCGCCGGCACGCGTCGGCGCGGCGCCACGCCCGCCGAGGACAAGGCGCTGGCCGAGGAACTGCTGGCCGATCCGAAGGAGCGCTCCGAGCACCTCATGCTGCTCGACCTCGGCCGCAACGATGTCGGCCGCGTCGCGCGGATCGGCAGCGTCACGGTCACGGGTTCGTTCTTCCTCGAATTCTACAGCCAGGTCATGCACATCGTCTCGAACGTCGAGGGCGACCTCGACCCGAAGCACGATGCGCTCGCGGCCCTCGCCGCCGGCTTCCCGGCCGGAACCGTCTCCGGTGCCCCGAAGGTGCGGGCCATGGAGATCATCGACGAACTCGAGCACGAGAAGCGCGGCCCCTACGGCGGCTGTATCGGCTATTTCGGCGCGCGCGGCGAGATGGACACCTGCATCGTGCTCCGCACGGCCCTGGTGAAGGACGGCCGCATGCACGTGCAGGCCGGCGCGGGCATCGTCTACGATTCCGACCCGGCCTCCGAGCAGCAGGAATGCGTCAACAAGGCCAAGGCCCTGTTCCGGGCGGCCGAGGATGCGGTGCTGTTCGCGAGCCGGGCCCGGCGGGGGCAGTAGCGCCCGGTGCGGGCGGGGGCGACCCCGATCCGTCGACATGGATGCGTCGACCCCGGATGTGTTGACCCCTCGCGGGAGTCCGGTCAAACCGCTTCCATGCCTGCGCGTGAGCCGCCCATGTCCGACGTCCTCGTCATCGACAACTACGATTCCTTCACCTGGAATCTCGTCCACCTGATCGGCCCCCTCTGCGGTTCGATCGACGTGGTGCGCAACGACGCCATCACCACCGCGGAGATCCGCGCCCGTCGGCCCGACGCCGTGGTGCTGTCGCCCGGACCCTGCTCGCCGAACGAGGCCGGCATCTGCCTCGACGTGGTCAAGGACCTCTCGGCCGAGATCCCCATCTTCGGCGTCTGTCTCGGGCTCCAGGCCATCGGGCAGGCTTTCGGCGGAGACGTCGTGCGGGCCCCGGCACCGATGCACGGCAAGGTCTCCAGCATCCAGCACCGGGCCTCCGGCATCTTCCGCGGTCTGAACGGGCCCTTCGATGCGACGCGCTATCATTCCCTGGTGGTGGAGCGCGGCGGCTGTCCGACCGACCTGACCGTGACGGCGGAGGCAGACGGCCTGATCATGGGGCTGCAGCACGCGCATCTGCCCGTGCACGGGGTCCAGTTCCATCCCGAGAGCATCCTCTCGCACCACGGTTCGCAGATCCTGCGCAATTTCCTCGACATCGCGGCGGCCTGGAACGCAACGCGTGACAAGGGCCGCGACGGCGTGCATTGACGAAGCCTGTCGCTCGTCAGGAACAATCCCGGCCTCCCGCGCCGGATCTTCACGCCCGAGATTCATGGAATCCTTCAAACCCCTCCTCGCGAAGGTCGCTACGGGTGCGAGTCTCACGCGCGACGAGGCCCGCCGGGCCTTCGACGACCTCCTGTCGGGGGAGGTGACCCCGGTCCAGGCCAGTGCCTTCCTGATGGCCCTGAAGGTCCGCGGCGAGGCGCCGGACGAGATCGTCGGGGCGGTGGAGGCCATGCGCGCCCGGATGCTGCCGGTGCGCAGCGTTCCCGGGGCCGTCGACGTCGTGGGCACCGGTGGCGATCATTCCGGCAGCTACAACGTCTCGACCCTGGCGGCGATCGTCACGGCCGCCTGCGGCGTCCCCGTGGCCAAGCACGGCAATCGCGCCGCCACCTCGCGCTCCGGGGCGGCCGACGTGCTCGCGGCCCTCGGCGTGCGCATCGGGCTCGCCCCGGACGAGCTGAGCCTCTGCCTGGCCGAGGCGGGCCTGTGCTTCATGTTCGCGCAGACGCACCACGCCGCCATGCGCCACGTGGCGCCCGTGCGGGCCGAGCTCCCGACGCGCACGATCTTCAACATGCTCGGCCCCCTGGCCAATCCGGCCGGCGTCCGGCGCCAGCTCTTCGGCGTCTCGTCGCCCGCCTGGGCCGAGCCGCTGACGGGCGTGCTGTCCGAGCTCGGCAGTGAGCGGGTCTGGACCGTTCACGGCAGCGACGGCCTCGACGAGATCACCGTCACCGGCCCCACCGCCGTGGTGGCCCTGGAGGGGGGCCGGGTCTCGCAATTCACCATCGATCCGCGCGATGTCGGGTTGCCCCTGCACAGCCTGGACGCCCTGCGCGGCGGCGATCCGGCGCACAACGCCGCGGCGCTGGCCGACGTCCTGGACGGGGCGCGGAACGCGTATCGCGACATCGCCGTGCTGAATGCCGGGGCCGCCCTCGTCGTGGCCGAGGCGGCACACGCGCTCGCCGACGGCGTCGCCCGGGCGGCGCAGGCCCTCGACAGCGGCGCTGCGCGCGCCACACTACAGACGCTGGTCCGTTTCTCGAACCTTCGCTCGAACGCCTGAAAGCCCGTCATGTCCGAGCCCACGTCCGAGTCCAAGTCCGAATCCAAGTCGAAACCGGGCTCCGTTCCCGAGATCGCTCCGGCGGAGCGCAAGGACGTGCTCGCCCGCATCGAAACCTACAAGCGGCGCGAAATCGCCGAGGCGAAGCTGCGGGTGCCGCAGACGAAGCTCGAGAAGCGCATCGCCGACGTCACGGCACCGCGCGGCTTTGCCGATGCCATCGCGGCGCACATCGCGCAGAAGCGTCCCGCGCTGATCGCCGAGGTGAAGAAGGCCTCGCCCTCGAAGGGCCTGATCCGCGCCGACTTCGATCCTGCGATCCTGGCCGCGGCCTACGAGGCTGGGGGCGCCACCTGCCTCTCGGTCCTCACGGACACGCCCTCGTTCCAGGGCAAGCCCGAGTACCTCACCGAAGCGCGCGTGGCCTGCGCCCTGCCGGTCCTGCGCAAGGACTTCCTGTTCGAGCCCTACCAGGTGTTCGAGGCGCGGGCCTGGGGCGCCGATTGCATCCTCGTGATCATGGCCTGCCTGGACGACGAGGAGGCCGCCGCCCTGGTGGAGACGGCCCACGACCTCGGCATGGACGTGCTGGTCGAGGTCCACGACGCCGAGGAGTTGGCCCGGGCCCTGCCCCTCGGTACGCGGCTGGTGGGCATCAACAACCGCAACCTCAAGACCTTCGAGGTCTCGTTCGAGACGGCGATCCGCCTCGCCGAGGGCGTCCCGGCCGACCGCATCGCCGTGGCCGAGAGCGGCATCGCCGGGCATGCCGACGTGGTCCGGCTGGCCGAGAACGGTCTCGATACCATCCTGGTCGGCGAGAGCCTGATGCGCGAGGCCGACGTCACCGCCGCAACCCGCCGCCTGCTCTTCGGCGACGCGAAAGCCTGACCGCAGCGATGGCCGAACTCACTCACCTGGATGCCTCCGGCGCGGCCAACATGGTCGATGTCTCGGAGAAGGACGCGACCACGCGCACGGCGCGGGCCACCGGTTCGGTGGTCATGCTGCCCGAGACCTTGCGGCTGATCCGGGAGGGCGACGCTAAGAAGGGCGACGTCATCGGCACGGCCCGTCTCGCCGGGATCATGGCCTCGAAGCGCACCCACGAGCTCATTCCCCTCTGCCATCCCCTCCTGCTCGCGAAGGTCCGCGTCGATTGCGAGCCCGATGACAGCCTTCCGGGCCTTCGGGTCACCGCGGAGGTGAAGGTGCTGGGCCCGACCGGCGTCGAGATGGAGGCGCTGACCGCGGTCTCGGTGGCCTGCCTGACCATCTACGACATGGTGAAGGCGGCCGATCGCGGCATGCGCATCGAGGGGATCCGGCTGCTCGCCAAGGATGGGGGCCGCTCCGGCGCCTATCGCGCCGAGGATCACGCTTGAGCGGCATGTCTTCGAAGAAAGTGCGGTCCGGGGGCATGATCCCGGTCGCCGAGGCGCTGGCGCGCATCCTGCAATCCATTCCGGGACCGGTCGAGACGGAGACCGTCCCGATCGGGCAGGCCGCCGGGCGTACGCTCGCGGCGGATGTGCGGGCGACCCGGACGCAACCGCCATTCCCGGCCTCGGCCATGGACGGTTACGCGGTCCACAGTGCCGACCTCGCCGAAGCACCCGCGACCCTGCGGCTCATCGGCAGCAGCGCCGCCGGCCACGGGTTCGCCGGCGTGGTGGGACGGGGCGAGGCCGTGCGGATCTTCACCGGTGCGCCGGTGCCGGAGGGGGCCGACGCGATCCTGATCCAGGAGAACGCCGAGGCGACATCCGACCGCGTGACCGGACGGGACCCCGTACCGGCGGGTCGCTTCATCCGCCCGAGCGGCCTCGATTTCCGGAGGGACGATCGCCTGCTCGCCGCCGGTGACGTGCTGGATTCGCGCCGCATCGCCCTCGCGGCCGCCGGGGGCCACGGCGCACTCCCGGTCCGGCGGCGCCCACGGGTGGCCATCCTGGCCACGGGGGACGAGCTGGTCGCGCCCGGGGACCCGGCGCGCTGGGACCAGATCGTCGCTTCGAACGGGCTCGCCGTCGCGGCCCTGGTCCGGGAGGTCGGGGCGGACGCCATCGATCTCGGGATCGCCGGCGACACGCTCGCGGCCCTCGACGACGCGATCCTGCGCGCGGTGGCGGCCGATGCGGATCTCCTGATCACGCTGGGAGGGGCCTCGGTCGGCGACCATGACCTCGTGCAATCGGCCCTGACGACCCGCGGTCTCGAACTCGGTTTCTGGCGCGTCGCGCTCCGGCCCGGCAAACCGTTGATGCACGGTCGCCTCGGCCGGATGGCCGTTCTGGGATTGCCGGGCAATCCCGTGGCCTCGGTGGTCTGCGGGCTGCTGTTCGTGGTCCCGGCGATCCGGGCCCTGCTGGGGGATCCGCGCGCGTCCGCGGATCTGTCCGAACCGGCCATCCTCGGCAGCGATCTGCCCGAGAACGACCTGCGCCAGGACTATCTCCGGTCGCGGATCGAGACGAGGCCCGACCGCATCCCGGTGGTCCATCCCGAGAACCGCCAGGATTCCTCGATGCTCTTCATCCTGGGTTCGGCTGAAGCACTGCTCATCCGCGCGCCCTATGCACCGGCCGCCAAGGCCGGCGACCCCTGTCGCATCCTCAGGCTCGACCGGCGCCTGCTCTGAGACCCGGACGGTCTCAGACGAGGTAGAGCGTGGTCTCGGCGCGGAAGACCCGCGGGCAATGCACGGCATCGACCCAGCGGCGTGCCTGATCGAGACTGATGCTGCGGGACTCGGCGATGTCCTGCAGGGTCATCCAGCGTGACGACATGTTCGGCTCCCTCATGGTTAACGGGGCAACGGCCAAGGCTGTCGTTTGTTTCCGCCCCGATCGAAGACCGCGTCGGCGCTCAGGTCAGCGCAGGTACGTGACACTGTAGAGGGTGCGGCGCAGGGCCTCCTCGTCGACCCAGACGCGGCCATTCTCGCAGGCCTCGCGCATGCCCGATCGCATGCGGGCGCAGTACTCGCCGGTGTTGTCCTGCACCCGGTACTGGCAGCGACCGCCGACCTTTCGCCGCCCGATCACCGGACTGGCGTGATCCGCGTGCAGGTCCGGGTCCTTGGGATCGCGGTCCTCCAGGAGGTACCAGCTGTAGCCGATGGTGGGCACGCGACGGTGGTCCAAGGCGTAGTCGATCATCGCCAGGATCCGGCTGATCGCCCGCGGGCTCGGCGGCGTCCCGGAATCCCGCATCTCGACGAACTCGGCCTGATTGGCTGCCACCCGATAGGACACCGGCAGCAGAGGCACCGGCAGGCTGGCCCGTCGACAGCGGGCATCCACATGGGCGATCCAGCCCGCATTGAAGGTGTCGGTCCGCGGATGCCGCAGGTGCGGGACCGTGCCGGCGAGGCTGCGGAAGCTCATCGGCCGGGGCGCCAGGCGGCTGCGATAGCGCAGGCGATGCAGGGTCGGCGCGGCGTAGCGGTAGCCGTCGTTGGACGGCAGGTCGCGGTCCTCGCACAGGCCGTCGATGTTGTAGAGGAGCGCGGCCGTATCCTCCTCGCCCCCCTCGATCTTGTCGAAGTAGGGCAGCAGCTGCGGATTCCCGAGACTCGACATCTCGGCGGCGTTGCGGCTCCAGGCGATGTCGGCGCGCCAGTTCGGATGCGCCTTCAGGTGCTCGCGGAGGGTCGGGATGGCCGTCAGGCGCTCGGGATCGGCGAAATAGTATTTCGTGGCGACGTCGAGGGGAGCGATCTGGCGCCCCAGCCGATGCGAGATCATGTCGGCGGTGGCGTAGGCGAAGCAGATGGCGCTCTCGCCCTGGTTCAGGGGCATCTCGCGCGGGGACGGCGACAGTCCGACGTCGCGCGTTCCCTCGTGCTCCGCGAAGGGAATGCTGGTCGCGACCGGCGCACAGGTGGGATTGCGCGCGTAGGCCGGCCGCAGCGGCAGGATGCGGGGATCGACCTGCGCCCGGGCGGGCATCGCGCCCGCGGCGAGCGCTGCGAGCAGGACCAGGACCGATGCCGCGCCGTGACGGGCGCCTCCGAGCCGGACCGCGCGCATCGCTCAGGTCTTTCGGCGCAGCCGGCTTGCGAAGAAGCCGTCGAGGCCGCCGCGTCGCTCCGGCGTGGCGCCGTCGAGGTGGGCAGGCAGCGTCCGCAGGTCGCCCGCGGCGTCGATCGGCTCCGACAGGCCGCCGAGTTCGGCGGCCTCGACGGGGACGCGCTCGAACGCGGGGTTGCGGGTGAGGAAGGTCGCGACCTGATACTCCCCCTCCTCCCGCTCGAGGGAACAGGTGCAGTAGACGAGGCGTCCACCGGGGCGCACCAGGGCGGCGGCCTTGTCGAACAGGCGTTTCTGCAGCCCGATCAAGCGGCTGATATCGCTCTCGGTCTTGGTCCAGGCCACGTCGGGGTGGCGGCGCAGCGTGCCGGTGGCCGAGCAGGGCGCATCGAGCAGGACGGCATCGAAGGCCAGATCGTCGGGCAGCGCCAGGGCATCGCCGACGCGGATCTCCGCCTCCAGCCCGAGACGGGCGAAGTTCTGCGACAGGCGCTCCAGGCGCGGGCTGGACCGGTCCACGGCCAGAACCGAGGCGCCGGCAGCCGCGAGCTGCGCGGTCTTGCCGCCCGGAGCGGCACAGAGATCGGCGACGCGCTCTCCGGGTTGTACGGCGAGGAGCCGGGCCGGGAGGGCGGCGGCGGCGTCCTGCACCCACCACTGGCCCTCGGCGTATCCCGGCAGGTCCGCGACGGCGGCATGAACGTCGTGCAGGCGCACGCTGCCCGTCGGCAGGGCCACCCCGCCGAGGCGTTCGGCCCACGCGGCGGCCGAGTCCCGCACCGTGATGTCGAGGGCCGCACCCTGCAGGTGAGCCGCCGCGATGGCCCGGGCCGTCTCCTCGCCGTAGGCGGCGCGCCAGCGGCGGGCGAGCCAGTCCGGGGTGTTGTCGACCAGCGGATCGCCGGGATCGGCCACGATCTCGGACCGTTCGCGCACGATCCGACGCAGGACCGCGTTCACGAGGCCGGAGAGGTGCTGGAGTTGCGGATCGGCCTTGGCGAGGCGGACGCCGAGGTCGACGGCGGCGTGGTCCGGCACGTTCAGGTCGAGGATCTGCACGGCGCCGGTGGCCAGGAGCGCCACGAGACGCGGCTGGTCGTCGGGCAGGCCCTGCGACAGGCGCGCGGCGAGCACCCGGCGGAGAAAGCCGAGGCGGCGAAAGGTGGCGGTGGCGATGGCGCGGGCGAGGCCGGCATCGGCGGCGTCGAGGCCGGCATTCCGGCTCGCCTGCGCGAGGGCGTCCTCGAGGGCGAAGCCGCGGGTCTTGCCGATGAGGTCGGCCACCGCGCCGTGCGCGACCTGACGGGCTCCGAGCCCGGCGACGCCGCGATCGAGCGGCGCCATCGGCGCATCCGTGTTGCGGCGTGTCGTCATGAGTGCCACTTCCTAATTCATCAGCCCGCTGAGCCCGTGCCCGCCAAGCCAATGCCCGCCGAGCCCGTGCCCGCCGAGCCGATACCCGCCAAGCCATGAGCCCGTGCGCGGCGGGCCTCCCTGCGATGCCCTTCCACCCGAGACACCGAGATGCAAGCCATGACCAGCCCGGAACCGACGGAAAACGCTGCGGATGAGGCCCCGGCCGAGGCCCGGACCCTGACCCCGGAGGCGGCGCGGGCGCTGGCGGAGGCGGCGGAGCGTCGGGCGGCGATCGATGCCCATGCGGCGGAGATCGCGGCACAGCGGGAGCGCCAGGGCCGGGGCGGCCTGGAGCCGGTGCGCTACGACGATTGGGAGATCAAGGGCATCGCCGTCGACTTCTGAGGGCACTTCGTCGCCGGAACGGCTGCGATCTCCTCCCGTTGTCCCGGCCACGGACACACCGGAGGGAGCACGACGATGGCGATCAAGGTTTCGAGCAAGAATGCGGGCGAGGGTGCGCATGGCGAGGTCGCCCTGGCCCGGGGGCAGGTGGTCGCGATGCGGATGTGGCGCGACGAATCGCCGAGCGCCGACAAGCCCATGGCCAAGCGCCCCTACGAGACCGTCGGCTACGTGATCGCCGGGCGGGCGGAGCTGATCGTCGAGGGCGAGACGGTGGTGCTCGAGCCGGGTGATTCCTGGCTGGTGCCCGAGGGCGCTGAGCACACCTACCGCATCCTCGAGGCCTTCACGGCCGTCGAGGCGACGTCGCCGCCGGCGCGCTGACCCCTGAGGAAGGCCCGCGCGGCCGTGTCGCGGTCGCGCGGGTTTGCAGGCTCAGCGGGTGACGTAGACCTGCGTGCCAACCGAGACGCGCTCGTAGAGGTCGGTGATGTCCTGGTTGTACATCCGGATACAGCCGTAGGACGCGTAGGTGCCGATCGAGTTCGGCCGGTTGGTACCGTGGATGGCGTACTCGCCGCCGGCCAGGGTCATCGCCGCGACGCCCATCGGGTTCGAGGGCGAGCCGCCGGCGATGACGGCGGGCAGGCGCGGGTTGTCGCGCTTGACCTCGCGCGGCGGCGACCAGGCCGGCTCGACGTACTTGCCGTCGATCTGCGTCGCGCCGCTCCACTGCTTGCCGGGCTTGCCGACCGCGACGGGGTAGCGGATCGCGGTGCCGTCGCCGTTGACGAGGTAGAGCCGGCGCTCGGCGGTGCGCACGATGATCGAACCCGGCATCACGCCGTCGTGGAAGGCCACCACCTCCCGGGCCTGGGCGGGCGCACCCAGAAGACCCGCACCGAGGGCGGCGCCCAGGATTGCCGCAGCCCACGCGCGAGGGCGAAGCTTGCCGTGCCGAACCATGACCTGTCTCTCCGAAAGCGTGACCGTTTGCCCGACCATCAATGGCGGAGGCAGGTTCGCGTTCCGGTAAAGCGAAGTGCTCGGGCGCAGTCATACCCGGGAATCCTCCGGCGCGGTAAAGCACGGCGCCCGGAATCCCTGTAAATCCTCCGCTTCGCCTTCGGACTTTCTTGACTCTGACAGTGCCCGGAAGATCAGCGCTCGATCAGGGGCATCCCGCCGTCGAGGCGCTGCTGCCAGCCATGGCGCACCAGTTCCGGGTCCTCGTGTTCCTCCACGGGGAAGCCGACGCAGAGATAGGCCACGAGGCTCCAGGCGCAGGGCACCTCCAGGGTCTCGCAGACCGTGCCGGGCTCGAGGATCGAGACCCACCCCACGCCGAGGCCATGGGCCCGGGCGGCGAGCCAGAAGGTCTGGACGGCCGTGACCACGGAGTAGCGCAGCATCTCCGGCATGGTCGCGCGCCCGAGGCCGTGCCCGGTGGCGGTGGCCTCGTCGCAGAACACCGCGAGATGGATGGGGGCCTCGCGCAGGCCGGCGAGCTTCAGGCGGACATAGGCCTCGCGCTGCTCGGCGGCGTAGGCCTCGGCGGCGGCGGTATTGCAGCGCTCGAAGCTGGCGAGCACCTGTGCCCGACGTGCCGGGTCCGCCACCCGGACGAAGCGCCAGGGCTGACTGTTGCCCACGGAGGGACTGAAGCGCGCGAGATCGAGGCAGCGGCGCAGCAGTGCCTCGTCCACCGGGTCGGTCCGAAACCGGCGCACGTCGCGGCGCCAGGCGAACAGGGTCGCGAGCGTCTGGCGAAACTCGGCATCGAAGCTGACCACGACCCGTCCCCGGCGATGAACTCGCCCCTTCATAGACGGAGTTTCTCCGCGGAGCGGAAGTTTCGCGCAAGGCCTTCCGCGATTCGACGGTCTCGACGCCGTCCGGCCCTCAGTCGGTGGGCTCACCCGGCCGGGCCTGGGGGCTCATCCACAAACCCGAGAAGGTCAGCGTCGCGGTGTAGACCGGTGCGTTGTCGGCGTTGCGGACGATGACCGTGAAGGCCTGGGCATCGGCACCGCGATGGGGAATGGCGTCGCGCGCGATCTCCGGCAGGGCGCGCATCGCTTCGCGACGGATGTGGTCCCCGTCGACGCAGTCCTGCCCGATCGAATCCTGGAGGAACTCCCGCCCATCGTGGATATCGAAGAAATAGCGTGCCACTCGGTTGCTCCGCTGTCGTCGTGTCAGCCCCTCTTGCGAGGAATGCACGGGTGTCTCGCGGGTTCTGTCTCGGGCGCTGGATCACCCGGGGCGATGCGGACGCCGGCACCCTTTCCGCGGCGCCTGCCAAAAAAAGGGCCGCGCTCCGAAGAGGCGGCCTGAAGTCCTTGGGTCTCGAAACCTCTGGAGTGTCGGTCCCGCCGTACCGGGCACCGTCCGAAAAGCTGGGGAGCCGTGGAGATCGGACGCCGCGTCGGGACGGGATCGACGAAGTTTCGGCCACAGGTGTCGCGCCTCATCAAGGCCGACGCTGGGCCTTATGGCGGCGAAATCGTGATGATGTGTTTCCCCGCGCCGGCGCGAATCGCCGCCCTTGCGGCCGGGAAAGCCCGGCACCATGATGAAGGATCGGTCCGCAGCAGGAGTGACGATGAGCGAGAGAACCGGTGCTGATTCGCGATTGCCCGAGGCGGCTGCCCGGGTCATCCCCTTCCCGACCGCGCCGGTCCAGCCTCAGATCGCCTTCGACCGCGCCGAGTTGCGCGTCCTCTTCAATCTCTACGGACGGATGGTATCGCAGGGCGAGTGGCGCGACTACGCCCTCGATTTCCGGCGCGACAAGGCGGTGTTCTCGATCTACCGGCGCAGCTCGGAAATGCCCCTGTACCGGGTCGAGAAGGACCCCAAGCTCGCCCGGCGCCAGGGCGCCTACGCCGTGGTCGCGGCCTCCGGCCTCGTGATGAAGCGCGGCACCGACCTTGCCCGCGTCTTGGCCGTCCTGGAGCCACCACTGCGGGCGGTCTGACCGCACCACCGCGCGAGCGGGCCTCGAAGAGATCACCCGGAGGACCGACGCCGGAAGCGCGAGGTCTCCTGGCCTGCCGGGAGACGCGACCCGCGCAGCCTTCCGGCATTCCGGATTAGCGGAGCCGTCACGGCCTGGCTGCCCCGCCGCGGCCTCGGCCCGAGCAGCGTTCGAAGATACGGGGCCGGCGCGCACAGGATCAAGCCTCGGGCGCGCCTCGGGTCGCGGTCGACGGATCAGTCCACCTCCCGCCCCGAAGCCGCGCGAAACCGCCGAGCGCCTTGTTTCGCCTTCCCGATGCCCAACCCAGCAAAAAGGCCCCGGCGGTGATCCGCCGGGGCCTTCTCGTCACGCGTCCGAGAGACTGGGTTCGCTTAGCGGCGGTCGCCGAGGAGCGAGAGCAGCATCTGGAACATGTTGATGAAGTCCAGGTACAGGGTCAGGGCGCCGTTCACCGACAGCTTGGCCGCGCCCTCGGCATCGGCGCCGCTGTAGAGGAACATCTCCTTGAGCTTCTGCGTGTCGTAGGCGGTGAGGCCTGCGAAGATCAGCACGCCGATCACCGAGATCGCGAACTGCAGCGCCGAAGAGGCGAGGAAGATGTTCACCAGCGAGGCGATGATCAGGCCGATCAGGCCCATGACCAGGAACGAGCCCATGCCCGACAGGCTACGCTTGGTGCTGTAGCCGTAGAGGCTGAGACCGCCGAAGGTCGCCGCCGTGATGAAGAACACCCGCACCACGCTCGCGCCCGTGAACACGAGCAGCAGCGAGGACATCGAGGCGCCCATCACCGCCGCGAAGGCGAAGAAGGTCATGCGCGCCGAGGACGCGGACATCCGGTCCATCCGCATCGAGAAGATGAAGATGAAGGCGAGCGGCGCCAGCATGACGACCCACTTCAGCGGGCTGGTGTAGAGCAGCTGGCCGAAGGGCGTCAGGGCGACGCGACCAGTCGCCGTCTGCGCGACGGCGGCCATGTTGAGGCCGAGCGCGACGAGACCGGAGATCCCGAGGCCGATGACCATGTTGTTGTAGACGCCGAGCATGAAGGTACGCAGGCCCTGGTCGATCTCGACCTGGCTGCCGGCATACCCGGTCGGCTGGGCGCCGTACCGGAAGGGGCTGTTATCGAATGCCATGGGAGTTTCCCTTGGACGCTCTCTCAGCGTGTGATTTCGGAAGGAGGCTCACGCACAGGACCTCTTGGCGCCAAGCGGCGCCTCACGGCGAAATATGTTCGGTCACGCTGCCCTGCACAAGGGGCCGGCCAAGGCTGAAAGCCCTGAATCGCACGGGGCTATGCTGGTATTTTGTTCGGTCCGGCAGGGATTAAAACGGGACCTGACCATGCGAGCATTGCGCGCGCGGGGAATTAACCAAGTCGGGCCCCAAGGTCCGTGTCAAGATCGGACCGCTCCGCGCCAGGGCGCCCGCCGGGATGCCGGGTCGTCGCAGGGCGACGATCCACGCGGCGCGGTCCCCTCAGGCGACGGCCTTGTCGAGACAGCACTTCTTGAATTTCTTGCCGCTGCCGCAGGGGCATGGGTCGTTGCGACCGACGTTCTTCCAGGGATTGCGCACCGGCTGGCCGAAGCCTTCCGCCGTCCAGGCGAGGTCCGCCAGGGGATCCTCCAGGGGAGCGAAGCGCTGGGGATCGAAGCGGGCGAGGTCGTCGCCCTCCGCCTCCGCCTCGCGCAGGGCCCGGGGAAACCAGGTCGGGTCGCTGTTCGACGGGGTGAGTCGGCCGTCCCGGCGAGCGGCGAGGACGCGGTCCCCCAGGTCGCGCAGACCGAGGAGGGCGATCGCCTCCTCCCAGCCGGCCCAGGCCAGGTCCCCCTCGACGGCGGCCCGCTTGTCGTCGAAGCGGACCAGGAGGTCGTGGGTCTCCCGGGGCGGGATGCGGCCGGTCTGGGTCAGGTAGGTCAGGGCGGCGAAGGCTTCGTTCCGCACGGCGTCGTCGACCGTGCTGTCGACCAGCAGGGCGCCGAGGGGGGCGGCGTCCCCGTCGAAGACGCTGACGAGCATCCGGGTCAGGGTCGTCGTCACCGCGTCGCCGAGGAGGTCGTCGAGGGTCTCGCCGTCCAGGGCGAGCAGCCGGATCAGCGGCCGGTAGACCCGGGTGTCCCGGGCCGCCGCGAGGACGTGCAGCCCCCAGAACAGGAGGTCGGCCTCGGCCTCCTCGAGGTCAGGCTCCCGGGCGGCCCGATCGAGGACCGCGAGGACCGCGTCGGCGATGCGATCCGGCTCCGCCAGGGCCGCGCGCATCTCGGGCACCGGGAGGTACTTGGCGGCCGAGAGGGCGGCAACGAGATCCGGATCGAGCATGGAGGGTCTCTTCTGTCAGGAGCGAAGGGTCGCCCCGGTCTTGCGCGCGACCTCGGCGACGATCCGGGCGCTGACCGCCTCGATCTCCGCGTCGGTCAGGGTCCGGTCCACCGGCTGGAGCCGGACCGCGATCGCCACCGACTTCGCGCCCTCGGGGATGCCGACGCCCTCGTAGATGTCGAACACGTCGATCCCGGTGATGAGCTTGCGCTCGGCGGCCTGGGCCGCCTTCACCACGTCCCCGGCCGCCACGTCGCGGCCGACCACGAAGGCGAAGTCGCGGGAGATCGGCTGGAAGTCGGAGAGGGCCAGCGCCGGCTTGACCTTGGTCGGACGGTACTTCGGCAGCGGCACCGCATCGAGGGTGATCTCGAAGGCGACGAGCTGGCCCTTGAGGTCGAGGGCCTTCATCACGCGGGGATGGACCTCGCCGAAGAAGCCGACCGGGTTCTTCGGCCCGAACTGCAGGGTGCCGGAGCGGCCCGGATGCAGCCAGTCCGGCCCACCGGCCACGACCTGGAGGCCGCCGCTGGGGACACCCATGGCCGCCAGGAGCGCCAGGGCGTCGGCCTTGGCGTCGAAGGCGTCGACGCCGTCGGTGTGCCCGTCCCAGTGACGGCCCGCGCCCGCCTGGGTCGCGGTGCCACGACGGATGGCGGCGGCCCGGATGGTCTGCCCCTCCGGCTGGTCGGTGGCGAAGCACTGGCCCACCTCGAACAGGGCGACGTCCGCGCTGCCACGGTCGGCGTTGCGCTGGGCGGCGCGCAGCAGGCCCGGCACGAGGCTCGGGCGCATATCGGAAAGATCGGCGGCGATCGGGTTGGCCAGGGCGAGGTCGGCGCCGCCGCCGCCGAACAGCACCGCATCCTCGTGCGGAATGAACGACCAGGTCACGGCCTCGACGAGGCCGCGGCTGGCGAGGGCCCGCTTGGCCAGGCGCGTGCGCTTCTGCATCACGGTCAGCACCGGCTTGCCCACCGCCGCCTCGATGCGCGGCAGGGGCTTGGGCTCGATGCGGTCGAGGCCGGCGATGCGCACGATCTCCTCGACGAGGTCGGCCTTGCCCTCGACATCCGGGCGCCAGGAGGGCGTGAGCACCTTCACCCGGTCGCCCGAGCCGGCGACGTGGAAGCCGAGGGCCTCCAGCGTGACCTTCATCTCGGCCCGGGACAGCTCGATGCCAGCGAGACGCCGGGTCTCGGTCCAGGGGAAGTCGATGACCCGCTCGGTCTGGGGCGGCTCGCCGACGATCACCGGCTCGCTCGGGCTGCCGCCGCAGATCTCCAGCACGAGGCGGGTGGCGAGGTCGAGGCCCGGCAGGGTGAAGGCCGGGTCGACGCCGCGCTCGAAGCGGTAGCGCGCATCGGTGATGACGCCGAGGCGGCGACCGGACTGGGCGATGTTCACCGGGTCCCACAGGGCCGACTCGATCAGCACGTCGGTGGTCGCGGCATCGCAGCCGGAGGCCTCGCCGCCGATGATGCCGCCGATGGACTCCACGCCGTTGTCGTCCGCGATGACCACGGTGTCGCCGGTCAGGGTATAGGTCTTGCCGTCGAGGGCCTTCAGGGCCTCGCCGTCGCGGGCGCGGCGGACCACGAGGCCGCCCGCCACCTCGGCGGCGTCGAAGACGTGGAGGGGCCGGCCGCGGTCGAAGGTCAGGTAGTTGGTGATGTCCACCAGGGCGTTGATCGGGCGCAGGCCCAGCGCCCGCAGGCGCGCCTGCATCCAGTCCGGCGAGGGGCCGTTCTTGACGCCGCGCACAAGGCGCAGGGTGAAGTAGGGGCAGAGGCCCGCGTCGGGGGCCGCGAAATCGAGGGTGACCGGCACCGGGCAGGCGCCCTCCCCGCGCACCGGCGGCTGCGGCGGGCGCTTGAGGTCGCCGAGGCCGGTCGCCGCGAGGTCGCGGGCGATGCCCTGGATGGCGGTGCAGTCGGGCCGGTTCGGCGTGAGATTGATCTCCACCACCGGGTCGTCGAGCTTGGCGTAGAGGGCGTAGGCCTGGCCCGTGGGCGCGTCCGCGGGCAGGTCGAGGATGCCGCTGGCCTCCTCCCCGAGGCCGAGCTCGGCGCCCGAGCACAGCATGCCGAGGCTCTCGACGCCCCGGATGGTGCCCACCGCCAGGGTCTTGTCGAGGCCGGGCACGTAGGTGCCGGGGGGCGCGAACACCGTCTTCATCCCGGCGCGGGCGTTGGGCGCGCCGCACACCACCTGAACGGGCTGTCCGTCGCCCGTCTCCACCGTGCAGACGCGCAGGCGGTCGGCGTTCGGGTGCGGCTCGGCGGTGAGCACGTGGGCCACCACGAAGGACTTGAGGCTCGCCGCCTTGTCCTCGATGCCTTCGACCTCGAGCCCGATCCGCGTCAGGGTCTCGGCCACGGTGTCGAGGGACGCCTCGGTGTCGAGGTGATCCTTGAGCCAGGAGAGGGTGAGTTTCATCGCTTGAATCCCCTGGCGTCCGAGGCTCCCGGGAGGGTGGGATGCCGGCGCCGAACAGGAAAGGAAAGGTCTCGTCCGGCCGGGGCCGGGGCGCGAAAGCCGGGGATCAGCCCGTCAGCCCGGCCACCAGGCTCGGGATGTCGAGGGGCCGGAAGCCGTAATGGTCCAGCCAGCGCACGTCCGCCTCGAAGAAGGGCCTCAGGTCCGGCATGCCGTATTTCAGCATCGCGATCCGGTCGATGCCGACGCCGAAGGCGAAGCCCTGGACGCTGTCGGGATCGAGGCCGCAATTGCGCAGCACGTTCGGGTGGACCATGCCGCAGCCGAGGATCTCGAGCCAGTCGGTGCCCTCGCCGAAGCGGATCTCGCCGCCCTTGCGCGAGCACTGGATGTCCACCTCCGCCGAGGGCTCGGTGAAGGGGAAGAACGACGGGCGGAAGCGCATCTTCACCGCCTCGACCTCGAAGAAGCTGCGGCAGAACTCCTCCAGCACCCATTTCAGGTTGGCGATGTTGGCCGCTTTGTCGATCACCAGGCCCTCGACCTGATGGAACATCGGCGTGTGGGTCTGGTCGGAATCGTGCCGGTAGGTCCGGCCCGGGCAGATCACCCGGATCGGCGGCTGCTGGGCGCGCATCGTCCGGATCTGCACCGGCGAGGTGTGGGTGCGCAGCACCTTGCGCTGGCCGTTGCGGTCGGGCGCCAGGAAGAAGGTGTCGTGCATCTCCCGCGCCGGGTGGCCGGGCGGGAAGTTCAGGGCGGTGAAATTGTAGTCGTCGGTCTCGATGTCCGGCCCTTCGGCCACCGAGAAGCCCATATCGGCGAAGATCGCCGTGATCTCGTCCATGACCTGGCTGATCGGGTGGACGCGGCCGCGCACCTCCGGCGCCTCGCGCACCGGCAGGGTCACGTCGATGCGCTCGGCCGCGAGGCGGGCGGACAGGGCCGCCTCCGCCAGGGCGTCCCGCCGGGCCGTGAGCGCGCCCTGCACCCGGTCGCGCAGGCCGTTGATGAGGGGGCCGCGGGCCTTGCGCGCGTCGGGCGTCATCGCCCCGAGGGTCTTCAGGAGTTCGGAGACCGACCCCTTCTTGCCCAGGGCCGCGACGCGCACGGCGTCGAGGGCGGCCTCGTCGGCGGCGTCCGCGACCTGACGGAGCAGGTCGCCTTCGAGGGTGTCGAGATCGGTCATCGGTTCCACTCACCGGCTGCGGCGCCGGCCCCTCGCGGGACCGGGCGGGCTCGATCGGCATCGGGGGATCGGCTTCAGGGCGTGGGTTTTCCCGGTCCCCGGCCGCAACGCAAGCGGTCGGGCACCGAAAACCCCGGATCGTCGGGCAGAAAGACGAAAGGCGCGGCTCCCCAGGGGTGCCGCGCCTTTCGTGAAGAACAGCGCCCGGCTCGGGCAGCCTCGACTCGGGCAGCCTCGAATCGGGCTGACCCGACTCAGGCGGCCTTGGCAGCCGGGAGGGCGGCCTTGGCCAGCTCGACCACGGCGGCGAACGAGGCGGGCTCGTGGATGGCGAGCTCGGAGAGGGCCTTGCGGTCCACCTCGATGCCGGACTTCGACAGGCCGTTGATGAAGCGCGAATAGGTCAGGCCATGCTCACGGACCGCGGCGTTGAGGCGCTGGATCCAGAGGGCGCGGAACGTGCGCTTCTTGTTCTTCCGATCGCGGTAGGCATACTGCATGCCCTTCTCGACCGCCTGCTTGGCGATCCGGATCGTATTCTTGCGGCGGCCGTAATAACCACGGGCGGCCTTGAGGACTTTCTTGTGCTTCGCGTGACTGGTCACGCCGCGCTTGACGCGGGCCATGGGTGTTCTCCTGGATTACGAAAAAAGCAGTGTCGGCGTCGTGAAGGCTTACCGGCTGTTGGGCAGGAAGTACTTCTTCACGTTGGCAGCATCGCCCTCGAACAGGGTGGTGGTGCCGCGCAGGTTGCGGATCTGCTTCGTCGTCCGCTTGATCATCCCGTGGCGCTTGCCGGCCTGGGCATACATGACCTTGCCGGTGCCGGTGATCTTGAAGCGCTTCTTCGCGCCCGACTTGGTTTTCAGCTTGGGCATTTGGCTCTCCTGAACGCGCAGCGGCTCCGATCCGGTTGGATCGAAGAGATGCGCTCGGTTGATGCTTCTGATGGAGCAGCACGAACCGCCACGGCAGCCCGATCGGCCGGGCGGTTCAACGCGAGGGGGCTATGACAGAAAAGCGACGCGGTTTCAATGCCGCGTCTCGGTGCCGGATCTTGGCACCGGCGCGAGACCCGAAATTCGCGACCGAATGCGCTCCGGGATTGCTTGACAGCCCCCGGCACTGAACCTACACCCCCGACACCGCCGGAAACGGGGCGGGACGTCAAGCGGGCGTAGCTCAGTCGGTTAGAGTGCCGGCCTGTCACGCCGGAGGTCGCGGGTTCGAGTCCCGTCGCCCGCGCCATCGCGTCCCGGATGTACCCATCTCGTCTTTCCAGTGCGGCGCCCTATCCTCTTGTCGAGGACTGTGCCGGAGGGCGACGGATGTCGGGTGTCTTCTTCCTCTACTTCACCGTCTGCCTCGCCCGCGCGCCGGATACCTGCGAATCGCGCAAGCTCGCCCTCGACGTCGAGGACGCCCCGGCCTGCCTGCACGTGGCGCAGCCGCAGCTGGCACAGTGGATCGGCAGCCATCCCGAGTTCCGCATCACGGCCTGGCGCTGCGGCGCGCCGCCCCGCGATCACGGAACCCGGATCTGACAGCGCCCCGTGACCCGGGAGACACAGGCACCCCTCTGGCGAGCGAACCCGTGAAGACCGCCGCGTTTTCGCCGCATGGAATGCCGAGGCGGAGGGCCGAAAGTCCCAGCCTCGAGATCCGTCCGCACCGATGCGCTTTTTCCGTTCCGCCCCTCTGCGCCCGTCGCTCCGCCTCGGCGCAGCGGCCCTCGGTCTCACCGCCCTGCTGGCGCTGGCCGGCTGCGGCACGCCGACTCTCCTCGCCCCCGACCAGCCCACCAGCCTCGTCATCCTGGACGAGCAGGCGGCCGCCGCCGCGATCTCGCGCTACCGGGCCCAGCACGGACTCGGTCCAGTGGTGATCGATTCGAGCCTGATCCGGGCCGCTTCCTATCAGGCCGCGTCGAACGCCAAGGCCGGCCGCCTCAGCCACGAGATCGGCGGCACCTTCGATTCCCGCATGGCCCAGGCCGGCTTCGGCCGGAGCTACGCCGCGGAGAACCTCAGCGCCGGCTCGGCCACCTTCGACGAGGTCCTGGCGCGCTGGAAAGCCTCGAGCGAGCACAACAAGAACATGCTGATCCCGCAGCTCCGGCGCATCGGCATCGCCCGCGTCGACGCGCCGGGCACGCGCTACAAGCGCTACTGGGCCCTGGTCATGGCCGGAGGCTGAGGCATTCGCGCGCGTCGGCGCCGTCGGACACGCCTCAGAGCGCCCCGGTCGGGGCCGCGAGCCCCGTCGCAGCCCGGGACTGGGCCTGCTCCTGCGCCCCCTGGAACAGACGCTCACTGGTGAGCTTCAAGAAGAAGAAGCCGAATTCCGGATTCTGGTAGTAGAGCTGCTTGACCTCGGAATAGGAGATCCGCAGGGCCTGCCCCGCCTCGACGCAGACCAGCGAGGCGGTGCGGGTGTTGCCCGGCGAGTGCAGCCCGAGTTCGCCGACGACCCCGCCCGGCCGCACCACGATCCCGTATTCCGGGATGCGGAAGCTGCCGTTCTCCACGTAGAACATCTCGCCCGCGTCATCCCCCTCGCGGAAGACCGTCTGCCCCGCCCTGAAGCGGACCGCGCTGCCGAAGGGCCGGAGCCAGTCGAGGGAGAGGTCGCCCTCCGCCGCCGTTTCCACCTGGCGCACGAGACGGATCATCTGCCAGAGGCGGAAGGCGTTGAAGGGGATCTGGATCGCCTCGGTGAGAACCACCGGCCAGCTTCCGATCAGCATCCCGTAGGTGATCACGGCCACACTGGCCACGAGGGCGATGATCCGCAGAGGGATCATCGTCGTCATCGCCGAAGCCGTGATGGTGAGGGCCGTGCCGAGATAGCCGATGGCCTCGACCCCATCGATGCCGAGCCCGGTCATCGCTCGGTCCCAGCCGATCGCGACGGCTCAGCCCTGCGCATCGTCGGCATCCGCCTCGGCGAGACCGTCCTGCAGCGAGCGAATGATCGTGCGCATCTCCGGTACCATGGCGATTGCCTTGGCGATGCGCTGCGCCTCCTCCCGAGTCATCGCGCCCGTGGGCGTGCGCGCGTCGGCTTCCTCGGAGAAGTAGGTCCAGGCCACGGCCAACCCCTCCCCGTCCTCGACGCAGAAGCTGCCGTCGCGCTCGACCACGATCCAGGGCGGCGGGAATCCCCTTGCCGGCCGCGGTTGGATCTCGGCATCATCCGCCACGGGACACCTCAGCGTTGGGGCAGGGTCGCGATCGCCGCGTTGCCACTGGTGGGCGGTGAGGGACTCGAACCCCCGACCCTCTCCGTGTAAAGGAGACGCTCTACCAACTGAGCTAACCGCCCGAGCCACCGCAGGTTTGCGCGCGATGCGAGGCTTCGTACCGGAAGGGCGGGCGGGGGCGCAACCCCCTCCCCCGGCAGGCCCCGGGCCCGGGCACGAAAAAGGCCCCGGCAGGGTTGCCGGGGCCTCGCTTCGAGTCAGGGTTGCATCGCCCTCAGTGGGCGATGACCGTCGCGGAATCCTCGTCGGCGATGACCGGGCGGACCTTCGGGGCAGGTTCCTCCCACTCGATCGCCTCGGGGACGCGGACCAGGGCGTGCTGGAGCACCTGATCCATCCGCGAGACGGGGATGATCTCCATCCCGTTCTTCACGCTGTCGGGCACCTCGGCGATGTCCTTGGCATTCTCCTCCGGGATGAGGACCGTCTTGATGCCGCCGCGGAGCGCGGCGAGCAGCTTCTCCTTCAGGCCACCGATCGGGAGCACGCGGCCCCGCAGGGTGACCTCGCCCGTCATCGCCACGTCGCGGCGCACCGGGATGCCCGTCAGCGTCGAGATGATCGCGGTCGCCATGCCGATGCCGGCGGACGGACCGTCCTTCGGGGTCGCCCCCTCGGGCACGTGGACGTGGATGTCCCGGCGCTCGAACAACGGCGGCTCGATGCCGAAGTCGACGGCCCGCGAGCGGACGTAGCTCGCCGCGGCGGAGATCGACTCCTTCATGACGTCGCGCAGGTTGCCCGTGACCGTCATCTTGCCCTTTCCAGGCATCATGACGCCCTCGATCGTCAGCAGCTCGCCGCCGACCTCGGTCCAGGCCAGACCCGTGACCACACCGACCTGATCCTCCTCGTCGATCTCGCCGTAGCGGAACTTCGGCGGGCCGAGGAAGACCGGCAGGTTCTCCTCGGTGACGCTGACGGCCTTCACCTTGGTGATGAGGATCTCCTTCACCGCCTTGCGGATCAGGTTGGAGATCTCACGCTCCAGGTTGCGGACGCCCGCCTCCCGCGTGTAGCGGCGGATGAGCATCAACAGACCGGAATCGTCGACCTGCCACTCCTTGGCGTCGAGACCGTGCTTCTTCACGGCGCCCGGGATCAGGTGCTTGCGCGCGATCTCGAGCTTCTCTTCCTCGGTGTAGCCGGCGATGCGGATCACCTCCATGCGGTCCATCAGGGGCGCAGGGATGTTCAGCGTGTTGGCGGTCGTCACGAACATCACGTTCGAGAGATCGTAGTCCACCTCCAGGTAGTGGTCGTTGAACGTGGCGTTCTGCTCCGGATCGAGAACCTCCAGCAGGGCGGCCGACGGGTCACCCCGGAAGTCCATGCCCATCTTGTCGATCTCGTCGAGCAGGATGAGCGGGTTCGAGGTCTTCGCCTTGCGCATCGACTGGACGATCTTGCCGGGCATCGAACCGATATAGGTCCGGCGGTGACCGCGGATCTCGGCCTCGTCGCGCACGCCACCGAGGGACATGCGCACGAACTCACGGCCCGTCGCCTTGGCGATGGACTTGCCGAGCGAGGTCTTGCCGACGCCGGGGGGACCGACGAGGCACAGGATCGGACCCGTGAGCTTGTTCGCGCGCTGCTGCACGGCGAGGTACTCGACGATCCGCTCCTTCACCTTGTCGAGGCCGAAATGGTCCTCGTCGAGCATGACCTGGGCGCCGAGGAGATCCTTCTTGATCTTCGAGCGCTTGCCCCACGGGATGCCGAGCATCCAGTCGAGGTAGTTGCGCACCACGGTCGCCTCGGCCGACATCGGCGACATCTGGCGCAGCTTCTTGAGCTCCGCCACCGCCTTGTCGCGGGCTTCCTTGGTGAACTTGGTCTTCTCGATCTTCTCCTCGAGCTCGGCCAGCTCGTCCTTGCCGTCCTCGGAGTCGCCCAGCTCCTTCTGGATCGCCTTCATCTGCTCGTTGAGGTAGTACTCGCGCTGGGTCTTCTCCATCTGCCGCTTGACGCGGGTCCGGATGCGCTTCTCCACCTGGAGCACGGAGATCTCGCTCTCCATCAGCGACAGCACGCGCTCGAGGCGCTGCGCCACCGTGGGGATCTCCAGGATCGCCTGCTTGTCGGCGATCTTGACCGCGAGGTGCGAGCCGACGGTATCGGCAAGCTTCGAGGGCTCGTCGATCTGGGTCACCGCGGAGACGACCTCGGGCGAGATCTTCTTGTTGAGCTTCACGTAGTTCTCGAACTCGGCGATCACCGAGCGCGCGAGGGCTTCCGCCTCGACGCTGTCACCGAGCTCGTCGGTCAGGGTCTCGGCCTCGGCCTCGTAATAGGTGTCGGACTTGGTGAAGCGGGAGATCTTGGCACGGCCGGCGCCCTCGACCAGCACCTTCACGGTGCCGTCGGGCAGCTTCAGGAGCTGCAGCACGCTGGCCAGGGTGCCGATCTTGTAGATGGCGTCCGTCGAGGGATCGTCCTCGCTGGCGTTGATCTGCGTCGCCAGCAGGATGTGCCGGTCGGTGCGGACCGCCTCCTCGAGAGCGCGGATCGACTTCTCGCGACCGACGAAGAGCGGCACGATGATGTGGGGGAACACGACGATGTCGCGCAGGGGGAGGACGGCGTAAGAGCCCGTCGAGCCCGGAACGACGGGCTGGCGCGATTTCGATTGAGTCATATCGGACTTCCTCATGATGGACGCCGGGCAGTCACTCCTCCCAGGGAGCAAGCATCCTGCCAGGGGCCGACCGGGCCGCGAGGGGGTCGGAAGTGTCTTGGTGGGACAGTCTGGAAAACGGTCTTGGACTGTGCGGCTGGTGGCGGGACACCGCACCTCAGAGGGTGAGCGTGCGGCCATCGCGCTGAGGCTTCAGATAGAAATCGGGGCGGATGTTTTCAAGCATCCGCCCCGAGGCTCAACCCAGACCTGACGCGACCCGACAGGGCGTCAGGCGCTGACGCTGGCCGGGGCTTCCTTGTTGCGGTCGCCATGGATGTAGAGCGGCCGCGCCTTGCCCTCGACGACTTCGGGACCGATCACGACCTGCTCGACGGATTCGAGGCCCGGCAGGTCGTACATCGTCTCCAGGAGGATCGTCTCCAGGATAGAGCGCAGGCCACGGGCGCCGGTCTTCCGCTCGATCGCCTTGCGGGCGACCATGGAGAGCGCCTCTTCCTGGAAGGTCAGGTCGACGTTCTCCATCTCGAACAGGCGCTGGTACTGCTTGACCAGGGCGTTCTTGGGCTCCTGCAGGATGCGCTTCAGGGCGGTCTCGTCGAGGTCCTCGAGGGTCGCCAGCACGGGCAGGCGGCCGACGAACTCGGGGATGAGGCCGAACTTCAGCAGGTCCTCGGGCTCGACGTTGCGGAAGATCTCGCCGGTGCGGCGGTCGTCAGGGGCCTGCACGGTCGCGCCGAAGCCGATCGAGGTGCCCTTGCCGCGGGCCGAGATGATCCGCTCGAGGCCCGCGAAGGCGCCGCCGCAGATGAACAGGATGTTGGTGGTGTCGACCTGCAGGAACTCCTGCTGCGGATGCTTGCGGCCGCCCTGCGGAGGCACGGAGGCGACGGTGCCCTCCATGATCTTCAGCAGCGCCTGCTGCACGCCCTCGCCCGAGACGTCACGGGTGATCGACGGGTTGTCGGACTTGCGCGAGATCTTGTCGATCTCGTCGATGTAGACGATGCCGCGCTGCGCCCGCTCGACGTTGTAGTCGGAGGCCTGGAGCAGCTTGAGGATGATGTTCTCGACGTCCTCGCCGACGTAGCCGGCTTCCGTGAGGGTGGTGGCGTCCGCCATAGTGAACGGCACGTCGAGGATGCGGGCCAGGGTCTGGGCCAGCAGCGTCTTGCCCGAGCCGGTCGGCCCGATCAGCATGATGTTCGACTTCGCCAGCTCGACGTCGTTGTGCTTCGAGGCGTGAGCGAGGCGCTTGTAGTGGTTGTGGACCGCGACCGAGAGGACCTTCTTCGCGAAATCCTGACCGATGACGTAGTCATCGAGGACGCGGCGGATCTCCTTCGGGGTCGGGACCCCGTCGCGCGACTTCACCAGGGAGGACTTGGACTCCTCGCGGATGATGTCCATGCACAGTTCGACACACTCGTCGCAGATGAACACCGTCGGGCCCGCGATCAGCTTGCGGACCTCGTGCTGGCTCTTGCCGCAAAACGAGCAGTACAGCGTGCTCTTCGAGTCGTTGCCGCCAGTCTTGCTCATATCGGTCTCCGTTCGCGGGCATGGCGCCGGTCCGGGGCGCACACGCATCCTTCGAATTTAATGGCGTCCGCCTAAAGAAACAGTCACCTGCGCGCATCTGCCGGCTTCGATCAGACTGGCGATGCAAGCACGCGACCGCGACGGGATCAAGGCAGGCACCGAAAAAGCGCCCCGCCTCGAAACGACGCGCCGGGCCGGACAGCCCGGCGGTCCCGGTCGGGTTTAGGCGGCGACGGGCTCCGGCCGCTTCTGGATCACCTCGTCGATGAGCCCGAACTCCTTGGCGGCATCGGCCGTCATGAAGTTGTCGCGCTCGAGGGCCTGGACGATGGTGTCGTAGTCGCGGCCGGTGTGCTTCACGTAGATCTCGTTGAGGCGCTTCTTCAGGGCCTCGATCTCGCGGGCATGGATCAGGATGTCGGTGGCCTGGCCCTGGAAGCCGCCGGAGGGCTGGTGGACCATGATCCGGGCGTTCGGCAGGGCGAAGCGGTGGCCGGGCTCGCCGGCGGTGAGGAGCAGCGAGCCCATCGACGCGGCCTGGCCGACGCAGAGCGTGGTCACGGGGCAGCGGATGAACTGCATGGTGTCATAGATCGACAGGCCGGAGGTCACGACGCCGCCCGGCGAGTTGATGTAGAAGGAGATTTCCTTCTTCGGGTTCTCGGCCTCGAGGAACAGCAGCTGCGCGACGATCAGCGACGCGCCGTAATCCTCGACCGGGCCGGTGAGGAAGATGATGCGCTCGCGCAGCAGGCGCGAGTAGATGTCGAAGGCACGCTCACCGCGGCTCGACTGCTCGACCACCATGGGCACGAGCGCGCTGTTATAATAGTCGACCGGATCTCTCATCATCACGTGCCCCAGCTACAAGGGGTCCGGCCGCGCCACGAATCGGGCGCGCACCGGACGTTTCAGCGAACTACGGCGATGGTGAACATCGCCTTACTCTCGGCCCGCCGCCCTCGTGGGAGCAGCGAGGCTCAATCGGCCTTGGCGACGGCGGGCAGGCCCTCGTCGGTTCCGGCCGAGGCGGACTCGTCGGTCTCGCTCTTCGGCTCGGACTTGCCCTCGGCGTCGTCCTCGTCGGCGAACAGCGCCTCCTTCGAGACGGGCTCCTCGACCAGCTTCACCTGCGCGAGCACGTGGTCGACGACCTTCTCCTCGAAGATCGGCGCACGGAGCTCGGCGAGCGCCTGGGCATTCTTGCGGTAGAAGTCCCAGACCTGCTGCTCCTGGCCGGGATACTGCCGCACCCGGGCGATCAGCGCCTGGTTCACCTCGTCGTCCGAGACCTTGATATCGGCGGTCTCACCGACCTGCGCAAGCACCAAGCCGAGGCGGACGCGACGCTCGGCGATTTTGCGGTACTCGGCGGTCGCCTTCTCCTCGGTGGTGCCCTCGTCCTCGAAGGTCTTCTCGCGGGTCTTCAGGTCCTGCTCGACCTGGGCCCACACGGCGGCGAACTCCTGGTGGACGAGGCTCGGGGGCAGCTCGAAGGCGTACTTGGTGTCGAGGGCGTCGAGCAGGTCCTTCTTGAGCTTGCGGCGGGACTGCGCCTCGAAGTCGCTGCCGATGGCGGTGGAGACCGCCTCCTTGAGCTTCTCGAGGGATTCCATGCCGAAGGTCTTGGCGAGCTCGTCGTCGATCTTGGTCTCGCCGGGGGCCTGGATCGCCGTGACGGTCACGTCGAACTCGGCATCCTTGCCGGCGAGGTGGGCGGCGCCGTACGCCTCCGGGAAGGTCGACTTCACGACGCGCTGATCGCCGACCTTGGCGCCGACGAGCTGGTCCTCGAAGCCGGGGATGAACGAGCCGGAGCCGAGCTCCAGGTCGATGCCCTCGCCCTTGCCGCCGTCGAACTCGGTGCCGTCGATGCGACCGACGAAGTCGATGGTGACGCGGTCGCCGGTCTCGGCGGCGGCGCCGTCCTCGCGGGGCGCGAAGGAGCGGTTGGAGGAGGCCATGCGGGTGATGGCCTCATCGACCTCCGCGTCGGAGGGCGTGGCCACCTGCTTCGTCAGGCTGACGTCGGACAGGTCGACGAGCTCGAAGGTCGGCAGCACCTCGAGGGCGACGTTGAACGAGACGTCGTCCTTGGCGTCGAGGGCCCGCTCGACGATCGACTGCTCGCCGGGGAACTCGATCTTGGGCTCGAGGGCAAGCTTGAGATTGTTCTCCGTGACGATCTTCTGGTTCGCCTCGTTGACGGCGTTCTGCAGCACGTCGGCCATGACCGAGCGGCCGTAGAGCTTGCGCAGGTGCGCGACCGGCACCTTGCCGGGACGGAAGCCCTTGATCTGGGCCTTGTCCTTGAGGGTCGACAGCTCGCTGGTCAGGCGCTCCTCGAGCTCGTTCGCGGCGAGCAGGACCTGAAACTCGCGCTTCAGTCCCTGGGAGAGTGTCTCGGTCACCTGCATGGTCGTCTTTCCGCTGTCGTCCGTGTGATCGCGCAAATTCGGTTTGTCCCTCGCAGCCCGCCCTTGCGGGCCCCACGAGGTCGACGCCGGAATGATGCGCCGCCGGGGGCCGGCTTCCTGCAGCGGGCCGGCCGGCCATCGCACTGAGCCAATCCGTTCCCGATGGCGATGGACTGGTGCGGGCGGAGGGGCTCGAACCCCCACGTCTTGCGACACTGGAACCTAAATCCAGCGCGTCTACCAGTTCCGCCACGCCCGCAAGCGCCAACGCCCAGCGCGCTTTCCGCCGCCAGAGCGGGGTCCTATAGCACGCGCGCCACGGGCCGCAGCAAAAAAATCAGGGCTTGCCGCGGATCGTTCCCGGCACCGGCAGACGCCTCCGGACGACGATTTGGCGTCCGCCGAATCCGCATTCTACAAGCGCTGCCCGGACCACGAATACCGTCTGGACGCTCGCACCCGGTCCTGCCCTCCCCCGATACCGAGGTTTCATGCCGAACACCCGATCGCTCGTCCCGAACGATCCCGTCTCGGCCTCGCGCCGCGCCCTGCTGGGCGGCGTCGCGGCCCTGGCCCTGCTGCCCCGCGGCGCCCGCGCGCAGGGGACCAAGGCACCGCCGGCCCCCGCCGCAGTGCCGGGCGCCCCTGCGGCGGCGGGATCCGCCCGCGCCCTGACGGCGGCCCCCGGCACCCTGCGCCTGAAGCCCGAGCCGGCGGCCCCGACGCCGGTCTGGTCCTTCGACGGCCGGGCGACGCCCCCGGTGGTGCGGATCCGGCTCGGCGAGATGGCGCGGCTGAAGGTGGAGAACAGGACGGACAAGCCGCTCAGCCTGCACTGGCACGGGGTGCGCAACCAGAATCCCATGGACGGGGTCGGCGGCGTCACCCAGGCGCCGATCGCCCCGGGTGCCGACTTCACCTACGCGTTCGTGCCGCCGGATGCCGGCACCTTTCTGATTCGCCCCCTGGTGGTCGGCGGGTCGAGCGAGCCCTCGGGCCGGGGCCTCGCGGGCGCCCTGGTGGTCGAGGAGGCCACGCCCCCCGCCGTGGACCAGGACCTGACCCTGCTGATGCAGGACTGGCGGCTCGACGACGCCACCACCCTGCTGCCCTTCGGCCAACCGGTCTTCGCGGGGAGCTCCGGGCGCCTCGGCAGCCTCGTCACCCTGAACGGGGTGCCGGTGCCGGCCCCGATCACGGCCCGGCCGGGCAGCCGCCTGCGCCTGCGCCTCGGCAACGTCTGCAACGCCCGCGCCACCCGCATCCGCTTCGACGGCGTGAAGGTCTACGTTCTGGCGGTCGACGGCCAACCGACCGACACCTTCGAGCCCCTGCGGGCCACCCTGCCCTTCCCGCCCGGCACCCGCTACGACCTGATGCTCGACATGCCCACCGAGGCCGGCGCCAAGGGCGCGATCACGGCGCTGATCGGCAACGGCATCGCGCTCGCGACCCTTGCGGCGACGGATGAGGCCGCCGCACCGCCGCGGCCGCCGATCGCCAAGATCGGCGACAATCCGCTGCTGCCGGCGGAGGTGAAGCTTCAGAACGCGGTCCGGCGCGACATCACCATCACGGGCGGCGCCAGGGTCGACAAGGACAAGCCCGCCGCCGAGCCGGTCTATACCGGCGACCCTTCCCGGGTCTGGTCGGTAAACGGCGCCCCCGGCACTGCCGGGATGGCGCCCCTGTTCTCGGTCAAGCGCGGCCACGTGGTGGTGCTGGCGATCCGGAACGAGACCGCCTTCCCGCAATCGCTGCACCTGCACGGCCACGTCTTCCGGCTGCTCCACCCCCTCGACGACGGCTGGGAGCCCTACTGGCTCGACACCTTCCAGCTCCTCGAGGGCCGCACGGCGCGGATCGCCTTCAAGGCGGACAATCCCGGGCGCTGGCTGATCAGCGCCACGGTGCTGGAGCGTTTCGACACCGGTCTCTGGACCCTGTTCGAGGTCACCTAGGCCCCGAGCAGCGCGCCGAGGACCTCGGGCATCATGTCCGGCAGATCCTCGGCGATCAGGCCCGGCCCGTGGCGCAGACCGGCATCGCCGTGGAGCCAGACCGCCGCGGCGGCGGCCTCGAACGGCGCCATGCCCTGGGCCAGGAGCCCGGCGATGAGGCCGGCCAGGACGTCGCCGGCGCCGGCGGTGCCGAGATAGGGCGTGCCGTGATCGTTGATGGCGGCCCGGCCATCGGGGGCGGCGACGACGGTGTCGGCGCCCTTGAGGACCACGACGGCACCGGCCAGGGCAGCGGCCCGGCGGGCGCGCGCCAGCTTGTCCGCCTCCGGATCCACCGCGTCCGTCCCCTCGAACAGCCGGCCGAACTCGCCCTCGTGCGGGGTGAGCACCGCGGCGGAATCACCGTCGGAGAGGTGCGCCCCCAGGAGGGCCGCCTGTCCCTTGAAGCTCGTCAGGGCGTCGGCGTCGAGGACGAGGGTGCGCCCCGCCGCGGCGGCCACCGCCACGAGATCGCGGGTGCCCGCGCCGACCCCGAGACCCGGGCCGGCCAGGACCACGTTGAGGCGCTCGTCCACGAGGAGGTCGTCGAGGTCGTCGGCGCTGTCGCAGGCGCGCAGCATGATGGCGGTGCAGTGGGCGGCGTTCTCCGCCATCGCCGAGCTCGGCGAGACCAGGGTGACGAGGCCGGCACCGATCCGCAGCGCGGCGCGGGCCGCCATCCGGGCAGCCCCCGTGCGGGTGGCGGGCCCCGACAGGACGAGGGCGTGCCCGCGCGTGTACTTGTGGCTCGCAGCGCTCAGCCGCGGAAAGACCGCATCCCAGAGCCCGGGTCCGTTGCGCCAGGCCGGCGCAGCCCCGGCGAGGCCCGCCTCCAGGGCGTCCGCGCCGGTGCCGATCTCGGCCACCTGCAGGGTGCCGCAATGGCTCCGTCCGGGCTCAAGAAGATGCCCGGGCTTCAGGGCCACGAAGGTGACGGTCTCCGTGGCGCTCACCGCGACGCCGCGGACGGCGCCGGTATCCCCGTCGATCCCGCTCGGCACGTCGACGGCGAGGATGGGGCAGACGGCCTGCCCGAGCCGTTCCACCAGGGCGGCGACGGCCCCCTCGAGGTCGCGCGCGAGGCCTGCGCCGAACAGCGCGTCGACGACGAGGCCGTAGGCCGAGAGGTCGCCGACCGCCGAAAGCTCGGACACTGGTCCGGTCCAGCCCTTCGCCGCCTCAGCCGCATCCCCGGACAGCGCGCTGGGCGGCACCAGCCCGGCGAGGTCGACCGGATGGCCGGCCTCGGCGAGGCGGCGGGCCGCCACGTAGCCGTCGCCGCCGTTGTTGCCCGGCCCGCACAGGACCAGGATGCGGGCCCCCGCCCCGGCCAGTGCGCGGGCGCGCTCGGCCACGGCGGCCCCGGCCCGCTCCATCAGGGCGAGACCGGGGGTTCCGGCCGCGATCGCGGCCGCATCGACCCGGCGCATCGCCTCGACGTTGAGCAGACGCAGGCTGGTCATGGGGGTTTTCTCCTGGGATGCATGCCGGGATTTTTGCCCGGCTGCTCGTCTGAGGCTCACGAAACCGCCTCAGGCCGGGCTTCCGCTCAAACGATTTGCGGCACGTGCTTGGTTGTTGTGCAGTTTTCCGCCCTTACCGAACAAATCGGCGTGGCGAAGGCCGGACGGCGATGATACCAACGATGGATCAAGCAGCATCGAGGTCAGGCCCGCCCGGCATGAAGAAGATCGAAGCGATCATCAAGCCTTTCAAACTGGACGAGGTGAAGGAAGCTCTGCAGGAGGTTGGCCTCCAGGGCATCACCGTGATCGAGGCGAAGGGCTTCGGGCGCCAGAAAGGGCACACCGAGCTCTATCGCGGGGCCGAGTACGTGGTCGACTTCCTGCCCAAGGTGAAGCTCGAGATCGTCCTGTCGGACGCCCTCGTGGAGGGCGCCGTCGAGGCGATCCGCAAGTCGGCCCAGACCGGCCGCATCGGCGACGGCAAGATCTTCGTCTCCACCATCGAGGAAGCCATCCGCATCCGCACCGGCGAGACCGGCACCGACGCGATCTGAGGCGTCGGGCCTCCGGGCCACGCGGCGGGACCCGCACCCCGAGGACGAGCGTGACGCCGGGAAGAAAGTCGGGAAGCGGCAGGCTGCTTCGACGCGCGACAGTCCTGACCTTAGGGGCGGCGACGCCGTCTCGAGGAACCGTCCGCCGCCCCGGTACGCCGCCGAGCGTACCCCGAAGCCCGGCGGTCCGGCGCGCCTCGTCACGATCACCCGATTTCGTCACGCCCTCCCGGACCGGCCCCATCGGGCGAAAGACAGATCTAAGTTTCTGTTTTTGCGAATCTTCTCCCGGTCGCTCCGCGGCGGGCGGCGTGAAATTGCGCTGGCCGGAAGGCTTCAGCTGCGCTAAACGCTCGACGCCCAAGACCCTTCCGCTCTGCGGCGCGCCGGTGCCCGCTGCGGCAAAACCACGGCCGCAACGGGCCGAGACATGAAGGAGACCCCCAAGGATGGCCAAGACTGCAGCCGACGTCTTGAAGGAAATCAGGGACAACGACGTCAAGTACGTCGACCTTCGGTTCACCGATCCGCGCGGTAAGTGGCAGCACGTCACGTTCGACGTCTCCCTCATCGACGACGAGATGTTCTCCGAAGGCACGATGTTCGACGGCTCGTCGATCGCCGGCTGGAAGGCCATCAACGAATCCGACATGCTGCTGATGCCCGACCCGGCGACCGCCTGCATGGACCCGTTCTTCTCGGCCTCGACCATGTCGATCGTCTGCGACGTGCTCGAGCCCTCCACGGGCGCGCCCTACAGCCGCGACCCGCGCAGCACCGCCAAGCTGGCCGAAGCCTTCCTCAAGTCCACCGGCATCGGCGACACCATCTATGTCGGCCCCGAGGCCGAATTCTTCGTGTTCGACGACGTCAAGTTCGGCTCCGACCCGTATCACACCGGCTTCCAGCTCGACTCGACCGAGCTGCCGACCAACGGCTTCACCGACTACGAGGGTGGCAACCTCGGCCACCGCGTCGCCACCAAGGGCGGCTACTTCCCGGTGCCGCCGCAGGATTCGGCGCAGGACATGCGCGGCGAAATGCTGGCCGCCATGCAGTCCATGGGCGTGAAGGTCGAGAAGCACCACCACGAGGTGGCCTCCGCTCAGCACGAGCTGGGGATGAAGTTCGACACCCTGACGCTGCTCGCCGACCACATGCAGATCTACAAGTACTGCATCCATCAGGTCGCCCAGAGCTACGGCAAGACGGCGACGTTCATGCCCAAGCCGGTCTACGGCGACAACGGCTCGGGCATGCACGTGCACCAGTCGATCTGGAAAGACGGCAAGCCGCTCTTCGCCGGCGACAAGTATGCCGACCTTTCGCAGGAGTGCCTCTGGTACATCGGCGGCATCATCAAGCACGCCAAGGCGCTGAACGCCTTCACCAACCCGTCGACCAACTCCTACAAGCGGCTGGTGCCCGGCTACGAGGCTCCCGTGCTGCTCGCCTACTCGGCGCGCAACCGCTCGGCCTCCTGCCGCATTCCGTGGACGACGAACCCGAAGGCCAAGCGCGTCGAGGTCCGCTTCCCCGACCCGATGGCGAACCCCTACCTCGCCTTCTCGGCCCTGCTGATGGCCGGCCTCGACGGCATCATCAACAAGATCGATCCGGGCGCGGCCATGGACAAGGATCTCTACGACCTGCCCCCGCGCGAGCTGAAGAAGATCCCCACCGTCTGCGGTTCGCTCCGCGAAGCCCTGCAGAACCTCGACCGCGACCGCGCGTTCCTGAAGGCCGGCAACGTCTTCACCGACGACCAGATCGACTCCTTCATCGAGCTGAAGATGACCGAGGTCATGCGCTACGAGATGACCCCGCACCCGGTCGAGTTCACGATGTACTACTCGCTCTGAGCGCGTGTGCCGGGCCGCGCGCCCGGCTCACCGGACGACGACGCAACGCCGGAGCCTCACGGGGGCTCCGGCGTTTCGCGTTTCCGCGGGCCGGCCTCGATACCGCGCCGCACGGTCCGGGCGTCGGTTGTCCGGGAGGGACCGGGCCCACGGAACCATGGCGGCTCCGGCGCGCTTGCCGCCCCGACGCGGAGACCGGGACCGAGATGCAGCGGGACGACCAGACTCCTCGATCCCGGCGCAGCGACCGCCTGGAGCGTGCCAATGCCCTGGTGCAGACCCTGGCGATCCTCGCCGCCGGCGCCTGGGCGGTCTACACCTTCATCTATGAGGCCCGGATCAAGCCGGCCCTGGAGCCGCCCGCCGTCTCGGTGACGACGAGCCTCGTTCGGGCAGGAGAGCGCGACCGGCACGTGGCCATCCGCTCCACCGTGACGCGCAAGAACGTCGGCCAGACCGGCGTGCGCGTGCTCGGCCTCGTCTACAACGTCACCGGGGTGCGGGTGCGCTTCGATGCGGCGCCCAGCGGCACGCCAGCGGGCGAACGCGCGCCCGCCGATCGCACCACCACGGCGCGCGCCTACGGCTTCACGGGTCCCGGCGAGGCGATCCTGCGCGAGGGCCGACTCTTCGCCGGCGCCACCGAAGCGGGGGGCGAACCCTCCGACCTGAATCCCGGCGAATCGGTCTCGCGCGATCTCATCGTGTACGCCGACCGTGACCGTTTCGACTTCGTCCGCTTCGAGGTCAGCCTCGTCTATACCAAGGGCGAGGAGCCCCCGGTGCTCCTGACTTTCGAGACAGTTCCGGACGGCACCCTTGCGCTGAAGGCCAAGGCGAATTGCCAAGCGGAACCGCAGACCTGTGAGCGGCTGAAGAGCACGGATTTCGGCACCGAATTCTCGCTCTGGTAAGACGCGCTCGACACGCGTGGTTATCCACAGTCCTGCGGCAGTTTTGCAGGGAACATGGGTCACGCGGGTGATCTTCATCTGAGGCTGCGGGCGTATCGCCAAGGCCGCCATCACCGCCTCGTCAGGCACTTGGTTGGTCTTGCTTGTGTCTGAATTCGGACATCGACGCATCGCAGCACGATGATGATGGTCGAGATTTCGAGTTGCTATGCTTCTACCTCCCGATGACACGTCGCATCCCCTGGCTCAGCGCTTCCGGGACTTCATTCGCCATCGCCCCTTCCCCTGCGTCGGCGCCAAATCGGCCCTGTCGCGCGGGGGCATGACCCTGGTGGTGGCCCGGGGCATCGGGACCCCGGCCGACGATGCCCGGATCTACGCGGCCCTCCTGGCCTTCGTCTGGCGCTACCGTCAGGCGCCGGAGCTGTTCCAGAGCTTCGCGGTGCTGTTCGACGGCGAGGCACCGGATTCGGAGGAAGGATTCGAGGCCGCCCTGTGGACGCGGGTGCAGGCCCTCACCGACCGCGACGGCCAACTCGGCCAGCCGCATGATTCCCGCGTCGCCGCCGACCCGGAGGACCCGCATTTCTCGGTGAGCCTCGGGGGCGAAGGCTTCTTCATCGTCGGTCTGCATCCCGCGGCGAGCCGCCTCGCCCGCCGCTTCGCGGCCCCGGCCCTGGTGTTCAACCTGCACGACCAGTTCCAGCGCCTGCGGGCGGAGGGGCGCTACGAACGCCTGCGCGACAGCATCGTCGCCCGCGACGTCGCCCTGGCCGGAACCGCGAACCCGATGCTGGCCGACCATGGCGAGCGCTCCGCCGCACGCCAGTTCAGCGGTCGCGCGGTGCCGGACGATTGGACCTGCCCGTATCAGCGCCGTGCCGAGCCGGCGGCCTGGGACGGCGACGAGGTGATCGCCGCCCTGCGCAACGGCGCCTTCGTGGCCGAAGGCATGGAGGGCTGAGGATGGAAGCACGCAGCGCCGCCCCCGCATTCCCCGAGGTCGCGCCCGAGGCGCTGCTCGCCCTGACGCGGGCGGTGCGCGAGACGGGCTACCGCTTCACCACGGTGACCCCCGCCACCCATGCCCGGGTGAACGCGCGGGCCGAGAACCGACGCGCGCAGACCCTGCGCGACGTGCTCGGCTGGAGCCGGCCGTTCACGCCTGATCTCCTGCCGCCCGATCTCCTCGCCACCCTCGAACGGGCCGGCGCCGCGATCCGAGACGGCGCGGTATGGCGCCCGACGGTCCGGCTCTCCAGCCTGGATGGCGAGCTCTTCCTGCATTCGGCCTACCCGCCGAGCGCCGCCGACGCGGTGTTCTTCGGTCCCGACACCCTGCGCTTCGTCTCGGGGGTGCTCGCGCACCTCGCCGAGCGGACGACACCGGTGCGGCGTGCGGTCGATATCGGCTGCGGCTCCGGCGCGGCCGGCATCTGCATCGCCAAGCGGGCACCGGAGGCGGCGGTCTCCCTGGTCGACATCAACCCGGCCGCCCTGCGTGCCGCCGAAGTGAATGCCGCGGCGGCGGGGGTCGGCAACATCCACCTGCACCGGAGCGACATGCTCCAGGCGGTGCAAGGGGACTTCGACCTCATCGTCTCGAACCCGCCCTTCATGATCGACCGCGGCGCACGAGCCTATCGCCACGGCGGCGGCCCCCTCGGCGCCGGGCTCTCGCTGCGCGTCGTCGAGGCGGCCCGCGAGCGCCTCGCACCGGGCGGCAGCCTCGTGCTGTTCACCGGCGCGGCGATCGTCGACGGCGAGGACCCGTTCCGCCAAGCCGCCGGCGGCCTGTGCGAGGCGGCGGGGCTCACATGGGAGTACCGGGAGTTCGATCCCGACGCCTACGGCGAGGAGTTGGAAGACCCGGCCTATGCCGGCGTCGAGCGCATCGCCCTCGTGATCCTCACGGCAACGCGCGCATGAGCATGGCGATAGAGCCGCAGCCCGCCGAGTCCGACCGCGCCGAGTCCCAACGTGCCGAGTTCCTGCGCGATGCCCGGGCCGGGCTCTCGGCCGAGCCGCGGACGCTGCCGGGCAAGTATCTCTGGGACGCGATCGGCTCCGATCTGTTCGACTGCATCTGTCACACCCGCGACTATTACCCGACCCGGCGCGAGATGGCGCTGCTGCCGGAGGTGGCTCTCGCGGTGGCGGCGGACGTGGGGCCGGGGGCCACCGTGGTGGAGTTCGGCAGCGGTGCCAGCCGCAAGATCCGCACCCTCCTGGATGCCCTCGATCGGCCCGCGGCCTACATCGCCGTGGACATTTCCGGCGACTATCTCGCCGAGGCGATCCGGCGGCTGGCTCCGGACTACCCGCAGGTGGCCATGCAGGCGATCTGCGCCGACTACGCCAAGCCGTTCACCCTTCCCCTGCCGGCAGGGGGCGGGCCGGTCCTCGGATTCTTCCCGGGCACCAGCATCGGCAACTTCACGCCCGCGGAAGCCGGCGCCTTCCTGGCCCGGGCTCGGGACGCCCTCGGCGACTGCCTCTTCCTCGTGGGTGCCGACCCCACCGTCGACCCCGACATCCTGCGGGTCGCCTATGGCGGTGCCGACGGGCTGATGGACGCCTTCCATCGCAACATCCTGGTGCGGATGAACCGGGAGCTCGGCGCCGAATTCGACACCGACGCCTTCGCCCAAGCCGTCCGGCTCTGCGACGCCCCTTTCCGGGTCGAGGCGCACCTCGTGGCGCAGCGGGCCACCACGGCGCGGCTCGACGGTACCGATTTCGCCTTCGCGTCCGGCGACAGCATCCGCACCGACACCTCGCACAAGTACACGCCGGAGGCCTTCGCGGCCCTGGCGACCGCGAACGGCTGGACGCCGGTGCGGCATTGGGCCGGCGCGGAGGGTGGCTTCAGCCTGCATCTGCTCCGGGGCTGACCGTCAGGGGCCGAGCCGCGGAGCGAACCACGTCGGAAGAGCACAGCACGTCGGGAGACGACCCCGGGAGACAACCAATGGCACAGCAGATTCCGGTCTCGCACGAGGCCGTCATCACGGACCGCGACTTCGAGGATCACGACCGCGGCGGCGCGGGCGGCGGCACCCATCCCGTCGCCGAGGATCTCGCCTATCGCCGCCTCGCCCTCGTCAACGTGATCCTGGCGGGGCCGCCGGATGCCGGGGACCGGGGCTGGGTGCTGATCGATGCCGGGATCCCCGGCTCGCGTCGCTGGATCGAGGCTGCCGCGGCCGCGCGGTACGGCACCGGGGCGCGGCCCTCCGCCATCGTTCTCACCCACGGCCATTTCGACCATGTGGGCGTGCTGGAGGATCTGGCCGAGGCCTGGGACGTGCCGGTCTACGCCCACGCCCTGGAGCGGCCCTACCTCGACGGTTCGGCCGCCTACCCGACGCCCGACCCAAGCGTCGGCGGCGGCCTGATGGCACGGATCGCTCCGCTCTATCCGACGCGCCCGGTGGACGTCTCGAAGCGCCTGCGCCTGCTGCCCGAGGATGGCAGCGTGCCGCCGATGCCGGGTTGGCGCTGGATCCACACGCCGGGGCACGCGCCCGGCCATGTCTCCCTCTGGCGCGAGGGCGACCGAACCCTGATCGCTGGCGACGCCTTCGTGACCACGGCGCAGGAATCCGCCTACGCGGTGGCGACGCAGGCGCCCGAGCTGCACGGCCCGCCCATGTACCTGACCACCGACTGGGCGGCAGCACGGCACTCCGTCGAGATCCTTGCCGCCCTGAAGCCGGAGCGAGCCGTCACCGGGCATGGGCGCCCGCTCCAGGGACCGGAGCTGCGCCGCGCCCTCGACGCGCTGGCGCAGGATTTCGACCGCATTGCAGTGCCGAAGCAGGGCCGTTACGTTGCCAAGCCGGCGACGGCTGCAGAGGGCTCGGCCTATCGCGAACCCTGACGCGCCGGGCGCCTCGTCACGCAAACTTGCGCAAGATATCTCCGCGTACGGCGATCCGATCTCGGACTTTCCCGGCGCCTTGGCGTAAGCAGGCTGCAAAGGCCGCCGCTTCCGCGGGAAGGCCTGCACGATCGTGCGAGGAGTGAAACGTCATGCGGATGTCCCACCGCGCCGCTGCCCTGAGCGCCGGCCTGTTCTTCGCGGCCCTGGCCGTGCCCGGTACCACCTGGGCCGCCGCGGGCGACGATGCCGCCGAGCGCGACGCGCGCTGGAAGGAACTGCAGCAATCGATCTTCGGAGATCGTCCGGTCGAAACCGCCAAGCCACTGGTGCGGATGGACTTGCCGGACCGGGCCAACGACGCCTCCCTCGTGCCCCTGACCATGACGATCGCCGACAAGGATCGGATCAAGGGCCTCTACCTCGTCATCGACGACAACCCGGCGCCCCTCGCCGCCCACTTCACCTTCGGTCCCGCGGCCGATCCGGAGGAACTGAAGCTGCGCATCCGGGTCAACACCTACACCAACGTCCACGCGGTCGCGGAGACCAAGGACGGGGCGCTGGTGCAGACCACCCAGTTCGTGAAGGCCTCCGGCGGCTGCTCGGCGCCCATGGGTATGACCGACGAAGAAGCGATGAAGGGCATGGGCGACATGCGCCTGAAATTCGCGGATGCGGCCCCGGGCAAACCCATCTCTGCGACCCTGATGATCCGCCATCCGAACTTCACCGGCCTGCAGATGAACCAGGTCAGCCGCGAGTACACGCCCGCGCGCTACATCAACCGGATCAGCGTCACCTATGGCAGCAAGAACGTCTTCGTGATGGAGGGCGATATCTCGATCTCGGCCAATCCGGTGATCAACTTCGCCATGCTGCCGGAGGGCAAGGGCCCGGTCACGGTGGTGACGCAGGATAACCAGGGCGGACGCTGGGAGCACAGCTTCGATGCACCGGTCGCCAGCAACTGAGCGCCTCCGCCGCGCCGCGGCGGCTGTCTCGGTCGCTTGCCTCGTCGCTTGCCTGGCGGCCACGGTTCTGACCGCGGCCGCCCCGGCGGACTCGCCGGTCGACGTGCCCGAACCCGCCGGCCTGTGGGAGGGCGCGCTCCAGGGCTACACCCCCAAGTCCCTCGCGGGTGCCACGGTGGTGGACGGGCCTCGGCTCGACGCCCTCCTGGCGGCCGGGCCGGCCGTGCTGATCGATGTGTCGGAGGCCGACCCGACGCCGCCGAACCCGCCGGCCGGACGCCTGTGGCGGCCGATCCACCGGGCGATCCCGGAGAGCATCTGGCTGCCGGGGGCGGGATCGGGGACCCTCTCGGCGCCCGAGCAGGTCGCCCTCGCCGCCCGGATCGCGGCCCTGACGCAGGGGGACCGCGGCCGGGCGATCGTGACCTACTGTCACCCGGATTGCTGGGGCAGCTGGAACCTCGGCAAGCGCCTCGTCCATCTCGGCTACCGCAACGTGCATTGGTATCCGGAGGGGATCGAGGGCTGGCAGGACCGGCACGACACGGCGGCGATCCACCCCGACGAAATCTGGACGCGACGCGCCAAGGACGGCGCAGGGCCCTGAGGCCCGATTCACTCCAAGCCGAGGCTAGGCCTTCCATGCTGTACCGCCGCTCGCTTCTCGCCCTCCTGGCGCTCGCACCCCTCGCCCTTGCGGGACCGGCCGCGGCCGCCGAACCGGTGCCGTTCACGCCCGAGGCCTTCGCGGCCGCGCAGAAGGCGGGCAAGCCGATCCTCGTCGAGGTCAGCGCGCCCTGGTGCCCGATCTGCAAGACCCAGAAGCCGATCCTGGCCACGCTCGCCGAGCAGCCCCGGTTCAAGGACCTCGTCATCTTCGATGTCGATTTCGACACCCGGAAGGACGTGCTGCGGCAGTTCAATGCCCGCATGCAGAGCACCCTGATCGCCTTCAAGGGCGAGACCGAGACCGGCCGCTCGGTGGGCGAGACCCAGCCCGAGTGGATCGAGGGTCTCGTCGAGAAGACGCTCTAGGACGCCGCGGTGGGCACCAGCCTGGGACTGGCCTTCCTCGCCGGCCTGCTGTCGGTGCTCTCGCCCTGCGTGCTGCCGCTGCTGCCGCTGGTCCTCGGTGCCGCAGCCTCCGAGCACCGCTTCGGGCCCCTGGCGCTTGCCGGGGGCCTGGCCCTGTCGTTCGTGGCGATCGGCCTGTTCGTGGCCACGATCGGCTTCGGCCTCGGGCTCGACACCGGGATCTTCCGGACGGGCGCCGCCTTCCTGATGATCCTGTTCGGCCTGGTGCTGATGCACCCGGCGGCACAGACGCGTCTCGCGGTCGCCGCCGGTCCGCTGAGCAACTGGACCGAGACGCGCTTCGGCGGGCTCTCGACCGCCGGCCTCTCGGGACAGTTCGGCGTCGGCCTTCTCCTGGGCGCGGTCTGGAGCCCCTGCGTCGGGCCGACCCTCGGGGCTGCCTCGCTCCTGGCCTCCCAGGGACACGACCTCGGCGCCGTCGCTCTTACCATGTTCCTGTTCGGCCTCGGGGCCGCCCTTCCCCTATGCGTCCTGGGCACCCTGTCCCGCGCCACCCTGGTGGGTTGGCGCGACCGGATGATGAGCCTCGGCAAGGGCCTCAAGGTCGCCCTCGGCCTCATCCTCGTGGTGACGGGGCTCGCGATCGTGCTCGGCGCCGACAAGGCGCTGGAAACACTCCTCGTCGACGCTTCCCCCGACTGGCTCACGCGGCTGACTACGCGGTTCTGACGGCAGGGCTGTCCGGGCGGCGGGCTTGGTGGCCGCCGCCACCCGGGCGTATCCAGGGACGGCATCCCCCGGAGGTCATCCCATGTCCCTCGTCGTCCCCGTCATTCTCGGCTCCGTCCGCTCCGACCGGCAGGGCCTGCGCGCCGCCCGCTTCGTCATCCGCGAACTGGAGAGCCGCGGCCTCGAGGCGCCGCTGGTGGACCCGGCCGTGCTGAAGCTCCCGCTCCTCGACCGGATGTACAAGGAATACCCCAAGGGTGAGGCGCCGGCCGTCCTCGAGGATCTGGCCACCCTGTACCGGCGCGCGGACGCCTTCCTGGTCGTCTCGGCCGAGTACAACCACGCGATCCCGCCCGCCCTGTCGAACACCCTCGACCATTTCCTGGAGGAGTATTCCTGGCGGCCCTCCGGCATCGTCTGCTACTCGGCCGGCCAGTACGGCGGTGTGCGCGCGGCGATGCAGCTCCGGGCGATGATGGCCGAGCTCGGCGCCTCGAGTATCCCCTCTCTCCTGCCGATCCCGCGCATCGGCAAGGCCCTGGACGAGGCCGGTGCGGCCCAGGACGATTGGCTGCCGAAGGCGGCGAAGCGCTTCCTCGACGAATTGGTCTGGTACGCCGAGGCCCTGCAAGCCCGGCGGGCGAAGGGAACGCCCTACTGAGGCGCGTCGGGACCCGGTCTGGCGCGAGCCTTGCCCCAGGGTCCGGGTCGATTTCCTCATGCCGAGTGCCCCTCATGTCCGAGACCACCACGGAACTTCGTACGCTTCTCGCCAACCTCGTGCGAGCCGCCCTGATGTCGGACGACCGGGCGAGCGCCCTCTGGCGCGAAGCCGCCCGGCAGGGTCAGGCGGGTCTGGCCGCCGAACCGGCCAGGCTCGCAGGCTTGAACGTCGAGGGCTTCTGGACCCTGGCGGTCAGGGAGGCCGAGGCACCCGAGTATCGTGCGGCCGAGTCGCAGGTGGAGTTCGGCTTCCCAGCGCTCTGCCCGTTCACCCTGGCCGAACTCACCGCGCCCGCCTTCGACGTCGATGCGGCGGTCGAGCGCCTGCGGAAGTCCGCCGCCACCGGCTGAACCATGTTGAGGGCCGAGCCCACGCCGTTGCCGGGGCGGGGTCCAGCGCCCATGTTAAGGACCTGTCGTCGGGTCGCGCTCCCGCCCCCGGCGAGACACGTCCTCTTCGCGTATGGCTTCGCGCCCGCGCAGCGAGCCGGATCCCTTGGCAAAACGCATCAATCCCAATCCCGGCGCCGCCGGCCTTCCCTCCCGCGAGCAGATCCTCGCCTTCATCGCCGCCTCCACCGAGAAGGTCGGCAAGCGCGAGATCGCTTCGGCCTTCAACATCAAGGGTGCCGACCGGATCGGCCTCAAGCGCATCCTGAAGGAGATCGAGGAGGACGGCGCCATCGCCCGCGGTCGCGGCGGCCTCGCACCCTCCGGCCGCCTGCCGCCCGTGGTGCTCGCCGACATCACCGCCCGGGACCGCGACGGTGAGTTCCTGGCAAGTCCCGCCGAGTGGGATATCGGCAACGGCGCTGCCCCGAAGATCACCGTCGCTACGCCCCGCGGCGGGAAGCGCCCGGGCCAGCCGGCGCCGGGCATCGGTGACCGCGTCCTCATGCGGGTCGAGGCCAGTGCCGGCGAGCCGGGCCGCTACACCGGCCGCGTCATCAAGGTGCTGGGCAAGAACAAGTCCGACATTATCGGCATCTTCCGCGCCGGCCCCGAGGGTGGACGGATCATCCCCGTGGAGAAGCGGGCGCAGGGCCGGGAGGTCGCGATTCCCGCCGGCGAGGAGGGGGACGCCCGCGACGGCGACCTCGTCAGCGTCACCCTTCAGCGCGAGAGCCGCTTGGGCCTGCCCCAGGGCCGGGTGCGCGAGCGCCTCGGCTCCCTCGGCTCGGAGAAGGCGATCAGCCTGATCGCCCTGCATCTCCACCACATCCCCCACGTCTTCGCCGCTGCCACCCTGGCGGAAGCCGACGCCGTGGTGCCGGTGGGCCTCGACGGACGCGAGGACTGGCGCGAGGTGCCGCTCCTGACCATCGACCCGCCGGATGCCAAGGATCACGACGACGCCGTGATGGCGAACCCCGATCCCGACCCGGCCAATCCGGGCGGGTTCGTCGTCACCGTGGCCATCGCCGACGTCGCCGCCTACGTGCGCCCGGGTTCGGCCCTCGACCGCGAGGCGCTCCTGCGGGGAAATTCGGTCTACTTCCCCGACCGGGTCGTGCCGATGCTGCCGGAGCGCATCTCCAACGACCTCTGCTCCCTGCGCGAGGCCGAGGACCGGCCGGCCCTGGCCGTCCGTATCGTGATCGATGCCGAGGGCGCCAAGCGCCGGCACAGTTTCCACCGGGTGATGATGCGCTCGCGGGCCAAGCTCAGCTACGCCCAGGCCCAGGCCGCCATCGACGGCTTCGCCGACGAGACCACCGCTTCCCTGCTCGAGCCCGTGCTGCGTCCGCTCTGGGCTGCCTACGAGGCTCTGCGCCGGGCCCGCGACGCCCGCGGACCGCTGGCGCTCGACCTGCCGGAGCGCAAGGTGCTGCTCACGACGAACGGGGCGGTCGATCGCGTGGTGGTCCCGGCCCGCCTCGACGCGCACCGGCTCATCGAGGAGTTCATGATCCAGGCCAACGTCGCGGCGGCCGAGACCCTGGAGCAGGCGCGCCAACCCCTGATCTACCGGGTGCACGACGAGCCGGCCCTGGAGAAAATGCGGGCGCTCGGCGAGGTCCTCGCCTCCATCGGCATCAAGCTGCCGAAGGAGGGCATCCTGCGACCCGCCCTGTTCAACCGCATCCTTGCCACCGTGGCCGAGACTGAGCACGCCATCTTCATCAACGAAGTCGTGCTGCGCTCCCAGGCGCAGGCGGTCTACGCCGCGCAGAATCTCGGCCATTTCGGGCTCAACCTCCGGCGCTACGCGCACTTCACCTCGCCGATCCGGCGCTACGCCGACCTCATCGTGCACCGGGCCCTGATCACCGCCTGCCGCCTCGGCTCGGACGGCCTGTCCTCGGAGATGTCCGTGGCCGCCCTCGACCAGATCGGAGAGCAGATCTCGGCGGCCGAGCGCCGGGCCATGGCAGCCGAGCGGGAGACCATCGACCGCCTCATCGCCCATCACCTCGCCGACCGGGTCGGCGCGACCTTCACCGGGCAGATCTCCGGCGTCACCCGCTCCGGGCTGTTCATCAAGCTCGATGAGACCGGGGCCGACGGCTTCGTGCCGATCTCCACTATCGGGGCCGACTATTATCGGCACGACGAGGCCAAGCATGCCCTGGTGGGTGAGCGCTCGGGCGAGACCCATCGGCTGGGCGACCGGGTCGAGGTCCGCCTGGTGGAGGCGGCCGCGGTGGCCGGAGCACTGCGCTTCGAATTGCTGTCGGAGGGACAGGCACGGCCGGAACGCGGAACGCGCCCCGGGCCGAACCGCTCGGTTCGCAAGCCCGGCGCTCCCGGCCGGCCGGCCGGCATCCGCAATACCGGGTCGCGCCACCGCGGCTCGCGTCGCTGAGGCGAAGGGTCTAGGCTGAGCGCCATGCGAGGAGTCGAGATGACCGATACCGTCGAGCCGGGCCAGGCCGAACGCACCCCGCTCCTGCGTGCGATGGGACGCGGCTTCCTCGGCCGCTGCCCCCATTGTGGCGCGGGCCGCATCTTCGGAAAATTCCTCAAGGTCCGGCCGCATTGCGACGTCTGCAGCCTCGAACTGTCGCATCACCGGGCCGACGACCTGCCGCCCTACATCGTCATCTTCATCGTCGGTCACATCGTCGGGTACTTCCTCCTCGAGAGCGAGATGAATTACGACGTGCCCCTCTGGTTTCAGCTGACCTTCTGGCCCCTCGTCACGCTGCTCGGATCGCTGGCGCTGCTGCAGCCGGTGAAGGGCGCAGTGGTCGGGCTGCAATATGCGCTTGGCATGCACGGCTTCGCCACGCTACCGGTGCCGGGCGCGGCGACGGGGCCGCAGGGCGAGGAGAGGCCGCATGGACCAGCCGACGGGCGTGCCGCCGACCGAGCGGCCGGATTCGGTCCCGCCTGAGGCGTCAGCCCGCAAGGCGGCCCTGAGACCGCGCAACGCCGCGACCCTGATCCTGCTCGACCGGAGCAAGCGTGCACTCCGGATTCTGATGGGGCGCCGGCATGCCAGCCTCGCCTTCATGCCCGGCAAGTTCGTCTTTCCCGGAGGCCGGATCGAACCGGGCGACCGGCACATGCCGGTGGCCGGCGCGCTGTCGGCGCGCAGCAACGACGCCCTGGCGGTGAAGGTCGCAAGGGGGGGTGAAGGCCTCGGGCGCGTGCTCGCCCTCGCGGCGATCCGCGAGACCTACGAGGAGACCGGCCTACTGCTCGGAACCCGCGATTACGGCCCCCCGGATACCGCCCCGGCCGGCACCTGGAGCGCCTTTCGCGAGGCCGCCATCCTTCCGGATCTCGAGGCCCTGCACTTCGTCGCCCGGGCGATCACCCCGCCGGGCCGCCCGCGCCGGTTCGACACCCGCTTCTTCGCGGCGGACCGGACTGCCATCGCCGATGAGATCCCTGGCGTCGTCTCGCCCGACGCGGAACTGGTGGAACTCGTCTGGGTGAGCTTCACCGAGGCGCGCGCTCTCGATCTGCCTCGGATTACTCGGGTCGTCCTCGACGACCTTGAGGCGCAGGCTCAGGGAGGCTTCGCGCCCTACCGGACCATTCCGTATTATTACGAGCGCAATGGCAAGCCTCAGCGCGAAACGCTGTAGGCGGAACCGCTTTCCTCTCGACGCCGTTGATGAACAACAGATCGTGAGGAAGGAACCAGTCGATGTTGAAGGGCGGATTGCTTTGGCTGATCGGTATCCCGATCCCCATCATCCTGTTGATCTACTTTTTCACGTCTTGGTTGCGGTAGGCATGTGAAGCGACTAAACGCCGAAAAGCCCGCCCTGGTTTTCACCGGGGCGGGCTTTTGTTCGCCTAGGCCTAGAACGCCGAGCGGCCCGTCGCGTGTGTTGTGCGACGGGCCTCTTAGCGTTTGTGTTTGGTTGCGGGGACAGGATTTGAACCTGTGACCTTCAGGTTATGAGCCTGACGAGCTACCGGGCTGCTCCACCCCGCGCCACCTTGGATCGCTTGGAGGGAATGGCTCGGTGTGAGCGTCACTTGTTCTGTGCAGGTCTGGCGGCGACCGACTCTCCCGTGTCTTGAGACACAGTA